>NZ_JAMWXW010000003.1:0-393410 GCF_031570135.1 Paraburkholderia sp. USG1 | reverse complement strand
GGGACGCGAAGAAGATGTTCCCGAATCTGGACTGGTTCAGCGCGGTCTCGTATCACATGATGGGCGTGCCCACCGCCATGTTCACGCCGCTCTTCGTGATCGCGCGTACGGCGGGCTGGAGCGCGCACATCATCGAGCAGCGTATCGACAACAAGATCATCCGTCCGAGCGCGAATTACACCGGGCCCGACGATCTGCCGTTCGTGCCGCTCGCAAAGCGTGTTTGACGACGCCGTGAGTACTGTTCGGCGCGCAAAGGGTCGACGCGCCAGGGCAAGTGCTTTTCCTTCATTGCGTCTCGAGAGCGCGACGCAATGAAATTGGGCCTTGGCTCGCTGGAACCCCGAGCCAAGGCTGTTTTTTGCGGCGCGTCGACGTGAACGCCGGCAAATCCAACCGGCACACTGCCGCGAGCTTAAACTACACGTACCTGACCGGCCCGCCAGGGAAGCGCTAGAAAAAGGGGCAGCTGATTGTGATCGGCCGCCGCCATCGTCCCCGGATCATTACTGTTTTGTCCCCTACGCCATGAATACCGCAAACCGCAAACGCCTTCCCGGCACCCAGCTCGATTTCTTCGACACGCGTGCCGCCATCGAAGCCATTCAGCCCGGCGCATACGACAAGCTGCCGTACACGTCGCGCGTGCTGGCAGAGAATCTCGTGCGCCGCTGTGACCCGGTCACGCTCGTCGCGTCGCTCAAGCAGATCATCGAACGCAAGCGCGAACTGGATTTCCCGTGGTTCCCGGCGCGCGTGGTCTGTCATGACATTCTCGGCCAGACCGCTCTGGTCGACCTCGCCGGTCTACGCGACGCGATTGCCGCGCAAGGCGGCGATCCGGCAATGGTCAACCCCGTGGTGCCGACGCAACTGGTAGTCGACCATTCGCTCGCTGTCGAGTGCGGCGGCTTCGATCCGGATGCATTCGCGAAGAACCGCGCGATCGAAGACCGCCGTAATGAAGACCGCTTCGACTTCATCAACTGGACCAAGCGCGCGTTCAGGAACGTCGACGTGATTCCGCCGGGTAACGGCATCCTGCATCAGATCAACCTCGAGCGCATGAGCCCGGTGGTGCAGGTGAAAGACGGCGTGGCTTTTCCCGATACGCTGGTCGGCACCGATTCCCATACGCCGATGGTGGACGCGCTCGGCGTGATAGCCGTCGGCGTGGGCGGACTCGAAGCGGAAAGCGTGATGCTGGGCCGCGCGTCGTATATGCGCCTGCCGGATATCGTCGGCGTGGAACTGACGGGCAAGCCGGGTGAAGGCATTACGGCGACCGACGTCGTGCTCTCGTTGACCGAATTCCTGCGCAAGGAAAAAGTGGTCGGCGCGTACCTCGAATTCTTTGGCCCCGGCACGGCCAACCTCACGCTCGGCGACCGCGCGACCATCGCCAACATGTCGCCTGAATTCGGCGCCACGGCCGCGATGTTCTATATCGACGAACAGACCATCAAGTACCTCAAGCTCACCGGCCGCGACGACGAGCTCGTCAAACTGGTGGAAACCTACGCGAAGGAAACCGGCCTGTGGGCGGACAGCCTCAAGCATGCGGAGTACGAACGCGTGCTGAAGTTCGACCTCTCCACCGTGGTGCGCACGCTGGCCGGTCCGTCCAATCCGCATCGCCGTCTGCCGGTGTCGGAGTTGGCGGCGCGCGGCATCAGCGGCAAGGTGGAGAACGAGCCTGGCCTGATGCCGGACGGTGCGGTGATCATCGCCGCCATCACGAGCTGTACGAACACCAACAATCCGCGCAACATGATCGCGGCCGGTCTGCTGGCGCGTAACGCGAACCGGCGCGGACTGACGCGCAAGCCGTGGGCGAAGACTTCGCTCGCGCCGGGCTCGAAGGCGGTCACGCTGTATCTGGAAGAAGCCGGGCTGTTGCACGATCTGGAGCAACTGGGCTTCGGCGTGGTCGCGTATGCGTGCACGTCGTGCAACGGCATGTCCGGTGCGTTGGACCCGGCGATCCAGAAAGAGATCGTCGATCGCGATCTGTATGCGACCGCCGTGCTGTCGGGCAACCGCAACTTCGACGGCCGCATTCATCCGTACGCCAAGCAGGCATTCCTCGCGTCGCCGCCGCTGGTGGTGGCTTATGCGATTGCGGGCACGATCCGCTTCGACATCGAGAAAGACGTGCTCGGTATCGACGCCGACGGTCATGCCGTCACGCTGAAGGACATCTGGCCGTCGGACGCGGAGATCGATGCGATCGTGGCGTCGAGCGTGAAGCCGGAGCAATTCCGCAAGGTGTACGAGCCGATGTTCGCGGTCACGGTCGACACGGGCGAGAAGGCCAGCCCGCTCTACGACTGGCGCCCCATGAGCACGTACATTCGCCGTCCGCCGTATTGGGAAGGCGCGCTCGCGGGTGAGCGCACGCTCAAGGGCATGCGCCCGCTGGCCGTGCTCGGCGACAACATCACGACCGATCACCTGTCGCCGTCCAACGCGATTTTGCCGAACAGCGCCTCGGGCGAATATCTGGCGAAGATGGGCCTGCCGGAAGAAGACTTCAATTCCTATGCGACTCACCGCGGCGACCATCTGACGGCACAGCGCGCCACCTTCGCGAACCCCACGCTGAAGAACGAGATGGTGCTCGAAGACGGCAAGGTGAAGGCGGGTTCGCTGGCGCGCATCGAGCCCGAGGGCAAGGTCACGCGCATGTGGGAAGCGATCGAAACCTATATGGAGCGCAAGCAGCCGTTGATCGTGATTGCCGGGGCCGATTATGGCCAGGGTTCGTCGCGTGACTGGGCGGCGAAGGGCGTGCGTCTTGCCGGCACGGAAGCGATCGTCGCCGAAGGGTTCGAGCGCATTCACCGCACGAATCTGGTGGGCATGGGCGTGCTGCCGCTGGAGTTCAAGCCTGGTGTAAACCGGCTCACGCTCGGTATCGACGGCACGGAAACCTTCGACGTGATCGGCGAGCGCAAGCCGCGCACGGACCTCACGCTGGTGATTCATCGCAAGAACGGCGAGCGCGTGGAAGTGCCGGTCACGTGCCGGCTCGATACTGCCGAAGAGGTCTCGATCTACGAAGCCGGCGGTGTGCTGCAACGTTTTGCGCAGGACTTCCTCGAATCGACGAAAGCGGCCGCTTGAGGCCGCCTGGTTTTCAGATCGCTTGAAGCAGCGAACGTTTTAACGCGGGACAGGGCGATACGGCGCGGCATGCCGTACGCCCTCTGCCGGAAGTCCCCTTGGGGACCGTCCGCCCACATCAGGACACGACTTTCATGGCCCACCAACCTCAGATCAAGATTGCCGCCACCTATATGCGCGGCGGCACCAGCAAAGGTGTGTTTTTCCGCTTGCAGGATTTGCCCGAGGCCGCTCAGGTGCCGGGCGCCGCGCGCGATGCGCTGTTGATGCGTGTGATCGGCAGCCCCGATCCGTACGGCAAGCAGATCGACGGCATGGGCGGCGCGACGTCGAGCACCAGCAAGACGGTGATCATCGCCAAAAGCAGCCGGCCCGATCACGACGTGGATTACCTGTTCGGGCAGGTGTCGATCGACAAGGCGTTCGTCGACTGGAGCGGCAATTGCGGCAATCTTTCGGCCGCCGTGGGACCGTTTGCGATCAGCGCGGGTCTCGTCGACCGGAGCCGGATTCCGCGCGACGGCGTGGCGACCGTGCGCATCTGGCAGGCGAACATCGGCAAGACGATCATCGGGCATGTGCCGATGACCAATGGCGCCGTGCAGGAAACCGGCGATTTCGAACTCGACGGTGTCACGTTTCCGGCCGCTGAAGTGCAACTCGAATTCATGGATCCGGCCGCGGAAGAAGAGGGCGCGGGCGGCTCGATGTTTCCGACCGGCAACCTGGTCGACGACCTCGAAGTGCCGGGTGTCGGCACGCTGAAGGCGACCATGATCAACGCGGGTATTCCGACCATTTTCGTGGATGCGGAATCGATCGGCTACAAGGGCACGGAATTGCAGGACGCCATCAATAGCGACGAAAAAGCGCTGGCGATGTTCGAAACCATTCGCGCGCACGGCGCGCTGCGCATGGGGCTGATCAAGCATCTCGACGAGATCGCGACGCGCCAGCACACGCCTAAGGTCGCGTTCGTTGCGAAGCCGGCCGACTATGTGGCGTCGAGCGGCAAGCGCATCAGCGCGGGTGACGTCGATCTGCTGGTGCGGGCGATGTCGATGGGCAAACTGCATCACGCGATGATGGGCACGGCCGCGGTGGCGATCGGCACGGCGGCGGCGATTTCGGGCACGCTGGTGAATCTCGCGGCGGGCGGCGGGGCGAAGAAGTCGGTGCGCTTCGGGCATCCTTCGGGAACCTTGCGGGTTGGCGCCGAGGCGAGCGAGAGCGGCGGAGAGTGGACGGTCACGAAGGCGATCATGAGCCGCAGCGCGCGGGTGTTGATGGAAGGCTGGGTGCGGGTGCCGCAGGAGAGGTGAGGAGCTTGCCGGCGCCGTCAGCATCATATCGACGATTCGCCGGCACGCGAGCTTGCGGACCTCCCGATTTCGTCCAGAAAGGACGAAGTCGGGAAGGAAAGCGGGTTTGGAGGTGCTGGGGCGAGGTAGCGGAAATCGGACCTGGGCGGCACGCCCGCTCACTTCACCCCGTGCTTCGCCTGCCATCCCTTCATAAACGCGATTTCTTCGTGCTGTGCCTTGATGATGTTCCTTGCCAGCCGCTTCAGCTCCGGATCCTTGCCGTATTTCAACTCGACCTGCGCCATTTCAATCGCGCCCTGATGATGCGGAATCATGTGCGCGACAAAATCCTTGTCGGTGTTGCCCGTGTAGTCGGCGCTCATGTCCTGCATCATTTTGTCGTCGGCGGCCTTGAACGCTTGCGTCGACTCGCCGGTGCCGGCGTCCGCCGAACCGGACATATCCATGCCGGGCATGGCCGCCGGTTGCTGGGCGTGGACGGGCGCGGCAGCGACAGCAAACGCAAAGCCGCCGACGAGACAGAGGGCACGAAAGGCGCGAAGGTTTTTCATAGCGGATGTCCATTGGGAAAAGGTTGTCTCGAACGACGCTGATGCAGGCAAGCGAAAACGGCGGCGTGCTCCCGCTTCCGCTTCCCGGCGGCGATCCTATCAGGTGGTCAGGCTTTCAGGTGATCAGGTTCTCAGCGACGGATGAAAGCCCGCCGCTTCGATGGCCTCGATGAATTGCGCGGGTGCCAGCGTCGACATGACCTTGACGATTTTAACGGGGAGATCGACTTCGAGCTTTGCAGCCGGGTCGAGACTCGTGACAGCACGTGTGATGGCGTTGGCGCACCCGCCGCACGACATGTCCGGGACGGTGAATTCCATTTCCTACCTCCGATGAGAAGTCATGGCTTAAGCGTGAACCTTCCCACGGCGGTAAGGTCAAGCGTCTTTTTGCGGGCAGGTCGAAACCGTATCGCCGCACTAAAAGCGGGCACACGCGGCGTGGTCCCGGTCATACGATTTCCCGGAACCGCATGCTAGACTTCGTACCCATGTCCTGCTGGCGCAAACTCTTCATCGTCGTGCTGCTTGCGCTGAGCCTTCCGGTTCAGTCGTTCGCGGCCCTCTCCATGAAATGCGAGTCTTCGCATTACGTGGGCGATGGGGCGCCCACGCATCACGAGCATGCCGGTTCAATGGCTCAACATCATGACCATGCCGGGATGGAGGCCGCTCAAGCCGACCCTATCGCCGGTGCTCACCTTCAGCATTACAACCCGGGCAGCAGCGAGCATCACGTGCACGCTTGCTCCGCCTGCGCGTCCTGCTGTTTCGGCGGCGCGTTGCCGATCACGCCGGCGGCCTCTCTGTCCGCTAGCGCCATTCAGTTCGCTGTTCCTCTGCCTCCCGCTGTGCGCGTCGCGTCGTTTCTGACCGACGGCGTCGAACGTCCTCCCCGACTTCCTCTCGTCTAGTTCTCTCGCAGCCCCGCGCTGCGGTGTTCCATTTCGTCTCGATGGCGGCCGTGTGTCGTCCATCGGCACGGTCTACGACGAGACTATCCATGCGAATGTTCATTGCGGCGCTGCTCGGCGCGACGGCATATCTGCCGGCGCTCGTGCACGCCATGCCCATATTTCCCGATCCAGCGGATGCGGCCGTATCCGTGCCTGCGGTCGAGGTGCCGTCCGCCCTGGCCGATTATCGGCCGTACCGCGAGCAGCAAACAACGAGTTGGCAGGCGCTCAATCGCGCGGTGACCAATCCTTCTGATGGCGCTGGAATGAGCCACGGCACGATGCATTCGGGCGTCGATTCGGGCGTCAATCCGGGTATCGCCGAAGCCAAAGACGATGCCCACGGCTCCCACCACGAAGGGGCGGCAAAATGAAGCCGCGCCTGTTCCCTTTTCCCCGTGCGATTGCAATCGCCATTGCAGCGGCATTGCTCGCCGGCTGCACGACATTCTCAAAAGACGGCGGGTTTGGCGCCGTGTCGACCGCGGCCTCGGAGCGGCTTGGCAAAGACGCCGTGCAGATAAAAACGGATGAAGATCGACGCACCGCCGCCAGCCGCACGCAAGAACTGCTGTCCACGCCGCTCAGCATGGACGACGCGGTCCAGATCGCACTGCTGAACAACCGCGGTCTGCAGGCTTCGTATAGCGAGCTCGGCATCGCTGAAGCGGACCTCGTTCAGGCAGGCCGCCTGCCGAATCCCGGCTTCTCGTTCAGCCGCACGCATGGTGGCGATGACCTGAGTATCAGCCGCACATTCACGCTCGGCGTGCTACGGGTGCTGACAATGCCGCTGACGACGCGCATCGAAAGCCGCCGTTTCGAGCAGACCCGCTTGCTCACCGCGGACGCCATGCTCAAAGTCGCCGCCGATGCCCGGCGCGCCTACATCAACGCAGTTGCGGCCGGGCAATCGGCGGTCTACGCGGAGCAGGTGAAGGACTCGGCCGAGGCCAGCGCCGAACTCGCGTCACGCATGCAGCAGGCCGGCAATTTCAGCAAGCTCGATTACGCGCGCGAGCAGGCCTTTTACGCGGAAACGATGGCGCAAGTAGCAAGAGCGCGACAACAGTTGGTGTCCGCGCGAGAAAAGTTGACTCGCGCGATGGGGCTCTGGGGTTCGCAAGCACAGTACAAACTGCCTGCGCGTCTCCCCGATCTGCCAGCCACGCGCCCCGAACTGCACGATCTGGAAGCCTTCGCAATGCAGAACCGGCTCGACATCCAGGCCGCGAAGCTGCAAACGCAAAGCGTAGCCGGTGCACTGGGCTTGAGCAAGGCGACGCGTTTCATCAATGCGCTGGACGTCGGCTATCAGAACAATTTCACGACTTCGGACGGCCGCGAGCAGGGCTATGAGATCAGCGTCGAGATTCCCGTTTTCGACTGGGGCAGCGCCAAAGCGGCGCGTGCGGAAGCGATCTACATGCAGTCGGTGAATCGCCTTGCCGGGACCGCGATCGACGCGCGCTCCGAAGTGCGCGAATCGTATTCGGCCTACGTGTCCGGCTACGACCTGGCGAAGCACTATCGGGACGAAGTCGTGCCGGTGCGCAAAACCATCTCCGATGAACTGCTGCTTCGCTACAACGGCATGCTCGCGAGCGTGTTCGAACTGCTGGCCGATTCACGCGAGCAGATCGGCGCGGTGAATAGCGCTATCGACGCGCTGAAAGACTACTGGCTCGCGCAAACCGATTTGCAACAGGCGCTCGGCGGCCGGTTGCCGGTTGCTGCTATCGCGACGCCGCTCGCATTCACGACGCAAGCGGCGTCGTCCACTGAATCGGAAGGTCAATGACATGGTGTCACGTCGACATTTTATCGGCGGCTCGGGAGCCGCTTTGCTAGGCGCCGCGCTGGTCAGCAAGGCCGGCGCCGCGTCGCTGCCCGAAGCGCCCACGATGGCCACGGCCGCCATGCAGGCGCCGCGCGCGCCGTCGAATGGCCGGCCTTACACGCCGGTCGCCACGCTCAACGGATGGTCGCTGCCGTGGCGCATGAAGAACGGCTGGAAGGAGTTTCATCTGACCGCGGAACCGGTGGTGCGCGAACTCGCGCCGGGCATGAACGCGAATCTATGGGGTTACAACGGCCAGGCGCCTGGGCCGACCATCGAGGCGGTTGAAGGCGACAAGGTGCGCATTTTCGTGACCAACCGGTTGCCGGAGCACACCACGGTCCACTGGCACGGCATGCTGCTGCCGTGCGGCATGGATGGCGTGGGCGGCCTCACGCAGCCGCACATTCCGCCGGGCAAGACGTTCGTGTACGAATTCCGGCTGGAAAAGCCCGGCACCTTCATGTATCACCCGCACGCCGACGAGATGGTGCAGATGGCAATGGGCATGATGGGCATGTTCATCGTTCATCCGAAAGATCCGGGCGTGATGCAGGTGGACCGCGACTTCGTGTTCGTCATGTCCGCCTACGATATCGATCCGGGCAGCTTCACGCCGCGCGTGAACGAGATGACCGACTTCAATATGTGGACATGGAACGCGCGCGTGTTTCCGGGCATCGATCCGTTGCCGGTGCGTGCGGGCGATCGCGTGCGTATCCGCGTCGGCAATCTGACGATGACCAATCACCCGATTCATCTGCACGGCTATCACTTCGAAGTAGTGGGCACGGACGGCGGCTGGATTCCGCCTTCCGCGCGCTGGCCCGAGGTCACGGCCGATATCGCAGTCGGGCAGATGCGTGCTATCGAGTTCACGGCGAATCGTCCGGGCGACTGGGCGTTTCATTGCCACAAGTCGCATCACACGATGAACGCGATGGGGCATCAGTTTCCGAACATGATCGGCGTGCCGCAGAAAGACCTGGCGAAACGTATCAACCGGCTGGTGCCCGACTATATGGCGATGGGTAGCACGGGCGGTTCGATGGGCGCAATGGAAATGCCGCTGCCCGACAACACACTGCCGATGATGACCGGCACCGGACCATTCGGCGCGCTCGAAATGGGCGGCATGTTCACGGTGGTGAAAGTACGCGAAGGGTTAGGGCGAGACGATTACCGCGATCCGGGCTGGTTCGCGCATCCCAAGGGAACAGTGGCTTATGAATATACCGGCGAGTTGCCGGACGGTTGATGTCGTGACGAACATATTTAACTTTGGCGAGGGTGAGATGAAGAATGTATTGATTTCGATGATGACGGTTTGCATGCTGACGATTTCCGCTTCGAGCTATGCGGCGGAACCGGCGAGCCATGCAGCGGCGAGTGCGGACGGCGCTCAGGTGGGCGGTGACGCGAAGGCCGGTATGTCGCATGGCGAGGTCAGGAAAGTGGATCTGGCTGCCGGCAAGCTGACCATCAGGCATGGTCCTTTGGAAAACCTCGGCATGGATGCGATGACCATGGCGTTCAAGGTGAAAGATCCGGCAATGCTCTCGCAGGTCAAGTCCGGAGATAGCATCGACTTCGTCGCTGAAGAGGTGGACGGGGCGCTGACGGTGATGAAACTGGAGAAGCGATAGCGGGCCCGGCATGCCTGCCCGGCCCCGCTGAGCCAGACGGCAAGCGTTTCCCGGACGGCAAGGCAGCTTGGGCAGGCATGGTCGAGGTCTCTCACGGGAAGTCTTACCGCCTCTTTTGTGCGGTAGCTCACCAAGTCGAGCCGAACTTACTCGACGCGCGCTTTTGAAATGTTATTCTCGGGCGTCGTGAACTTCATTGTGCACAGACGCGGGCGACTTCAAAGAATACCTAGATCCCATCAGGAGACGGGCATGCTGAGAAAGGTAGTCGATCGGGCGAAAAAGATCCGACGCAGCGAGGGGTTCAAGCATTCCGTGGCCACACCACGTCGCATTTCGCTTCATGCTACACAGCGTTTGAACAGGGGAATCTTTGCCATTGAAATTCAGGAGAACTCCGGTTTTTTCTCCGTGATGCAAATGGTCCTGTTTATCCTGATGTATTGCGAAGAGAAATGCCTGTCGCCGTGCATTAGTGCTCGCGGTGGGCTCTACGGCGATCCTGAAGGAAAGATGGACTGGTTCTCGGCCTTCTTCGATTCCATGCATGGCGAGGCCACGGCGTCGCTCACCCGCAAGGTGAGAAAGTCTACGGTTCGCGATCTCGTGCAACTGGGATTTCGTCAACGCTACGAGGCCCGGCTTCAACTCGGGAGCGCCAGCGAGCTATTCTTCGCACATTACCGGCCAGCGGGCCATATTCAGGACGAGGTCGACACCATCTGCCGGCAACTCGAAATCGGCATGTCGACGCTCGGCGCGCATTTCAGAGGCACGGACAAGACGCTGGAAGCCATTCCGGTTTCATGGAGCGATTTCTGTCGCCACATGGAAACGACGCTCGCTGAAAACCCGCACCTCACTAACATTTTCGTTTCAAGCGACGAACAGGCCTTTCTCGACTTCTTCGTTGCCTGGCCATTTCGCAAGCCGGTCAAGGTGGCGCCCGCGAAATTGCTCGCGAGCGGCAACACGCCGGTTCATTTCAGCGGCTACCCTGGGCTCGAAATCGGTCGTGAAGCATTGGTCTGCAGTCTGCTGTTATCCCGTTGCGGATATCTGGTGAAGACGCCATCGTATCTATCGGCATGGTCCCGAATATTCAACCCGTCGCTGCCGGTGAAACTCGTATCGCCGCCGCGGCCGGATGCATTCTGGTTTCCGGACAGCCGGCTCTGGCTCGAACAGGTGGCGCAAGACAAAGCGGCCTGAAAACGGACGCTTTCTGCTGTCTCGCGGTCGTGACATTGATCGGAAGATTGACGGGCATATAATCAAAGCCCGCGAGATCTATCGTGACTGCAAAGAGGCCTTCAGCATGTACATTGCCATGAACCGTTTCAAAGTGACGCCCGGATCCGAAGCCGCTTTCGAACATCTCTGGACAACGCGCGATACGCATCTGAAAGAGGTGCCGGGCTTCGTGGAATTTCATCTTCTGAAGGGGCCACAGAAGGAAGATCACGTTCTGTATTCCAGCCATACGATATGGAACGACTACGCGTCCTTCGAAGGCTGGACGAAATCCGAGGCCTTTCGCGCGGCGCATCGCAACGCCGGTGGAGACAACCGGGTGCTCTATCTCGGACATCCGGAATTCGAAGGCTTCGAGGTCATTCAGACCGTCAAATGAACGCGTGACTTCGGCTATTGGGCCGCGTACGTCACCCAAGGGGCGCCTTGCGTTGGGTTTCGTTCGCGGCCGCGAGCGCAGTTCAAAACCGGCGATCCGTTCATGGTGGGCGCTCGTGCACGACGGCACCAGCAGGACGACCTAGCCGCGCCCGCCGAGGTCGGCGAAAGTCACACTGCGTGCCTCGCACGCATCGGTAAAAACCGTGTCGTAGCTCGAGAAAAACACCGTGCGCGTTTGCGCGAGGGTTCTGAACAGATCAACCAGTACGGCGCGCGCGGCGGCGTCGAGTCCCCCGACGGGTTCGTCCGCGATCAGAACGCGGGTCTCACCGAGCACGGCAGCAGTCAGGAAAATCTTCTTGCGCGTACCGAACGACATCTGCTCGAAGCGTTTGTCGAGATGCGGCGTCAGGCCGAAGCGGTCCGCGAGGTCCAGGGTATCGCCCGTTACCGCGGTTTTTCTCGCCGATGCCACCTTGTTCAGATATTCGCGACCGGTCTGATCCGGATAGGTCATGCAGTCTTCGGGCACGTAAGTGAGCACGGATTTCGCGGCGAGCGGCGCAGTGCGCAACGAATGGCCGCCGAGCCACACCTCGCCGGCGTCGGGCTCGATCGTGCCCGCAAGGAGGCCGAGTAAGGTCGATTTGCCGCTGCCGGACTCATCGTTCAACGCCACGCATCCGGAGGTGATGTCGTCATGCAGTCCCTGAAAGATGAGGCGTTCGCCGTAGCGCTTGCTGAGGTTTTCGAATCGAAGCATGGGTTGGAGCGTGTGCCGGGTGTCTTTTACAGGGTAGCGTGGCGCAAGTGTAGCAGCGTGGGTGGCCTCCGCCGTCGCCTCGAAGCCGCGTCGGAGTAAGAGCATGTAAGCCTGTAGTAGACCAGGGGCTGAAAGAACCCGCTGCATGACGTAAAGTTGCGCCCGCCTGGGCCGTTAGAATAGCAACCTCGTTTTTCTCGCCACCTTCCTGAATACCTCGACGGATTCGTCGATTGCACCTCATGCACACTGCTGCCGGCAAAGCGGTTCCACTATCCCGCGCAGAACTCGGGCGTATCGTTGCCGCCATCGTGATCGGCAATGGTTTCGTCGCCTATGACTTTACCGTCTATAGCTTTGCGGCTGTCGCGATCGGCAATCTGTTCTTTCCGTCGCACGATCCCGCGTCGTCGCTGTTGCTCTCGCTCGCCACCTTTGGCGCGGGCTTTGTGATGCGTCCGCTCGGCGCGATCATGATCGGCCACATTGCCGACAGCCGTGGCCGTAAAGCCGGCCTCACCGCATCGCTCGCCTTGATGACGCTCGGCACATGGCTGATCGCGTGCCTGCCGGGTTACGCCTCGATCGGTCCGACCGCGACCGTGCTGATGGTGCTCGCGCGCCTGATGCAGGGGCTCGCGGCGGGCGGCGAAATCGGCCCGGCGTCGGCGTCGCTGATGGAGTCGGCCGGCTACCGGCATCGCTGTTTCATGGTGAGCTGGCGTGGCGCCAGCCAGGGCGCGGCCGCTTTCGCCGCCGCGCTGGTCGGCGCGAGCACCACTGCGCTGCTGTCGCCCGCCGCCATGCATGCATGGGGCTGGCGCATTCCGTTCGTGCTGGGCGGGCTGATCGGCCCGGTCGGCTGGTATCTGCGGCGCCGGATGCCGGCAGCGGCGCCGCAGCAGCGTACGCGGCTCAGCCCGCGGCGTCTGTTCGCGGAGCACATGCGCCCGCTCGTCTGCGGACTTCTGATGATGGCGGCGCCTTCGGTGAGCATCTACGTCACTGTGTTCTACATGCCGGCCTACCTGGTCCGTACATTGCACCGGCCGCCGACCATCAGCCTGCTGACGGCCTGTCTGTCCGGCCTCGTGATTCTCGTGGTGACGCCGCTGATCGGGCTCGCGGCCGACCGGCTCGCGAGCCGCAAGACGCTGCAGTACGTATCGCTCGTGGCTTCGCTGGCGGCGGCCTGGCCCGCTTTCTGGGCGCTGACGCACGGCGCGGGCAATCTCGTGTCGCTCGTGATCATCGCGGCTTACGTGGCGCTCGCGGTGAACAACGCCGGTGCCGGTTCGGTGCTGATGATGGAGGCGTTCCCCGCTCACCGGCGCGCGGCCGGATTGTCGGTGATCTACAGCTTCGGCGTGGTCCTGTTCGGTGGATTTTCACCGTTTCTGGTGACGTGGCTCATCAACCGGAGCGGCGATCCGATGGTTCCGGCGTGGTATCTGATGGGCGCGACCGCGTTCACGCTCGCGGCGCTGAAGGCGTTTCCAGAGCAGACGGAAGCGGGCGTCCGCGCCGCCAGCGTTGCGCCGCCGCTCGCCTGAGCGCTAGGCCGCGCTGCGCAATTGCCGTAGGTCGAATGCGCGGGCGCGCATGTCTTGCGGACTCATGTCGAAAGCGCGGCGAAAGGCGCGGGTGAAGTCGGAGGCGCTCTGAAAGCCGAGGCCGAAAGCGATTTCCGTCACCTGAAGGTGCGGGTAACGAACTAGTTCGTCCGCCGCCTCCCGCAGGCGCCGATGGCGAATGTAGGCGCCAAGACCGCCTTCATGCTCGAACCAGCGATAGATCGTCGCGCGTTTCAACTGCAGCGCCTGGACCACGCTGGTCGGCGTGAGGTCGCCCTGATGCAGATTGGCCTCGATATAGCGGCGTACCCGGCCCATCACCGCAGCTTGCAGCGCGGCGCGGCCCGTGCCGCTCAGGCGCGCGTCCTTGCGAAACGTGCCTACCATCAACTGCGCGCCCGCGTGCAGCGCCTCGACGGCGCTGGCCGGATCGAGGTTGGGAATTTCGCGGGCGAGAGCCGTCATATGATCCAGCACGACGCCGGTCAGCGGCGAGCCCTGCTGGACGATACGGCCGTGAATCGCGGCGCCGTCGCGCAACTCCTCGTCCACCACGGCGGCCGGCACGAACAGGCTCAGGAGGCGGCATTCAGGGCGTTCGGCGCGAAACGGCTGGTTCAGGTCGAACGCGACGATGCCCTGCACCGAACCCGGCTCGCTGCGCTTCTTGCGCATGCCGGTCACATGGCCGACTTCCCCTTCCACGAAGAGCTGAAATACGTAATCGCGACGCGAGTCCGTGGACACGCGCGCCACCGAGCGTTCCAGCAGCATCGAATCGGTACTGCAGTCCGTCAGCACCATGCCGCCGACCGCGTATAAATCGATTTCACCGCGAAATCCCCCGGCAACCTGCGCCTTCGACGGCGGCGCGTCGACCACATGTCCCACGCGCTGGCGCCAGGCCAGGAACTGTTCGTCGGGCGCGAGGCCGTGCGTGCTGAAACGGCTTGTCGAAATGGCGGAGCGCGAATGGGCGGCTGCGGCTGCGGCCAGGTGATGCGGCAGTGAGCGCTGATTCATGAATCGATGGCTGCGAGCGAGGAGTGCGGTTTCGGCGAGTATGCGCAATGCATGGGAGATTTATCGCCGTCGCCATAAATTTGAGACGGATGGTCAAGCCTAACAAAAAAGCTGCATTAATGTTGCGCGACTAGATGCAGACCGTTTTCGCCGACGGCGCGGCACGCCGTGGACCGCTGCCGCCGTATCGGAATCGCAACTGCGCATGGAAAGCGCGCCGATCCGCTATCAGCGGCGCGGGGAGCGAAAACAGACTTTGCCGGCAGGCAATTCACGGGGTATCAAGAATGGGCGGCACGGACAGGCGGCCGACCGCGCGGCGTCCGGCCACGCTGGTGGACGGCCAACTGCGGCATCTCGAGAGCGTGGTGGAGTACGTGACGCGTGGGGACGCGTCCGGCGGGCTGCATTCGCTCGACCACGGGTATTGGGAAAAACGCATTCGGGCGCTGGAAGAGACTTACGAACTGATTGCCGCCCAGCGGCAGCGTGTGACGAAACTCCTCGAAAGACTCGCGAGTGACGCGCCGATCGCGCTGAAGCCGCGCACGGCCGCCTGAACCGACCGAAGAACAAGCACGAGAACCGGGGTTGAGCAGAGGAGGACCAGATCGATGCATGCCGGCATCGGTAATAAAAACTGAAGAACCTGAGAGAAAGTGGCGAGGGTGCGAACGGGCCCGCAGAGGCCCGTCGCACATCCGCCCAGCCTGACCTGCAATCGACATTCGCGGCGCGACTCCGTGCTGCGGGGTCGGCCTCCGACGACCTTCTCGCTCATGAGGCGGTGAATGACTTCCGCCAACGGTGCGCATCGCTCGATTAGCGCCGAACAATTCCCTCGCGCACAACGTGATTCCTTCCTGATCGCCCGCAGTATTTTGCGGTGGCGAAAACATGCCGATTGTTGGTCATTCTCCATCGCGTGCAATGGCTTGGCATCTCACGCCGTTTGCTGCGCGGTGCGAGCGCTAGCACTAAATCCATACACAACGTTGCGCCGGCATCGGCCGTCGAAAAAGAGGGTCCTACTGTAATTCTGACCGCTTTAATTGGGGAGCGGTTAAATGTAGGTATGCAGAATACGCGACGAATTTAGCGCTGATAAACTGTGCGCTGGAGCGGCTCGTGACTGCAATGCGCGCAACGCCCGCTCCCCAGCAATCCGGTAGCCCAAATCGCCGGATAGACGGTAGAAACAGGCTTTTTCCGCGATTTTGAAGAAACGGCGGCACGGCATACTTGACCGTGTTCTGTCCGTTAAAAGGGACGCATGGTTGGGTGTCCTTTCTTCTGGGTCATGCACGGTGTCGCCTCTGTCGATTCCCTTTCGCCAACCTCTGCCCATCTGATTTTGACAAGTATCGGGGCTCGCCTTGAGCCCGTTTTTGGAAGTGACTCATGAAGCCGGGAAAGAACTCGCTTGGTAAAAGACGCACACGCAGACGCAAGATCGCCATGTCGGTGGCGGCAGCACTCATCGGGGGGGTGTTCGCATTCGGCGTGTGGCATTACCAGCAACGCGCGGCGCAGGTCGCGCCGGCGCTGACCGGCGTCGCGAACCAGATGCGCCGCGATGCCTCGGCATGGACGCATGAAGAGAAAGACGCGTCGCAAATGCTGCGCGATATTCACGACGGCCACGTTGCCGCGGTTGGCGTGAGTCCCAACGCGATCCTGATCTCGAGGCGCGACGGCACGAAATACTTCGTCACGGACCACAACGCGACGTTCTCGCATGCGCTTCTGCTCGGCGAACCCAAATCCGGCGAGGCCGCCGCATACCAGCTCGTCTGGCTTCCCGACGCGGACATTCGTACCGGCGGCTCACGCTGGCTGCAGGTGTTCGACCAGACCCGCGACGCCATCAGCGTGCTGCTTCCGCTGCTGTTGATCGGCGGCATGGTGTGGTTCATGCGGCGCGAAATGCGCGGCGGCGCGAGGCTTCTCGACAGGGCGCCCGCGCTGCGTTTCGACGACGTGATCGGCGCGTCTGAAGCGAAGGCGGCACTCGCGGACATTCGCAGCTATCTGTCCGACCCGAAACAGTTCACGTCGATGGGCGTGCGCGCGCCGTGCGGCATTCTCATGGTGGGCGGACCGGGTGTCGGCAAGACGCGCCTCGCTCAGGCGCTGGCGGGCGAGTGCGGCGCGAACTTCATTTCGATCACGGGCAGTTATTTCAGTGCGAAGTACTACGGCGTCGGCATCCAGAAGGTCAAGCATCTGTTCGAACTGGCGCGCAAGAATGCGCCCACGGTGATTTTCATCGACGAAGCGGACGGTCTCGCCAAACGCACGGATACGGGCGGCGGTCCGGTCGAAGCCGAGAGCAACCGCATCATCAATCAGTTGCTGGCGGAGATGGATGGCTTCGCTTCGAACGAAGGGGTCATCATCGTTGCGGCGACCAATCATCCCGACAATCTGGACGAGGCATTGCGCCGGCCCGGCCGCTTCGATCGCACGGTGCAGGTCCGTTTGCCCGATCGCGAAGACCGCGCGAAGATTTTCCGCTTCTATGCCGAGAAGCTGAAGTCGAAGTCCGCGGACATCGACTATGACCAACTGGCGAGACTGACCACGGGCCTGTCGCCGGCAACGGTGGCGATGGTGGTGAATCAGGCGGGGCTCGTCGCGCGCAAATCCGGCGACACCGAAATCGCTTCGAAGCATTTCATGGAGGCGATCAAGATTGCGCGCATCGGCGACGTGAGCGGCGCCGAGCGCGCACTGAGCGAAGACGAACGCACGCGTATCGCCGTGCACGAAGCGGGGCATGGTCTCGTCGCCGCGCTGCTGGGCACGGGAGTGCTGGAAGAAGTCACGATCCTGCCGCGCGGCGGCGCGTTGGGCGTTGCGCTCATCACGAAAGCGCAGGACAAGCACCTGTATCGCGAGAGCGAGATCCGCAATGAAATCCAGGTGCTGCTCGGCGGGCGCAACGCGGAAATTCTCACGTTCTCCGAAGCATCGAGCGGCGCTGCTTCGGATTTGCAGGAAGCTTCGCGCATCAGTCTGGACATGGTGTCGAAATTCGGCTTTAACGCCGAAGGCAACCTGTTCAGCCTTGCGGCACTGCCGTCGCAGTATGCGGGGTTGCAGATGAAGAGTGCGATCGAACACGCGAACGTGCTGCTCAAGGAATTGAACGAGTTGTGCCATGCGCTGCTGCATGCGTACGAACCGGTGCTGCGCGCTATTGCCGACGAACTGCTCGAGCAGGAGACTGTGCCCGGAGAAACCGTGTACCGGTTGATCAGGGAGCACAAAAGCACACTGAAAATCGTCCACGAGCCGGCGGCGGCTTGAACGAATGACTGACTGCGCGGTTGTGTGACATCTCGCGGGCGGCGCCGGCAATCGGCGCCGCCCGTTGTCTTTTGACGATCCGCGCTACGCAAAATCCGACGGCCCGGGCGGTGGAACACCGGCAGGCGTGTCAGTGTCGCCCAACGCCTCGTCCTTGGCTTTATCGGCAGGCGGTGGCGTTTCACCTTTCTTCGGCAGCGGCTGATCGAGACCCGGTTCGACTGGCGTAGGAATGGCGTCGCCAATAGGCTTGGAAACCTCGGTAGGCCGGCTGCCGGGGTCTTCTTCGGCCTGGCGCTCGGGCTCGTGTTCGTTCGGGGAATTGGCCTTGGTTGCCACGAGATCTCTCCGGTTGGTGAGGATGACACCATTGGGCAGCAATGCGCGTACCACGGCCGTTTCGAACCGGCGCAGCGGTCAGGCTTATAAAACGCCCGATTTCCAGATCATCTGCGCCGCGGCGGCCACCACGAATACGAGCACGAGCGCCCGAAACGCGCCGGGCGGCAACCGGTCCCGCAAGGGCCGCACCAGCAGCATTCCCACGATCACCGGCACGCTCGCGCAGGCCGATATGGCCAGATCCGTCCAGCGGGCATGCGCGCCGCCGCTGAATGTCGCGACGAGCGTAATGATCGAAACCACGAGAATGATGGCGATCTGCTTCGTGAACGCTTTACCCGTGGCGCCCGTGGCGATCAGATACATCGCGAGCAAAGGGCCCGGCACCGAAGCGATGCTCTCCATGAGCGCGGCGCCGAAGCCCAGCACGAACCCCGCCGGCTTCGCCCATGTCGGCGACAGCGTAAGCCGCGGGGACGCCAGCAACAGCAATGCCGCGATCATCAGCAACGCGCCAGCAGCCGCTTGCGCGCGATGCGGCGCCAGCGAAATCAGCACGCTCACCCCGACGATGTTGCCGATCACGGTGCCGATCAGCGGCGCGGCGATGCGCCGGACGGTCGGCAGCAGCTCTCCGCCTTCGAGTGCCTGCGGGATATTGCCGAGGATGATCGGCATCGAGAGCAGAAGAACCGCTTCCTTGATCGGCAGGAAGTGGCTGAGGATCGGCATCGCCACGAGCGGCACGCCGATGCTGACCACGCCCTTGACCATGCCGCCCAGCAGGAGCGCGGCGGCAATGCCTAGCAATGCGTAGAAGTCGAGCGCTTGCAGGCTCGCGCCGAGAACGCCGTCGGCGAAAGTGAAATGAGGCATGTCTGAAAAACGCGGGCTGCAAACCGCGAGTTGGAGTCCGCGAGCCGGCGCGCGGATCGGATCGACCGGACAACGCGCGGGCGGTGGCTTGTTGTTATCGTTTGGCCAGTTCGGTCCCGAGTGTCGCGCGAGATTCGAAGCAGCCGGCTAAGTGAGGCCGCATGATACCGCGCCCTCACATGCGCCGCGTGCAAGCGAAACGTAAGACCTGCCGATGTCAGACCGCGTCCGACGCGGTGCGCTCTTCCGTCAATGGCGGCTCGACTCGCTCGTGACGCGACGGCAATGCGGCCGGCGTATACGCCGGCCCCGCCGCACGCCGCGTCTTCAACCGCAGGATCGGTTCCTCGATCAGCCGCCATGACAGAACTGCCATCGTGAGCGCAATCGCAAACGACCCTGCAATGCCCGCGACGTGCGCCCACAAGGGCACCACGCCGCCGAAGAGCGCGGCGGCGTGATGATTGCGCGTGAGGTCGGGGATCAGGTTGTGATAGAGATAAAAGCCATAGCTGATTCGCCCGAAGCTCACCAGCCAGCCCGTTTCGAGCAGGCCGATGATCACCGCGTTGCGGCAGCACGCAATCGAACACACCAGCGCCGCGATGCATAGGCCGTACGCGGCACTGACTGCGGTGAACAGCATGGGGTTGCCCAGCTCGCTCCACATCGGTTCGGTCGCGCAGAAGGCCACGAGCCCGAGGCTCAACGCGAAGAGCGTCGCACCGTGTCCGAGCCACGCTCGCAAGCGGCGCTCTTTGCCCGCGATCATCAAGCCGCCGATTCCGCCCAACGCGAGCAGCCAGAAGTTCGTCAGCGGGTGCGTGTAGATGGTGATGTCCTGCCAATGCGCCGCGCGCATCGCCATTAGCGAAACAAGTCCGGCCACGACGATCACAAGGCACACCGCGCGATGCCGTCTCGAGGCAAGCAGCAACAATAGCGGCGCGAACACGAGATAAAACTGCTCCTCGATCGCGAGGCTCCACAAATGCGAGTAGCGCCCGGGCCAGTAGTGCAGCACCGAGCCGATCCAGATATTGGACAGGTAAGCAAAATGAAACGGCATGCCGCTCGCCAGTTCGGGACTCGCCAGGCCGAACGCCATCAGTACGCACATCACCAGCAGCATCAGGTAGTAAATCGGAAATATGCGCAGGGTCCGGCGAAACAGAAACCGCTTCAATTCGGCGCCGAATCGGCTGGCGCCGTTTTCAATGCGCGTGCGTTGAGCGGAAAGAATGCCGATGATCAGAAATCCGCTCAGCGCGAAGAAGATCCATACGCCGAGATGGCCGATCTCGCCGATGTCGCCGAACAGGCGGTGCTGAAAAAATACCATCAGGACTGCGATCGCACGCAATCCGTCGAAGCCGGCAATTCTGTCGTTCATGTGGTCGTCTTCCAGTGCGAAGGTAGCGCGCGCGGCGCGGCCGTTCTGGACGGTAATGGAAGGACCGGGGCGCTCGGTGACGCTCAGCTCAGCCGCGGCGAATAGAAGGCGTCGCAATGACGCTCGACGTGCCTGCCGATCGCGGATCGGCTGACCGCGTGTCCGGTCCACATGAGTGGCCGCCGTCGAAGGTGGCATCGCTTGAAATGCGCGAGGTCCGACGGGCGTGCATGAAATCATCCTACGATGAAAAAAAGCGAAAAAAATCGTGCATCGCATCCGGCGATTTATTTTCCGCGCCCATTACCGATTGCATTCTCGGCCGGCGCTTTAAAAGCGCAATTCTTGCCGCGAATCGAATAGGCGGAACAGGTGACGACTCAGTATTACCGCATGCCGACAGCCGTATTTCAGATTGCCGCTGCGCGATGTGGAATTAGAGGCCGGTTGTCAGCGCGCGCGGATGGGCCGCGCGGCATCGGCGGGAACGTTTTATTGTCATGGTGTTCCTACGAAAAACGGCGCACGACATGGGTGCGCCATTCCTGCGAGAACCTGAATGGAAACCCGTCGCGGCCGCCTGGGAGGAGATCCCCTTGGGGGACGCTCTATCGAAGTGGATTTCTTCCGCGGCGTGGTGCTGATCGTCATCGTGCTCGACCATATTCCCGGCAGCACGCTCTCGCATCTGATGCTGCACGCCTACGCGCTGTGCGATTCGGCAGAAGTGTTCGTGTTTCTCGGCGGCTATGCGTCGGCGGCGGCTTATACGGCGGTGCTCGCAAAACGTGGCGAGAGTGCGGCGAAGTTGCGCTTTGTCCGGCGGTGCTGGGAAATCTACCGCGCCTATCTGTTGACGGCGGTGCTGACTCTGCTGTCCGGCGCCGTGCTCGCCATGCTGAACCTGAACCGTCCCATGGTCGACCTGACCGGATGGCCGCTTTTCGCGGTTCAGCCGCTGCGTGAAGCGCTTGATATCATGCTGCTGCGGCGCCAGCCTTATCTGTCGAGCGTGCTGCCCATGTATGTGATCTTCGCGCTGTGCGTGCCGTTCGCGGTGCCGCTGGCCCGGCGTTCGCCGCTGCTGGCGCTGGGTTTGAGCGTGGCGATCTGGGCGCTCGCCCGGCCGCTGGCCGCATTGTTCAGCATTGACGAGGTGGCCGACTGGGCTTTTAATCCGTTTGCATGGCAGTTGATGTTCGTGCTCGGAATCCTGTCCCGGGTGCAGCCCGTCAGCGAGCGCTTCCATGCTACCCGCACCGCTCGCTGGTGCACGTGGGGCGCGGCCGTGGCCGTGCTGGCGTTCGCTATCGTCAAACTCTTCGTGCTGACGCAACCGTTGCCCGGCACGTTTAAACAGAACCTTTCTCCCGATCGCGTGATCAATTTCATCGTCATTGCCTGGGTCGCCGCGCAGTTCGTGCGCATGGGCAGCATCGCGTGGCTCGCGCGGCGGTTGCCCGCCGTGGTTACGGTCGGCCGCACCGGGCTCGTGTGTTTCGTGGCGGGCACGCTCGTGTCCCTGATCGTCGATACGGCGACGCCGCACACATTTCATGGCTTTCGCGGGGTGCTGATCGGACTGGGCGGCGATCTCGTCGCCATCGGCGCCGTACTCATGATCGCGCGCGGCTGGCGTGGCTGGAAAGGGCAGCAGACGGGTGCGGCTGCCAATGGCGCAGGTTACGGATGAGGGCGAGTTGGGATCCTGCGCGTGCCGCGCGCGAGTCGCGCGCGGCCATCCAGGTTGCCGGTGCGCTGTTGTGGCTCGCCGCCCACCCGGCGTTCGCCGCGCCCAAAGAGGCGCCGCTCGCCATGCGCTGCGCCGAATTCGCGGGCGCCATTCTGCCGCCCGAACTCATTGCCTTGCCGACCGCCGGTGCGCAGATCGAAAGCGCGGCCATGGTGAGCGCCACCGCGCCGGGCAATCAGCAGGGCGTCGAGTATTGCCGTATCACCGGCCGTATCAAGGGCGTCAAAGCCACCACACCCGACATCCGTTTCGATCTGAATCTGCCGCGACGCTGGAACGGTCGCGCATTGCAGATCGGCGGCGGCGGCTATAACGGCGTTGTGGTCAGCGGAACCGGCGTGATGCCGTTTTCGCCGAATCGCGCGCCGCTCGCGCAGGGGTACGCCACGTTCGGCGACGACTCGGGGCATGTCGGCGATTCGTCGGTCGCGGTCTTCGGTCTTGTCGATGAGGCGGTCACGAATTTCGGCTTTGCGCATCTGAAGAAAACGCACGACGCCGCACTTGCGCTGATTGCCCGCGCATATGGCCGCCCGCCGCAACGGATGTATTTCGCCGGCGGCTCGACCGGCGGCCGCGAAGGCTACACCGTGATGCAGCGTTTTCCTGACGACTACGACGGCGTGATCGCCAATTCGCCCGCACTCAATTTTTCCGGCGTGCGTCTGCTCGGCGTGAAGCTCGGCCAGGCGGAGTACAACACGCCCGGCGGCTTCATCCCGCCGTTGCTGCTCGAACACGTCTATCAACGCACAGTCGCCACGTGTGACCGGCTCGACGGCGCGGCGGACGGCATTGTCAGCGACGTCGCCGCGTGCCGCGAGCGCGAAGCCGACATCATCGCCTCGCTGCGCTGCGCCGGACGCACGCCGTCTCACGATGAATGCCTCACCGACACGCAACTCTCCGCCTTGCTCGTGATGCGCGACGGACTCTCGTTGCCCTACCGTCTGGCCTGGGACGTGAGCGGCTATAGCGGCTACAACATTTTTCAGGGCACGCGTCTGAACGGCCTGCTCGGCCTCGCGCATCAGCCGGAACGCCTGCCGGTGCCGACGTTCTTCGCCAATGGTTATCTGTTCGCGCAGGGCGACGGCTACATCCGCTATTTCGTTGCGCGCGACGCCGGCTTCGACTCGCTCCGGTTCGACCCGCAACACCCCGGAAAATATCGCGCGCAACTGGTCGCGCTGTCGCAGACGATCGGCGCGATGAACCCCGACCTTACGCGTTACATTGCACGCGGCGGCAAGCTCATCACGCTGCAAGGCCTCGCCGACGAAGTCATCAGCCCGAACCAGACCATTAGCTATTACGACACGTTGGTCGAGCGGTTCGGCATCGACCAGGTCAATAATTTCATGCGCTTGTACATGGTGCCGGGATTCCAGCACGGCAGCGGCGTGTTCATTCCATCCGTCGATCTGCTGGGCGCGCTCGATAACTGGGTGACGCGCGGCGCTTCGCCCGAGACCTTGACGGCGACCGATATCGCGGCGCCGACCAATGGCCGCTCACGTCCGCTGTGCCGCTATCCGCTGTTTCCTCGCTACGTCGGCAAGGGCAATGTGAACCTGGCCAGCAGCTTTGTCTGTGCTGAGCCGTGACCGGCAGAGTCTTGCATTGCAAGAAGCGTCGTGGAAATTGAAAAGCCGGTATGCATGGTTGCAGCTCCGGAGCAGGCTCCGGTTGCACAAAGAGAAGGGCGGCGCCACTCAAAGGCGCCGCCGCCCCATTCGAACTCAGCAATTCAAAGCATGCGCGGGACCAGAGTTTACTGGCCGTTTTGCATCGTGCCGCCAGCACCGTTGTTCATGCCATTGCCTGTACCGCTGCGAGTGCCGTTGCTCATGCCGTTACTCATGCCGCTATTGGAACGGTTCGTCGACGGGCTATTCGGCGATGCGCCAGTACCCGTGCCCACGCCACCGCCAGTGCCCGTCACGCCGGGCGTACCGTAGCCCGAATCGCTCGGGCTCTTCATCGATCCGGCGCCCACGCCGGGCGTTGCGATCCCGCCGGCTCCCCCTGTCGTGCCGCCGCCGGCACCCACGCCGGTTCCTCCACCACCTGCCGCGCCGCCACCACCACCCGCACCGCCGCCGGCCTGTGCGTATGCTCCGCCCGATAATGCCATCACGAGCGCCGAAGCAAAAACCATCCTGGTAACGTGTTTCATGGTTGACCTCCATAAGTCGGTTTGATCTCACGCAAGCGCTTGTCGCTCACATGCATGAACTGCCGCAAGCGGTGTGCCTTGCTTGAGCGTGTCCGCTTTAACGCGAAGGCCACGGCAGCATGCTTGATAGCGAGCATGGGCCATTCCTGGCGAATGCCGAAGAAGCGGCAGAAAGGTAGGCATCGGCTGCACATCGCGCCGCTCGCCGAAAAAACCGACCGGGGAGATAGTGTGGAAACGCCGGCGGAACGCGTCTCGCCCAGCCCTGATGGGCTGGCAACCGACCGCCAGCGTTCGCGCGAAGCGGGCTTCGACCGCTATCTGTTGAAGCCAGTGTCGACCGAAGAAATTCAGCGCGTGACTGCCAGCCGCTTTCCGGGCGCGTTGCGCCAGGCGCGCACCCCAGCCTGAACCCCACGTGTTCCCGATGCTGCGCCGCAATGCGCTGCACGCTTTCGCACTTTCCATTACATTGCGGGTGCGGCGGCGCTTCAACACCGCTCCTTCCAATCAAACAACGGTGTCTGCCATCATCGATTCCATGCAGCCAATCGTCTCGGTCACGAACCTGTCGAAAACCTATGCCAGCGGTTTTCATGCACTCAAGAACATCAATCTGGCGATCAACCGTGGGGAAATCTTTGCGTTGCTCGGCCCGAACGGCGCGGGCAAGACGACTCTCATCAGCATTATCTGCGGCATCGTCAAAGCGAGCGAAGGCAGCGTAACGGTGGACGGCCGCGACATTGCGAACGACTATCGCGCCGCGCGCTCGCTGATCGGCCTGGTGCCGCAGGAGTTGACCACCGACGCCTTCGAAACCGTCTGGGCGACCGTGTCGTTCAGCCGCGGCCTGTTCGGCAAGCCGAAAAACCCCGCATACGTCGAAAAGGTGCTGCGCGACCTGTCGCTGTGGGAAAAGCGCGATAGCAAGATCATCACGCTCTCGGGCGGCATGAAGCGCCGCGTGCTGATCGCCAAGGCGCTCTCGCACGAACCGCGCGTGCTGTTCCTCGACGAACCGACTGCCGGCGTGGACGTGGAGTTGCGCCGCGACATGTGGAAACTGGTGCGCTCGCTGGCGCAGAGCGGCGTGACGATCATCCTCACCACGCACTATATCGACGAAGCCGAAGAAATGGCCGACCGCATCGGCGTAATCAACGCGGGCGAAATCATGTTGGTCGAAGAGAAAACGGAGTTGATGCGCAAGCTCGGCAAAAAGCAGTTGACGCTGCAACTGGAGAGCCCGCTCGCGCAAGTGCCGGTTTCGCTCGCCGGCTACGGGCTCGCCGTCGCGAAGGGCGGCAACGAGTTGATCTACACATACGAGGGTGAGGGCGGGCGCACCGACATCATCGCGCTGCTCAAGGCGCTCGACGACGCCGGCATCCGCTTCAAGGATCTGCAGACCACGCAAAGTTCGCTCGAAGACATCTTCGTCAGTCTGCTCCGAGGTGACCAATGAATCTCTACGCAATCCGCGCGATCTACAAGTTCGAGATGGCGCGCACCTGGCGCACGCTGATGCAGAGCATCATCGCGCCGGTGATTTCGACTTCGCTTTATTTCGTCGTGTTCGGCGCGGCGATCGGCTCGCGCATCAAGGAAGTGGACGGCATTAGTTACGGCGCGTTTATCGTGCCGGGTTTGATCATGCTGTCGCTGTTGTCGCAAAGCATTTCGAATGCGTCGTTCGGGATTTACTTTCCGCGCTTTACCGGCACGATCTACGAACTGTTGTCCGCGCCGGTGTCGTACCTGGAAATCGTGGTGAGTTACGTGGGCGCGGCGGCCACCAAATCGATTCTGCTGGGGCTGATCATTCTCGCGACAGCCGGATTGTTCGTGCCGCTGCAGGTGCAGCATCCGTTCTGGATGATCCTGTTTCTCGTACTCACGGCGCTCACGTTCAGTCTGCTGGGTTTTATTATCGGTATCTGGGCGGACAGCTTCGAGAAACTGCAACTGGTGCCGCTTCTGATCATCACACCGCTGACTTTCCTCGGCGGCAGCTTCTACGCGGTCAATATGCTGCCGCCTTTCTGGAGGGTCGTGACGCTGTTCAATCCGATCGTCTATCTGGTCAGCGGATTCCGCTGGAGTTTCTATGGGCTCGCCGACGTGAACGTCGAGGTGAGCCTCGGCATGACGGCGTTGTTCCTCGCGGTGTTTCTGCTGATCGTTGCGTGGATCTTCAAGACCGGCTACCGGCTCAAGAGCTAACCGGGCGGATGGCGAACCGGCGCACGGCCGGTTCGCCATCGTTTCCTGTGCCGACCCCCACCGGCATGCCGGCCACGGCGCTCTTTCCAGCTTAACTTCTACGACACATACGCCTGCGCGACATTGATCAACTGGACGCGGTTGCGCACGTTGAACAACTGCCGCAGACGCCGCAGGTGATAGTCGACGTTATGCGGCGACAGTCCGAGGAAGTACGCGATCTCCTTGTCCCGCTGACCCTGCACGACCGCGCGCAGCACCGCATGCTGCAATTCGCTCAGCGTGACGCGCTGCTGCTGCGCGGGCGCGATGCCGATCACGCTCTTCGCGTGCGTCCAGATGAATTCGTGGATCATGTGCGCGAACATTAGCGTTTCCGCCACGATCGATTCGGTCATCCAGCGGGGATTGCCGGTCTCCGAGTTGAAGCACAGGCTCGCGCTCAACTCAGGTTCGGGCAGCGGCATTTGCGTGAGGATCCCGCTTTTGCGCCCGGTCGCCTCCAGCATGTCGATCAGGCCGCCAAGCCGCTCGCTGCGCATTTGCGCGCGCGGCAGATCGGCGCGCATGTCGGCCGTGTTCCAGAGAAACGGCATACCGGTCGGCGAGGCGAGTGCGACGCGCGGGTCGAGTTCGAAATAACGCTCGCGGAAATAGCGCATGAGCCAGCTCTGCGACTCGTAGCTGGTCAGCACGAACATCGTCTTGTGATGCGCCGACGTGCGCGTGGCCGAATAGCTGAACGAGTCGAAGCCCAGTTGCCTGATGCGCTGCCGCACGAATTCGATGCGGTCCTGCGCGCTGCCAAAGCGCACCAGCGGACTGATGACCGGTGCGGCGCGCCGCGCGGCGGGCGAGGGCGTGCCGATCTCCTCCTCGGTGAAGAGTGTGAGAAAGCCCGTGGGCGCGACGCCTGTTGCAGTGCGGTTGTGTGCCCTGGATGCTTCAGCCGCGTGGGCTGATTTCTCGGGTTGCCGCGTGCCGGCCGGGTAGGCCGGTTGGGCGGCAACCGTCGAGTTGCAAGCTGCCGACGGGTGCCCGGCTTCGCCTTGCGGCGAGCCGGTCAGCCAGTGCGGCAGCGTATCGCATTCGTGTTCCATTAAACGGTAGCTCCAGCGTTCGAAACGCGTGAAAGACGACAAGCTGAATGATTAGCTATTTCCAGAAATTACGGTAGCCGGTTCCTTGCTATCATTTTTGAGTTCTTGCTCCGATAGCGGATTGGCAACACGGGTATGGCGGGGTTCACTCTTCATATGGCACCTCCTGGGAATGGACGTGATGGCACGAATTCCAAAGCTGACAACGACGCTTGCCTACGATCGCTACATGGCAGGCCAGAAACTGGTCTCGAGCGTGAATCGCCCGTGGCGGCACCTCGTGCTGCGCTCGTACCTCGAACCGGTCGAGCAGGAACTGCTGGAAGCGCCCGGCCTCCAGGACCTCACGCTGATGACCCTCGCGAGCGGCGCCGAGCATCTCGAACGCAACCTGAACGGGCGCTGGGAGAGCGCCGATCTGCGGGTGGGCGACGTCTGGTTCGTGCCGCCCGTGCCGATCTCATGGCGCTGGCGTTCGATCAGCGATGAGCCGCTGTCGACCGTCCACTTGCACATCGAGCGCAGTCTGATCGACAGCGTCGCCGATCAGATGGAGCTTGGCGGCTCCCGCGAGCTGTCGCTCGGCGACGCGATGCAGTTTCGCGACCCGGTGGTCGCCGCGATGCTTGCTGCATTGCATCGCGCCGCTGCGGATCCCGCCGACTCGCGTCTCTATGTCGATGCGCTGGTTCACGCGCTTGCCGCGCATCTCTTGCAGCATTATTCGCGCGGCCGCTCTGCGCTGGCGGGATCACCGGCCGGATTGCCGGCGTGCCCGGAACGCCTCGTGCCGCGCCGGATCCGCCGTGTGACCGACTATATCCGCGCCAATCTCGCCGGGGATCTGGCAATCAGCGAACTGGCCGCACAGGCGGGGTTAAGCAGCTTTCACTTTGCGCGCGTGTTTCGCCGCGAGACCGGTGAAACGCCGCATCAGTTCGTCACGCGTTTGCGGCTCGAGGAAGCGGCGCGGCTGCTGTATGCGACCGATCAGACCGTGCTGCAGATCGCGCTTGCGGTTGGTTTCGAGAATGCCAGTCATTTCTCCGTGCAGTTCAAGCGTGACTACGGCGTGACGCCGCTCGCCTACCGGCTGCGCGGCTGAAGTACGGATTGCGCGGCCGGAAGTGGCCGGCTGGTCAGCGGGCAGTGGCGGAACGGCGGCATAAGCGTCAAGACAGCCGGATGAGGGCACCCGGAGCCTTGCCGCTTTCGCCTCCGGGCAATGCCGCAGTGCTGTCGTGCTGTCTTTGACGGCGGACCGCCTTGGGTCGCCGGGAGGGACTGTCCGATGAGCCGCCTTGGGAATCACGCACTTTGCGCAGTGTGCTGCGCATTGCGCGGCTTGCAAACTACGAACTTTCGTGGCGATCGGACAGTGCGACCTGGCATGCGCGTGCCGTCATGGCCGGGCGGGCGCCATCCGCACGGAACGCGGGCTTGGGTTCAATTGGCCCGACCGGCAAAACAGCAACTGTATCTGTCGAAGCCTTGCACAGGACGACAGAATAGTGCGCCCGCTGCCTGGCCCGCCTCGCCTCGCGTCCGACCGACCATTCCATTCAACCCGTCACACTGGAAACCTGGCGATGACCCGACTTCGAATCACCTCCTGCGGCCATGTCTTTACCGCCGAAACCCATCCGGACGCGCCGCATACCGTGGCGGCCTTCCTGAGGCTCCTGCCGTACCGGCAGAAGATCATCCACGTGCGCTGGAGCGGCGAAGGCTGCTGGGTGCCGCTCGGCGACTTCAAGCTCGAGAACGACGGCGTGGCGGTCGGCTTCGAGAACCACACGAGCCATCCGTCGGTCGGCGACATTCTGTTCTACCCTGGCGGCTACAGCGAAACCGAGATCATTCTCGCGTACGGCTCGTGTTGCTTCGCGAGCAAGCTAGGACAACTCGCGGGCAATCACTTTCTGACCATTGTCGAAGGCAAGGAAAGGCTGCGCGAACTCGGCGCCAAGGTGTTGTGGGAAGGCGCACAGGACGTGCTGTTCGAAAAGATCTGAAGGCGCGGCGCGCAAGCCTGAAAGGCAACTACTTTCGGCGCGGCGGTTCGGACGCGTCCTTACCCTGGTTAATTTTTGTTCCGCAAATCGCGCATACTGGAGGCGCCCGGGCGGCTTGCGAAGCGCTCACTCTTTGCCTCCTGAGCGCGGTTTGCAGTCCCTGCGGTCGCGTCAGGTATACCCCGAAGCGTTCGTCGGGGTGGCGCGGAACACCTATTTTCGCCGCCATGCGGCGCCAGGTCTCCCACATGACGGACTCGCACGCACTGCCGCTTACCGCTTTTGCCAAACAGTTGCGTCTGCAACAGGTCGATCTGACCGAGCGGTGGATGAAGGCCGTTTTTCACGACGCAGAATTGACCGAATCAGACCGGCTGACCTACGAACAACTGGCCGATCATATCCCGAACATTCTTGACGAAATCTGCAGCGTGCTGGAGAACCAGGATCTCGACCACGCCGAGGGCGCGATCAAGCGCGACGCGCGCCTGCACGGCAAATTGCGCTGGAAGCAGGGCTATCGGATCGACGAACTGGTGCGCGAGCTCGATCTGTTCCGGCAGATGCTGACCGGCGCGATCGTCGAATTCAGCGAAGCCCGGCCGTATTTCACGCGGCGTCATGAGGAGCGGGCGCGGCATTTCATCGACGAAGCCGTCAGCTTCGTCACGTTGACCTCGATCCGCGAGGTCGTCAACGAGCGCGACCGGAAAATCGACGACTACACCGGGCGCCTCGAGCTCGCCAATCACGAACTGACGCTCAAACAGCGGCTGGTCGGCGATCTGTACGAATCACGCATGCAGATCACGCGCAGCGTCGTGCACGATCTGCGCAACTTTCTCAACGTGTTTTCGATGGCGCTGCAAGTGATCAGCAGGGCGCCGTCCCGAATCGACACGGCGCTCGCGCTCGCGAATCGTCAGGCCGCCGATATGAAAACGCTGGTCGACCAACTGGTCGAGTATTCAGTGGTGCTCGGCGACGCCAGTCCGCTCGTGCTGGAAAGCTTCTCGCTGCGTGAGCTGTTCGACGAGCTGGTGATCTCGTGTGAACCCGCAATTGAAGGCAAAGGGCTGCGCTTGCAGACGGTCTTCGACGGCGCGCTGCAGATGGTCGTGTCCAACCGTCTCAAACTCAAGCAGGTCGCGCTCAACCTGCTGACCAACGCGACCAAATATACCCGGGCCGGGCAGGTCGAATTGAGCATGACGGCCGCGCAGGACGATCGCTGGTGCCTGCGTGTGTCCGACACGGGCGTGGGCATCGACTCATCGGACCGGGAGCGCGTATTCAAGGAGTTCGAGCGCGCCGCCGCCGACGACATTCCCGGCGCCGGTCTGGGCCTCGCGATCGTCAAGGAGTTGTGCCGGGTGCTGGAGGGCGAGATTCGTTTCGACTCGCATGAAGGCAAGGGCACGATCTTCGAAATCACTTTCCCGATGCACCTGCAGGCTGTGGGCGGCTGACAGATCTGTCTCGACACGGCGTGGTCCGCCGTATCAGTTCCCGCTTCTTCGGTGTGGTTCTCTTGTATGACGTCTGTTTAGCTATCGAGGATAGACTCGTTGCGGTCGATGCTCGTCCGTTTGAAAGCTTCAGCCGCGATTCGCACTATCCCGATGTGCTGTTTTTGGACAAATTAGAACTGTGTCTTAGAAAAGACTAAAAACACTCGGCGCAATTTAAGACGTTTGGCATTTTGCGTCTTAAATGGGCTATGCCGCTTTTCTAATATAAGCTAAAAAATAGCTCTACAAGGTATATTCGTGTTCTGCGGCTTTGCGGCGAGGCGAAGCGCGATGCCATCTTAAGTTTCTAATGGTTCTAGCTAAATAGTTAGGATTGCATAAGAAAAACCTTGTGCTTGAGTCTTCTATAAAAAGAGTAGGGAGGTATGTTGAACAAGTCCTATAAGACCGTGTGGAACAAAACGACCCGCACATATGCAGCCGCGTCCGAAATGACGAAAAGTCTCGGTGCAAAAGGGGCTTCGGTGCGTGGTTCGCTGGTAGCGGCGAGTGCCGGGCTGCTCGGTGCGCTGGCGTTTTCGCAGCCGGCAGCCGCCGGGGAATGTGCGTCATCGGAGCCGGACTGTCTCAGCGTCGCGCAGGCGCTGGCGGCGGGCCCGGCCGTGCCGCCGGCCACGGACGATGCCGCGAGGCCCGCAGACCTGGCAGCCGCGATCGATAATGCGCACGTATTCACGGGCAATCCGGCGCTCGACGCGGCGACGCCGCCAGTCACGGTCAGCTCGAACCGGACCAGCTTGCTGGGGGCGGCCGTGACTACGCCAGTGACCGACTATATAGCCGTGAGCCCCAATGTCGTTCTGGGCGCGCGCACCAGCGCGTCGACCGACCTGAACGCGATGGCGATCGGCCCAACGGCCGCGGCAACCGGCTTTAACGCGTTGTCCGTCGGCTCGGCCTCGATTGCCGGTTCCGACGCTTCGACCGCAGTCGGATCGGCGGCAGGAGTGGGTTCGGTGAATTCGACCGCCGTCGGTGCGGGCGCGATGGTGGTCGCCCTTTCGAATAACTCGGTGGCGGTCGGTTACAACTCCCGGTCAGCCGCAATGAATACGATATCGCTCGGCTCCTTCGCGAGTGCTGCTTCGAGTGGTTCCGTGGCGATCGGCTACAACTCGTTCATCAATCCCACCGCTAAGGGTTCGATTGTCATCGGCGGGAATTCATCGGCCAGCGGTACGGGTTCAGTCGCATTGGGCTCCGATTCGATCGCCGATCGCGTCAACGTCGTGTCGGTGGGCAGCCTGACGCAGGGCCGCCAGATCACCTACGTCGCAGCCGGCACGCGGCCCACCGACGCGGCCAACGTCGGCCAGCTGTCCGGCGTGGCCGAAGCGCTGGGCGGCGGCGCGCTGATCGATCCGAACGGTGCGGTGGTCGCGCCGGCCTACACCGTCGGCGGGACAACGTACCACGACGTGGGCGCGGCACTCGCGGCGGTTGTTTCAGGCAGCGCCGCCGGCAGTGCGGACGCGCTGCGTTACGACACCCCGGCGCACGACGTCGCGACGCTCGGTAACACCGTCACGCCGGTCAAGCTCACCAACGTCGCGGACGCTACCTTGAGCGCAGCCAGTTCGGACGCGGTGACGGGCGCGCAGCTCTACGGCACCAATCAGGCGGTCGGGAAAAATACCGCGGACATCACCAACATCACCAACAACGTCAATAACATCAGTAACGGCAAGACGGGGCTGGTTCAGCAGGACTCCGTGACGCGCGATCTGAGCGTGGCGAAGGGCACGGACGGCAAGCACGTCGACTTCACCGGATTGACGGGATCGCGCGAGCTGGTCGGCGTGGCGGCGGGTACGAGCGCGGGCTCGGCGGTGAATCTGGCCCAGCTCAGCCCGGTCGTCGCGGCGCTCGGCGGCGGCGCGACGGTCAATGCCAACGGCTCGGTAGCCGGCCCCACGTATCACGTGCAAGCCGGCACGCAGACCACGGTCGGCAACGCGCTCAGTTCGCTCGATACGGGCCTGTCATCGTTGCAGTCGCAGATCAGCGGCGGCACGGTCGGACTCGTCACGCAGAATGCCGCTTCTCACGACATTCTTATCGGCGCATCCACGACCGGCACGCGTGTCAGCGTGGCGGGCACGGGTGGAAATCGCGTGATCGGCGGCCTCACGGCCGGCGCGGTCGGTGCGGCCAGCAGCGAAGCCATCAACGGCGCGCAACTCTATGCGAACACTGCCAGCACGGCGGCGGCGCTGGGCGGCGGCTCGACCGTCAATGCGGATGGGTCGCTCAAACGGCCGGCGTACAGCATCGGAGGAAGCACTTACAGCGACGTGGGGTCCGCGCTCGCTGCTGCCGTCACCACCAGTGTCCAGGCGGGCGCTAATTCGGTTCAGTACGATTCGGCAACGCACGACATCATCACGCTCGGCAACGGTGCCGCGCCGGTTCGGCTCACCAACGTGCGCGCCGCGAATCTCGCCGCCGACAGCACGGACGCTGTCAACGGCCAGCAACTCTTTGCCACCAATCAGGCTGTCGCGCAGAACACCGGCAGCATCACGAACCTCGATCAGCGGGTAACGGACAACACGACGAACATCAGCAGTCTCGACCAGCGCGTGACGGACAACACGACGAACATCAGCCATCTCGACCAGCGCACCACCACGATCGAAGGCGACGTGACCAACATCACGAACCAGATCACGAACGGCGAGATCGGGCTTGTTCAACAGGATCAGGCGTCGCGCAATCTCACCGTGGCGAAGGGCACGGACGGCGCCCGCGTCGACTTCGCCGGCACCGGCGGCGCACGCGAGCTGACCGGAATCGCGGCAGGCACCACGGAGGCTTCCGCGGTCAATCTCGCGCAGTTCAAACCAATGGTGGCCGCGTTGGGCGGCGGCGCGCAGATCAATGCCGACGGTTCGCTGAGCGGCCCCAGCTATCACATGCAAGGCGGCACGCAAACCACGGTCGGCGACGCGCTCGGTTCGCTCGACAACGGCCTCAGCACGTTGCAGCAGAACATGGAGAACGGCGGCATCGGCATGGTGACGCAAGATCCGGTATCCCGCGTCATCAGTGTCGGTGCGACGACGAACGGCAATCTGATCAATATGTCGGGTACGGCGGGCAATCGGATCGTCACGGGCGTGGCGCCGGGCGCCGTCAGTTCGACGAGCAGCGACGCGGTCAACGGCTCGCAACTGCATGCGCAGGCCGCGAGCACGGCGGTGGCGCTGGGCGGCGGGGCCACTGTCAATGCGGACGGTTCGATGACGGCGCCGTCGTATAGCGTGGGCGGCACCGTGGTGAACAATGTCGGCAGTGCGATCACCAACCTGGATGGTCGCGTCACGCAAAATAGCAGCGATATCGCCGGTCTGCAAACCACCATCGGCAGTCTCAACGGGGCGGTCGCGAACGCGGTGCAGTACGACAGTTCGGCGCACGACAGGATCACGCTCGGCGGCACGGCGGTCAATGTGCCGAAGGTGCAACTGACCAACCTGAAGGACGCCAATCTATCGGCCACCAGCACCGACGCAGTGACCGGAGCGCAACTCTGGAACACCAACCAGGATGTCAGCACGCTGAACCAGTTGGTCCAGACCGTGCGGAACAATCAGACTACCGGCACGCCGTATGTATCCGTCAACAGTTCCGGTAACGCGGCGCAGGCGATCGGTAACGGTTCCGTCGCGATCGGCGGCGGCGCGAAAGCGTCCGCGCCGAACTCGGTGGCGATCGGCGAGGGCTCGGTGGCCGATGTGACGAACACGGTTTCCGTGGGCTCGTCCGGCAGCGAGCGCCGCATCACCAATGTCGCGCCAGGCCAGGCACCTACGGATGCCGTGAACATGCAGCAGTTCCAGGGCGGCCTGAGCGACATGGCGCGCAATGCTTACTCCGGAACGGCATCGGCGCTGGCATTGACCGCGATCCCCGAAGTCGATTCAAGCAAGAACCTTGCAATCGGGGTTGGCACGGCCGGTTACAAGGGCTATCAGGCGGTGGCGGTGGGATTGTCGGCGCGAGTCACGCAGAGTCTGAAGGTGAAGCTCGGCGCGGGCATCAGTTCCGCCACGACGGCGGTCACGGCGGGCGCGGCGTATCAGTGGTAGCGGGAAGGCAGGGGATCGGCGCATTGGATATGCGCCGATAGACAGGCGGCGAGTCACGCTCGTTGCCGGCACCCCGCCGTCTGAACACGCGGGGTGCCGAACAGGATATTTACTGGAAAAGTTTCATTGCCTGCGAGAGCGTGTTGACCACGCCCCATGCCAGCGGAAGCGTCACGTAGAGCCAGAAGACGGCGAGTTTGACCTTGCTTGTTTGATTCGCTGCTTGAACGGTCGACATGGAAGTCTCCTTAGGCGCCTTTGGCGAGTTGAGTGTCGGTCATGTGGTGCTTGTCGTCCACACGCTTGACTAGCAGGTTGCAGACGAAGCCGACTACCAGCAGCACGGCCATGATGTGCACGGTCATCGTGTAGGCGTCCGCCTTGGCCACGCCGTGCGCGACTTCATAGGCGCGAATGTAGTTCACCAGCACCGGGCCGGCGACACCCGCCGCGGCCCACGCCGTCAACAGTCGGCCGTGAATGCCGCCGACGAACGCCGTGCCGAACATGTCGGCGAGATATGCGGGCACGGTGGCGAAGCCGCCGCCGTACATCGTCAGGATTACGCAGTAGGCGAGCACGAAAAGGGCCATCTGACCGGACGCCGCGAAACCCGGCACCAGGTAATACAGCACCGCGCCGAGCGCGAAGAAGATGAAGTAGGTGTTCTTGCGGCCGATCCAGTCCGACGCCGACGCCCATACGAAACGCCCGCCCATGTTGAAGAGCGACAGGAGACCCACGAAACCGGCTGCCGCCGCTGCCGTCACCGTGTTTTTGAAGCTCTCCTGAATCATTACGGAGGCCTGGCCGAGAATGCCGATGCCGGCCGTCACGTTCAGGAACAACACGAGCCAGATCAGATAGAACTGCGGCGTCTTCAGCGCCTGGTCGATATGCACGTGGTTACGCGAGATCATCTTGTTCTGACCGGTCGCGGCCGGCGTCCAACCGGCCGGCTTCCAGTCTGCCGGCGGTACGCGGATTGCGAGTGCGCCGATCGTCATCGAGATGAAGTACGCAATGCCGAGCACGATGAACGTCTCCGCCACGCCGATGCTGGTGGCGCTGCGGAAGTGGTTCATCAACGCCACCGACAACGGCGCGGCGATCATCGCGCCGCCGCCGAAGCCCATGATCGCCATGCCGGTCGCCATGCCGCGGCGGTCCGGAAACCAGCGGATCAGCGTGGACACCGGCGACACATAACCGAGGCCCAGCCCGATGCCTCCGATCACGCCGTAGCCGAGATAGAGCAGGACGATCTGATGCAGATACACGCCGAGCGCGGAAACCAGGAAGCCGCCGCCGAAGCAGCAGGCCGCGGTAAACATGGTGCGGCGCGGGCCGACGCGTTCGAGCCACTTACCGGCGAAGGCCGCCGACAAACCGAGGAACACGATCGCCAGCGAAAAGATCCAGCCGAGCGAAGTCAGCGACCAGTCATCCGCGCTGGACTGCGTAATGCCGATGACTTTGGTTAGCGGGCCGTTGAACACGGAGAAGGCATACGCCTGGCCGATACACAGATGGACGGCGAGGGCTGCGGGCGGAACCATCCAGCGCGAAAAACCCGGTTTCGCAACGGTGGCCTGTTTGGAAAAGAATGGGGCAGAGCCTGAATTCCCGCTCGGCTCGGTGATGCTACTCATGGTCGGTCTCCGGTGACGAATTAGTTGTTATCGGCGCTTCATTACGAATGCTTTAGGCGTCGCGGCGTATAAGTCGCGGATTTCGAAGCCGTCGATATATGTATTCAAATTACATATCAAGCGCTCAAATCCACGACAAAAATAGCACCGATGAACGATAGGGGGCGATCATGGCCTTTGCAATATGAGATGAAAAAACATAAGGTGTTTGCCTGGGTGAAACACGACCGTACCCCGTCGAAGCGCGGCACCGCAGAGCGAATGGCCGGAATAAACTACCGGATACCCGAAACGAAACGGGCCGGCAGTGGCATCTTTCGCCACGCCGGCCCGTTTCTGGCGGTGCTGTATCAGAGCATCAGGCGACGGTGCGCCCGGTTCTCATCCTGGCCGCCACGAGCAACGAGATCAGACAGCCCACCGCCAGATAAGCGGCCACCGGATGCCAGGAGCCGCCGGCAAAATTGACCAGCGCCACCGCAATGAACGGCGTGAAGCCGCCGCCAACCACACTCGCCACCTGATAGCCCACACCCGCGCCGCTGTAGCGATACTCGGTGCCGAACAGTTCCGTGAACATGGGCTGCTGCACGCTCACCACCATGTCGTGCGCGAGGTTGGCGAGCATGACGGCAAAGACCACGATCCATACCGTCGAGCGCGCTTCCAGCGCGAGGAAGAACGGCACTGCGCTCAGCATGCCGACCAGCGCGCCGATCATATATACACGGCGGCGGCCGAAGCGATCCGCCAGCGCGGCGAAGCACGGAATCGTCACGCAACTCAGCGCGCCGACCAGCAGACCGATGCTGAGGAAAAATTCGCGCGGCATATGCAGGTTCGCCGTCGAGTAGTTAAGCGCGAAGGCGGTCACGATATACATCGTGAACAACTCGGCGAGTCGCAGCGCGATGATCAGCAGGAAAGCCTTCGGGTGCCGCAGCAACGCTTCGACAATCGGCAGGCGCACGCTGTGTTCACCGTGCTCGCCGACTTTCTCGATGAACTCCTTCGACTCTTCCATGCTCGAGCGGATCCACAGCGCGATCAGCACCAGCACCACGCTGAACAGGAAGGGCAGGCGCCAGCCCCAGCTCAGGAACGAGGCGTTATCCATCGCACGGCTGATGAGCGCGACCAGCCCGGTCGAGAGCACGAGGCCCACACCGTAGCCGACCTGCACGCCGCTGCTGTAAAACGCTTTCTTCTTCTCAGGTGCGCTTTCCACGGCCATCAGCGCCGCGCCGCCCCATTCGCCGCCCACCGCGAAGCCCTGCATCGCGCGCAATGTCACGAGCAGCACCGGCGCCAGCCAGCCGATGGTGGCGAACGACGGCAGCAGGCCGATCGCGGCGGTGGAAAGTCCCATCATCATGACCGTGAGCACGAGCATGCGCTTGCGTCCGAAGCGGTCGCCGAAGTGTCCGAACACGAAGCCGCCGAGCGGACGGAACAGAAAACCGACCCCGAAGGTAGCGAACGCGGCAAGCGTCCCCATCGCCGGGCTGACCTTGGGGAAGAACTCGGCGTTGAAAACGAGCGCGGCGACGATGCCATACAGCAGGAAGTCGTACCAGTCGACCACGGCGCCGACGAAGCTGCCGAGCGCCGCTTTGCGGGCCCGGCTGCGCGCGTTGCGGTTGTCGGCCATCGCGGCCGTTGGGAGGGTGGTGCTCATCACAGTGTCTCCTTGAACTTTCTGACTGCCGCAGTCGCGCGGGAAGAGGGGCGTTGCCGCTCGCGATCGGTCGCAGGATGTCCGAAGGTTAATGAGGCGAGACCGATCCCACAATCCGCCTTCGATCGATATTGCGCGTTTACACCGAGCGTCGCCAGGTTCGGGCGCCGCGAGGAACCGTCTGTAGGGCAGCCGTGCTACCTTGAAGGTTCGATCTCGATACCACAGTCACTGATATACTACATACGGAATATTGATTTTTGCGGCATTGCAGCATATGATTGAGTCATTCCTTCACTCAATCATTCGGAGTTACAAATGGAATTTGTTCCTCTCTCGCTGTTTGCTGCTGCTGTCGTGGGTTTGGGCGCTGCGGCCACGGTTCTGCTGACTCGCTGGATTCCGCAACCGGTTGCGCAGCTTGCAGCGCAACATGGTCGGTTCGTGGGCTTGGGCGAGCAACGCGGCGCAGCCATGCCGGCCCCGTACCGTGCACATGTTCAACAAGAGGCGATGAATGTCGTCAGAACTTCAAACTGAAGCAGTGGCCACCCCTTTAACGTTGTCATTGCAGCCGATCGGCGCGAGCGCGAGCCTGCGCGATCAGGCGTATGCCATGCTCCGCCAGGCGATTGCGGACGCGGACATCTACCAGAACCGCGAGGAAATCCGTCTCGACGAGCGCGTGCTGAGCGAATCGCTCGGCGTGAGCCGCACGCCGGTGCGCGAGGCCATGACGCTGCTCGAGCAGGAAGGTTTTCTGCGTATGGTGCCGCGGCGCGGCATCTATATCGTGCGCAAGAGCAAGCGCGAAATCGTCGAAATGATCCAGATGTGGGCCGCGCTCGAAAGCATGGCGGCGCGTCTTGCCACCTTGCACGCCACAGACGAGGAAATTGCCCGCCTGCGCCATATGTTCGACAACTTCCGCGACGCGACGCCCGCTGAGCATATCGCCGAGTATTCGGACGCCAATATCGCCTTTCATCAGGCGATCGTCGAACTATCCAGGTCGCAGATCATTCTCGACACGATCAAGAACATCTTCATTCACGTGCGGGCGATTCGCCGCATGACCATTTCGCAGAGCGACCGCGCTTCGCGCTCGATCGTCGACCACCTGCGCATTATCGAGGCGCTGGAGCAGCGGGATACCGAACTGGCCGAGCGTCTCACGCGTCAGCACTCGCTGGATCTCGCCGCATTTGTCGAGGCGAATTGCGATTTTCTGGACTGACGCTCGGCTGGGCGGCGGTTGATCGGCAAGTTGGCAAGAAGGGCCCGCGGCGGAAGCGCCGCGGGCTTTTTTTGTTTGCGCCGCCTGGCCGAAATGATCGCGTGGCAGTCGTAGTGCGGGATAAACCCCGCTTGACGATGTTAAAAATATGGTATGTGATATATCAAACGTGCCGAATCGGGATCTTAGCGTAGTACTTCCTCCAGTTCGGCCTCGCGCGTTCACCGCTTTTCCAAACCATGCACAAATAAGCCCGGCCCTTCAGGAGACAGGACATGAGCAAAGCACTCGACGGTGTGCGCATTCTCGACTTCACGCATGTGCAATCCGGACCCACCTGCACGCAACTGCTGGCATGGTTCGGCGCGGATGTGATCAAGGTCGAGCGGGCGGGCGCGGGCGACATCACGCGCGAGCAGTTGCGCGACATTCCCGAGGTGGACAGCCTCTACTTCACGATGCTCAACCACAACAAGCGCTCGGTCACGATCGATACGAAAAACCCCGAAGGCAAGCAGGTACTCGAAGCGCTGATCCAGAAATGCGACGTTCTGGTGGAGAACTTCGCGCCGGGCGCGCTGGACCGCATGGGCTTCACGTGGGAGCGGATTCAGGAGTTGAATCCGCGCATGATCGTCGCTTCCGTGAAGGGCTTCGGCCCAGGGCCGTACGAGGATTGCAAGGTCTATGAGAACGTCGCGCAATGCGCGGGCGGCGCGGCCTCGACCACAGGCTTCGACGATGGCCCGCCGGTCGTGACGGGCGCGCAGATCGGCGATAGCGGCACCGGCTTGCATCTGGCGCTCGGCATCGTCACTGCGCTTTATCAGCGCACGCACACCGGACGCGGCCAGCGCGTGCTCGCCGCGATGCAGGACGGCGTGCTCAATCTGTGCCGCGTGAAGCTGCGCGATCAGCAGCGGCTCGAACGCACCGGCACGATGAAAGAGTATCCGCAATATCCGAACGGACAGTTCGGTGAAGCGGTGCCGCGCGCGGGCAATGCATCCGGCGGCGGTCAGCCGGGCTGGATCCTGAAGTGCAAGGGCTGGGAGACGGACCCCAACGCGTATATCTACTTCATCACGCAGGCGCCGGTATGGGCGAAGATCTGCAATGTGATCGGCAAGGAAGAGTGGGCGACAGATCCCGATTACGCGACGCCCGCCGCGCGTCTGCCTCACCTGAAGGACATCTTCGCCGAGATCGAGCGCTGGACCATGACGAAGACCAAGTTCGAGGCCATGCAGATTCTCAACAAATACGACATTCCGTGCGGACCGATCCTATCCATGAAGGAAATCGCCGAAGAGCCTTCGTTGCGCAAAACCGGCACGATCGTCGAAGTGGATCATCCGACTCGCGGCAAATACCTGACGGTCGGCAATCCTATCAAACTGTCCGACAGCCCGACCGAAGTCATGCGTTCACCGCTGCTCGGCGAACATACCGACGAAGTCATGGCCGAACTCGGCTATTCGCCCGAACAGATCAGTGCACTGCGCACAGCCGGCGCGATCTAGGCGCACAAGGAGCGACGTATGGATACGTGGATGCGATTCATGTCGAGCGACGGCGGCGTCGTGTTCGGCCGTGTGGAGGGGGGATATCTGCACGAATATGAAAGTCTCGATCAGCCGGTGCCGACCGGCGCCGTGCTGTCGACGCGTGCGCTGACGCCGCTTGCGCCGTGCGCGCCCGGCAAGATCGTCGCGCTGTGGAACAACTATCACGCGCTGGCGGCGAAGCTTGGCAAGCCCGTACCGACGCATCCGCTGTTCCTGCTGAAACCGGCCGGTTCGGTGATCGGCGCGGATGAGCCGATCCAGCGGCCGCTCAGCTACGCGGGCAGGATCGTTTATGAAGGCGAGCTCGGTATCGTGATCGGGCGGCGCTGCCGCGATGCGAGCGTCGAAGAGGTGGCCGAAGCGATTTTCGGCTACACGCTCGTCAACGACGTCACCGCTGCCGACCTGCTGAACGAGAATCCGCACTTTCCGCAATGGTGCCGGGCGAAGGGCTTCGATACGTTTTGCTGCATCGGGCCGGCGATCGTCTCCGGTTTCGACTGGCAACGAGCGCGTCTTGTCACGACGCTCGACGGCGTGGAGCGGCAGAACTATCCGCTCGCCGACATGGTTTTCTCGCCCGCCGAGCAGGTGAGTCTGATCTCGCAGGATCTCACGCTCGAACCGGGCGATGTGATCGCGTGCGGCACGTCGGTCGGCGTCGGGTCGATCAGGGATGGCGCGACGGTATCGATTACGGTCGAGGGGATCGGCACGCTCAGCAACAGCTTGAACGCCGCGCGCGCGGCGGCCGTGGCCGGCGCGGAGCCGGTGGTGGCAAGCGCCGGCTGACGGCCGGCCGATCGCGCGATCCATCGGGCACGTGCCCATGCATTCCGACACGAAGGAGTATGCATGCCGCTAGCGTATGACAGTACCGTGTGGTGTTCGCTGGCTGTGTTGTTTGCTTCCGTGTTGGCTGTCGCGCTTGCTGCAGTCGGACAACTGCAGTTCGATCGACGACCGAGGCGTCGACCGGACTGGCACGCCGGCGCATTGGCCGCCGCACTTGCAGGGCTTTTTGCGGTGGGGATGGGCGCGAGCAACGGCGTGATCGGCGCCGCGGTGGCGGGCGCGGTGCCCGGCGCGTGGCTGGCGCGCCGACGCAACCTGACGCGGCGGCCGTGCCTGGTTGCCCTGTTGGGCAGCGGCATGGGGCTCGCTGTGATGTCGGGCGGCTTTGCGCGTTATCTGTCGTCGGCGGCGCAGGCCAACGTCGAGCGCATCGGACTCTATGTCGCCGTGTTCATTGGCGCGTTGATCTTTGCCACATCGGCGATTGCGTTCTGCAAACTGCGCGGTGCGTTGGAACCGGCGGCGGTGGCGCGTCCGGGCCATGACATCGTCAATCTGCTTGCGCTGCTGCTGTGCGGTTGGCTCGGCTACGGTTTCGTCACTGAACAGGCGCAGCCGTTCGGATTCGCTGCGCTACTCGCGATGAGCGCGTTGGCCTGCGCGATGGGTGTGCATCTGATGATGAGCCGCGAGTATTCCGACGGCCACGAGTCCGGCGGACATGATTCAGGCACGCTTGCCTTTGCCGCGCGTTGCCGTAGTCATAGCCATAGTCTGACGACGGGCAAACGCGGGCTGTTGGCGCGAATCGTATGGCGCGGCGGCGAAGAGCAGACGTGGACGCTGCGCGACATAACGCGAGGCGATGTGCGCACGGCAGCCTACTCACGTTGTCGAAGCGAGCGGCATGGAGTGAGCGTGGACGGCCGGCAACGCATGTGCGCCCACCTTCGAGCGACTCGCGCCACAACGCGGCGTGCCTGATGAAGGCACGCATAGATGAAACGGCGAGTAGGGCGCAAAGCGGCAGCGAGATCCCGCCAGCGCTCTCAGCCGCCTGTCGCCGCGAACTCGCTGAAGTACTGGGCCTTCTTGTGCAGAATCAGTTGAGCGAGAAAGTCAGCATCGTACGCACGGTGAAGATGGCTGTGAAACCGCTCGATATAGGCGGTGATCCGGGCAGCTTCGCTGTTGAACTCCTTGAGCACGTCGAGCGTGGCGCGATCCCAGCGGAAACGCAGGCCGAGGTCGCTGAAAGCGGCGTTGTAAGCGCTCAGATGCGCATCGTCGGGATGGATCGCGGCAACACGGGCAGTGTGCGCGCTGCTACGAGACTCAACCGAAGCGTGATTCATGATCGGCCTCCTGGGCTGGCGAGTGAGGGAACTCGCTTGCAGCATAGAAGTCCTGACGAATCCGCAATAGTTAAAGTTTCATTGGGTCTCCATAGCCTACTGCTTATACACGCTCAATTCCTTGACGCGCGTGATCTTCTCGATCAGGTTCGCGCCTTCCTCCATGAGGAAGCGTTTGAACGCGACCGCCACCGGCGGCAGGCGCTTGTTTTTGCGGTGCACCACGTACCAGTTGAGCATGACCGGAAAGCTCTCGACGTCGAGCACGACCAGATGGCCGAGCTGCAGTTCGAGGCTGATCGTATGCGCGGACAGGAAAGCGATGCCCATGCCCGCGATCACGGCCTGCTTGATCGTCTCGGTGCTTTTGATTTCCATGGCGATCTTGAGGTTGGCGAGGCGTCCGGCAAAGCCTTCCTCCATCGAATTCCACGTGTCCGAGCCGCGTTCGCGCACGATGAAGGCTTCGCTCGCCAACTGACCGATCTTGATGCTGCGCTTGTGCGCAAGCGGGTGCGTGGGCGCCGCCACGATCACGTACGGGTGCGGCGCGAACGGCTCATTGGTCGCGTCGGTTTCATGGGGCGGGCGCACCATTACCGCGAGATCGGTCTGATTGGTCGCGAGCTGATGCAGCAGTTCTTCGCGGTTGTGCACGGCGAGGTTGAGCACCACACCCGAGTAGCGGCGCGTGAATTCGGCCAGCAGCCGGGGAAAGAAGTAGTCGCCCGCGCTGATCACCGCGACATTCAGCTTACCGCCGGAGACGCCCTTGAGCTGGCTCATCGCTTCGTCCACTTCGTGGAACTGCTGGATGATCGCGCGGCTGTAGTGAAGCATCTCGGTGCCGGCCGGTGTCAGATAGATCTTCTTGCCGAGTTGTTCGAACAGCGGCAGCCCCGCGTGTTCTTCGAGTTGGCGGACCTGGGTGGAGACGGCCGGCTGTGTGAGATGCAATTCTTCGGCGGCGCGCGAGAAGCTCAGGTGGCGCGCCACCGTTTCGAAAACCTTGAGTTGCCGCAGCGTCGCATTTCGCATCGTCATGGCCGATGTATAAGCAAAAGTGAATCAACATAATAACAAACTTTAATTATTAGTAATTCAGCAATGACCCTAGCATGGCTCTGTATAAGAAAGCGGAAATACCGCCGCAACGATCGGCAAAGTACTCGGGTTAACGCTTGGATTCAAGGCCTATCCGGCGATAGGCCCGGCGCTTCATCACAGTGAAAAAGCATTAATTGATCGGAATAAAGCACTTTCCGGAAAAGCGAAGAATTCAAGCTGGACGAATTTAAAGCAGCGGATTAAAGACGCAAATATCAGATATTCCCGGGAGCACGGCTTTTCGGGTCATAACCATAAGGTGGGACGCATACAGCGCGGCATATCCCGAGGGGATTTCCTTCGGGACGTCGGCCGGCTGCACTAAATCAATAGTGGAGACAAGGCTCATGGACGATATCACTCAGCAGACCAAGGCCCGGGTGTTTTGGGCGAACCGTTGGTGGCAACTCGTCATCGGCATGGTGTGCATGGCACTCGTCGCCAATCTTCAATACGCGTGGACGCTGTTCGTCACGCCGATGAACGCGCGGCATCACTGGGGCGAGGCGTCCATTCAACTTGCGTTCGCCATCTTCATTCTGACCGAAACGTGGCTCGTGCCGCTCGAAGGCTGGCTCGTCGACCGGTTCGGACCTCGGCCCGTGGTCGCCGGCGGCGCCGTATGCGCGGGCATTGCATGGGTGATGAATTCGTATGCGACGACCCTGCCGATGCTGTACGTCTCAGCGGTCATCGCCGGGATCGGTGCGGGCGGCGTGTACGGCACGTGCGTGGGTAACGCGTTGAAATGGTTTCCGGACCGGCGCGGTCTCGCCGCCGGTCTCACGGCCGCGGGCTTCGGCGCAGGCGCGGCGGTGACGGTGATTCCGATTGCCAACATGATTACGCGCTCGGGCTATGAGCACACGTTCTTCTTCTTCGGCATTCTGCAAGGCGGCTGCATTCTGGCGCTCGCGTTGCTATTGAAGAAGCCGAATTTGCGCCAGCAACCCGCGGCGAAGAAAAAGTTCGCCGTTTCGAAGGTGGACTTCACGCCCGGCCAGATGATCAGGACGCCGGTGTTCTGGGTGATCTATGTGTCGTTCGTGGCGGTGGCCGCGGGCGGTTTGATGGCGACCGCGCAGATCGGTCCGATCGCGAAAGACTGGGGGCTTGCCCGCATTCCGATGACGATCTTCGGCATGACCTTGCCGCTGCTGACCGCCACGCTTTCCATCGACAATGTGTGCAACGGCTTTACGCGTCCGCTGTGCGGTTTCATCTCCGACAAGCTCGGTCGTGAAAACACCATGTTCGTGATCTTTATCGGCGAGGGTCTCGCGCTGCTCGGCCTGATGCAATACGGTACCAATCCGTATGCGTTCATGACATTCGCCGCGTTGATCTTCCTCTTCTGGGGGGAGATCTTCTCGATCTTTCCGGCAATCTGTGCCGATACTTTTGGCAGTAAATATGCGGCGGCCAATGCGGGCACTTTGTACACCGCAAAGGGCACGGCTTCGCTGCTGGTGCCGATCGCTTCGGTCCTGTCGGCGACCGGCGGCTGGAGTCTCGTCTTCATCGTCTCCGCCGTGGTGACCATCGCGGCGGGTATCTCGGCGAAATTCATACTCGCCCCCATGCGCGCACGCTGGATCGAAACACACAACGAGCCCCAAGGCGTGCTGGCGGTGGCCGGCGCCGGCCAGGCCTCGCGGCTGAGTCGCTGGCCTGAGCAGACAGGGGAATAGGGTGAGCGGCCCGTGCCCGGCGGCGGCGTCATGAATGTTTCGTTGCAGCAACTCAAGGTGTTCGTCGCCGTCGCGCGTGAGCGCAGCTTCACGCGCGCGGCGCGCGAGTTCGATTTGACGCAGTCGGCAGTGAGCCGTTGTGTGCGCGAACTCGAAGAAGCCGTGGAACTGAAACTCTTCGACCGTACCACGCGCCAGGTTGAACTGACTCATGCGGGCGCGAGTCTCGAACGAAGGATCGGCCGACTGCTCGATGAAATCGAACTGACGCTGCGTGAAGAACGGGCTGCTTACGACGGACACACCGGTGTGGTGGTGCTGGCGAGCAATCCGGTGCTGTCGTCGGGCTGGGTGGCACAGGGGCTTGCACGATGCGCGGCGGCTTATCCGGAGTTGATCGTCTCCGTCAGGGATCAGCCGCAAAGCGGTGTGCTCGCGAGTGTCGAGCAAGGCGAGGTGGACTTCGGCGTGGTGTCGTTGGCGGAGCCGCTCGCCGGCGATCTGTTGCGCGCGCAAGTGGTTTTCACGACGCCGCTGCATGCGGTGATGCCGTCCGCGCATCCGCTTGCACGCCATGCCACCGTTGCATGGAGCGCGTTGCACGAATGGGCGCTCGTTACGCTGAATGGCGACGCGGGCGTGCGCTCAGCGCTCGAACTTGCCTTTAACTCGAACGGTGTGAAGCGCAGACCGGTCCAGGAGTTCGGGCATGTCGCCGCGGTCTTGCGCATGGTCGAACTGGGGCTCGGCATCGGCGTATTACCCGTCGACGGACATTGGCCCGAAGTGAGCCCGTCGCTCGTCAGCCGGCCGCTCTCGCCCGCTATGAATCTGACGACGCTCCTCGTGCATCGCCGCAACCGTTCTCTCAGACCCAACGCCGCGGCCGCCTGGGCACAGTTCTCCGCGCCAGCCGGCGCGACTTCGAATGCCGCCGACATGTCGCCGTCCGCTTCGCCAACGCGAATGGCGTCGAGCGTCGCGCGCGACGGCGCCGTGCTCCATGAGCCCTAGCCACGCTTCTTATCCCGAGCCGGTTCGCAGTATTCAGCCCATTCACTATCCCAGCCAGCATTTCAAGCAAGGAGCTTCATGATGGAAACTGAAACCGACCTCAGGCGCCATGATTTACTGATCGACGGCAAGCGTTTGCCGCCCGGCAGCGGCGAGTATTCCGTCGACATCGACCCCGCCACCGAAGAGCCGATCGCACTGGTTGCGCAAGGCAGCGCCGCCGACGTGGACGCGGCCGTGCACGCGGCGCGTGCCGCACTGAAAGTATGGAACGCGATACGGGCCGCCGAGCGCGGCCGCATTCTGATGCGTCTTGCCGGCCTGATGCGCGCGAATTTCGACGAGCTCGCCGCGCTCGAAAGCCTCGACGCGGGCAAGCCGATTGCCGCGGTGATGCGCCAGGACATTCCGGCCGCGATCGATACGCTCGAATATTACGCAGGCTGGTGCGACAAGATCAACGGCCAGGTCGTGCCGGTGCGGCCCGATGCATTGACGTACACGTTGCGTGAGCCGGTCGGCGTGGTCGCCGCGATCGTGCCGTGGAATTTCCCGCTGATGATCGGCATGTGGAAGATCGCGCCGGCGCTCGCGTGCGGTTGTACGGTGATTGTCAAGCCTGCCGAGATCACACCGCTGAGCGCATTGCGCGTCGGCGAACTGGCACTCGAAGCGGGCATGCCGCCGGGCGTGCTGAATATCGTCACTGGCAAGGGACGCGTGGTCGGCGACGCGCTGGTTGCGCATCCCGGCGTCGACAAGGTGACGTTCACGGGCTCGCCCTCCGTGGGGCGCGGCATTCTGCAAGGCGCGGCCGGCAATTTCAAGCGCGTCACGCTGGAGCTCGGCGGCAAATCGGCCAACCTGATTTTCCCGGATGCCAATCTCGACAACGCGGTGCGCGCCGCAGCGGCGGGGATTTTCTTCAATACCGGACAGGTGTGCTCGGCGGGCTCGCGCATTCTCGCCCATCGCGACGTGTACGACGAAGTGGTCGAGCGCCTCGCTGCCCGTGCGAAGTCGATCAAGGTCGGCGATCCGTCGTTACGCGAAACGTCCATGGGGCCGCTCATCTCCGCGGCACAGATGAAAACGGTGCTGGGCTATGTCGAAACGGGTCGCGCCGAAGGGGCGTCGCTCGTAACCGGTGGCGCGCGGGTGGGCGAACGCGGCTTCTTTGTCGAGCCGACTGTCTTTGCCGATGTCGAGCATGACATGCGCATTTCGCAGGAGGAGATCTTCGGGCCGGTGGCGAGCGTGATCCGCTTCAACGACGAAGCCGATGCGATACGGATTGCTAACGGCACGTTATATAGCCTCGCCGCGGGTGTGTGGAGCGCGGATATCGGCCGCGTACACCGGGTTGCGCGGGATCTGAGGGCGGGGACCGTGTGGATCAATACCTATGGCTACACCGATGTGCGCCTGCCGTGGGGAGGATCCGGCGACTCGGGGTTCGGCCGCGAACACGGCGACGTCGCGATCGAAAACTTCACGGAGCCCAAGGCGGTGTGGCTCGCTATCGACCAGTAGCAGTAGCGGCCAATAAAAGAGGACCGAATGCGCGTAGCATTCGATCCTCTTTTTGCTTGCGGCCGTCTGGTGGAAAAAGTCTTCTGACGCTTCCTTCGGAATCTCAATTCCCTTGCAACGCCATCCGTTCGCGCAATTTGACGAGTGCCAGCACCACGTCGATAGTCGGCGTGGGCTCGGCAACGAGGCGTCCCATTTCCTGCACGACGGTCAAGAGCGGATCGATCTCCATCGGCCGACGATTCTCCAGGTCCACCAGGGTCGAGGTCTTATGCGCGCCGACCGCACCCGCGCCGTCAATGCGCTTTTCCACATCCACGCGAAAGTGCACGCCGAATTGGTCCGCAATGCGCTTGGCTTCCAGCATCATCGTGCGCGACACGGCGCGCGTGCCGGGGTCGCTGGTGAGCACGTCGAGCGTGGCATGCGTCAATGCGCTGATCGGATTGAAGCACAGGTTGCCCCATAGCTTGAGCCAGATTTCGTCGCGGATATTGTCGCGAATCGGCGCGTCGAAACCGGCCGCCTGCATGACTTCGTGCAATTGCTGAATGCGCGGTGTGCGCTCTCCGCTCGGCTCGCCGATCGGGAATTTCTTGCCGTATACATGCTTGATGACGCCGGGTTCGACGATTTCGGCGGCGGGATACAGCACGCAGCCGATCGCCCGCTCAGGGCCGAGTTTCGTCCATTGACCGCCGTCCGGGTCGACGCTGGCGAGGCGCGTGCCCGCGAACCTGCCGCCGTGCTGATAGAAGTACCAATACGGAATGCCATTGACGCCCGTGACGATCGCCGTGTGTTTGCCGAGCAGCGGCTGCATGGCGTCGACCATGCCGGGCAGCGAATGCGCTTTCAGCGTGACGATCACGAAGTCCTGCACACCGAGCTCGCTCGGGTCGGACGTGCAGCGCACCGGCGAACTGAACGTTTCGCCGTCCATGATCAGACGCGCGCCATGTTCGCGCATGGCTGCGAGATGCGCGCCGCGCGCGACGAAACTCACATCCGCGCCGGCGCGGGCGAGTTGCACACCCATCAAGCCGCCGATCGCTCCCGCTCCGAAGATACAGATCTTCATGATGCCGCTCCTCTGACGATGAATAGTCGCTTGCCCGGTGCCGTATGTCGCCGCGCACGGTCTCTGGGTCAGTGTTCGAGGATAAGGGCGCGTGAAGATTGCAGATAGTTAAAGTTTCTCGACGAGTCCATTAGGGATAGGTTATGGACAGCGAGAGACCGGACTGCTTTAGATATTTCAGAGCCGATCCGAAAACTGGACTCGGAAGCTGACGAATGCAGCGGTTGATTCGGAAATTTCCCGTTTTTGGGCAATCCTGATGGGCGCAGAATGCGATCTCTTTGAAAAGTGATGCATTCGGTTGGCATTGCAAACGGACCGTATTGAGAGTGATGCCATGAAGCCGAGAATTGTTTTGGACTATTCCGTCATGTTTGCGCATGTGGCACCGGTGAACCGGTTACTCAGCGTCGAAGCCGGCGTTCAGCGCCGCAACGCTACCGGGTGGTAGGGCAAGCTCAATGCGAACGGCAATTCGTCAACCTGCCAGCCGGAATTTCGCGGACGTGGACAGCGTACTGGCTCGTCTGCTCGACGTGATGCTGATCGCTTTGGGGGCGGCGCTGGCCTCGTTCGGGCTTACGCCCCACGCGGGGCTGTCGATCCTTGAGGGTGCTTTCGTCGCGTTCGACATGGCCTTCGCCATTTTGCTGCTGCCGTGGTTCGGCGTGTACGACTCATGGCGCGGCCGCTCGAAATGGCGTCTGAGTATCAGCATCGTACTTGGCTGGATCGCGGTGCAGGTTTGCGGTCTCGCGGTGTTGTTCCTGCTTCACCGTGCCTCGTCTGTGTCCCGGCTCTGGTGCTTGAGTTGGACCGCGATCACGGCGGTTGGGCTGGTCGCTTCACGGTTGCTGGTGCATGCGGTCCTCGGCCGCCTGAGGCGGGCAGGAGAGAATCTGCGAATGGTGGCGGTGGTGGGTGCCGGAGCGCATCGCGACCGGGTTATCGCCAACATTGTGCGGTCGCCGGACGCGGGCTTTCGGGCCGTTGCCACATTCAACACGCGGCAGGCAAGCGAGTCGGATTTTCCCGGCTTGCCGTCGTTCGGGCGTCTGCGGGAATTCGCGGACTGGGTGCGCCGTGAACAGATCGAAGAGGTGTGGCTCGCATTGCCGATGTCGGAAGAGGACACCGTATTGCGGATCATCGACGAATTCAGCGGCGACCTCGTCAATGTGCGCTTCATTCCTGACGTGCGCAGTCTTGCAATGTTCGATCGGAACGTGATCGATCTGATCGGCGCGCCGGCCATCAATCTGATGGCCTCGCCGATGACACCGTACGCCCTGATTCAGAAAGCGGTATTCGACCGGCTGTTTGCGATCGCCGCGTTACTGGCGTTGGCGCCGGTGATGCTCTCGATTGCCGTTGCGGTCAAGGCGACGTCGAAGGGGCCGGTGTTGTTTACCCAGCGGCGCAAAGGCGCGGACGGGCGTGTCTTCAGCATTTACAAGTTTCGTTCCATGCGCGAGCACGCGGCGCGGCCCGGTGTGGTTCGCCAGGCCACGCGCGGTGATCCGCGCGTCACTCGGGTGGGCGCGTTTCTGCGTCGTACGAGTCTTGATGAGTTGCCGCAGTTTCTGAATGTGTTGCGCGGCGAAATGTCGGTAGTAGGGCCACGGCCGCACGCGATCGAACACGACGACGAGTACCGGAGCATCGTCGACGGTTATATCCATCGCTACCGGATTAAACCGGGCATCACCGGGTGGGCTCAGGTGAATGGCTTTCGCGGCGAGACGGATCGGATCGAAAAGATGCAGGCGCGCGTGGAACACGATCTGTACTACTTGCGTAACTGGTCGTTCGGGTTGGATATGCGCATTGTTTTTGCCACGGTGGTGAGGGGGTTGCTGCATCGGAATGCATATTGAAATGCGTCGTCAAGATTGCCTTCAATCAGATCGATTATGAAGTACTACTGATTGGAAAGATGATGCATATCCCAGTGGAACATGAATCAAATCTGCCCGATGGTGGGCAGCGAGAACGTGGCTTCGGCACGTTTTCCTGAATAGGTTGAGTACGATGTTAGCGGTATTTTTGACCCGGCCGGCGTTCAGGCTTGGGGTTTTGACGACGGCGGTGGCCGTGTTGAGCAGTGCATGTGCGGTGGCGCCGGGTATGCGAATGGAAACGTCGCGTGTGCAGGGCACGTCGGGTGCATCCGGTACGTCGAGCATTGCCGGAGAAGCGGTGCAAGGTGGAATAAGCGAAAAGGCCGATGCAACGGCTGGCACGCCGGACATCGCTATTACCGAGGTCGATGCGGAGTTGCTCTCGCAACTGGCTCGAAGCCGGAAACAGCAGCAACTCGAACTATCGCAATTGCTCTCGGGGGAGCCCCAGGCTTACACGGTTGGGGCGGGCGATGTACTGCAAATTGTCGTTTGGGATCATCCGGAATTCGCGGCGGCGCTCGGGTCTTCGCAAACGCAATCCTCCTCGCGGCCCGGCGATCCGCTTGCTGGATTCGTCGTCGATCAGAACGGCAGCCTGACATTTCCGTATGCGGGCACGCTGCGCGTAGCCGGTCTGCGCACCGAAGAGATACAGCAACGCTTGAGCGGCGCGCTTGGCAGATATTTAGTCAAGCCGCAAGTCACTGTACGCATGGCGTCTTATCGCGCGCACCAGGTGTATGTCGATGGAGAAGTGCACAGCCCCGGCGCACTGGCTGTCAACGACGTCCCCATGACGCTTTACGAAGCAGTCGGCCGCGCCGGTGGATTCAGCGAAGCCGCCGACCAGAGCGACCTGGTTCTGGTGCGCGGCGAACGGTCTTATCGCGTGAACCTGACGCAGATGCTTGCACAGGGATTGAGCCCGTCGCGCCTCTATCTGAAACCCGGCGATCTGCTGCGCGTGGTGTCGCGTGACGAAAACGGCGCATACGTGATGGGGGAAGTGAACAAGCCTGTCTCCGCGATTCCGCGCCGAACCGGGCGCATGACGCTGGCCGACGCGCTTTCACAGGCCGGCAGCGTGAATGCTTCGACCGCCGACGCTGCACAGATGTTCGTGATCCGCGGCTCGCTGACAGGATCGCCGCAGGTGTTCCACCTCGACGGCCATTCGCCGGTCGCGATGCTGCTCGCCAAGGATTTCGAATTGCAACCGAAAGACGTGGTGTATGTGGACGGCAGCGGCCTGGTTCGCTTCAACCGTGTGCTGAGTCTGTTGATGCCGTTGATCAGCACGGGGCTGACTGCGGGGGTGATTGCGAAATGACCCGGATTTTGATGGTATGCGAGGGCAATGTTTGCCGGAGCCCGGTGGCGCGGGCACTTCTCGAGCGGGCTTTGCCGCGCGTCTCGGTGAGTTCCGCGGGTACGCGTGCGCTCGTTGGCAGGCATGCGGATCCGCTGGCGGTTCAGGTTGCGCGCGAGCACGGCATGGATATTAGCGGTCATGTGGCCGCGGCACTGAGCAACGAACACGTGCGCGCGGCAGATGTCGTGCTAACCATGACCGGCATCCAGCGCGCATTGATTCTCGATCGATTCCCATCCGCCAGGGGAAAGGTTTTCCGGTTGGGCGAACATGAGCAACTCGATATTGTGGATCCGTATCAGCGGCATCGCGTCATTTTTGAACTGGCCTTCGCGCAAATCGAGCACAGCGTTTTGAAATGGTGCGAAGACCTTGCCAGGCTGATGCATTGAATCATGAAATTACTTGATCAGGAACGCTCGGCCGAAGCGCCAGGCGAAAAGGAAATCACGCTGTCCGAGGTCATTGGCCTGTTGGGCGAGAATCGGCTTCTGATTGCGTTGATCACTGCGGCAATGCTGTTTCTCGGCGTGGCCTATGCGTTCGTCGCCACGCCGTTGTACAAAGCCGATGTGATGATTCAGGTCGACAGCGACCCCGGCAGCGAGACGCTCAACGACAAGCTCGGCGATCTTGCGTCGTTGTTCCAGAGCAAGGCGTCGACCGACGCTGAAATTGAGCTGATCCGTTCGCGAATGGTGGTCGAAGAAGCGGTCCGAAGTTTGCATCTTGACGTCAAGGCAACGCCGTACCAATTTCCGCTAATCGGCGCGCTTGTCGCACGGTATATGCCCGCAAGCGCTCCCGCGAATCCCATCTTGGGGATGAGTACTTTCGCGTGGGGCGGCGAGAGTCTGGAGGTGACGCAATTCGACGTCCCCGCCGCGCTCTACGACCGGTTTTTCAAATTGATGGTGGGACCGAACCAGACGTTCGAACTCCACGATCCCGATGGCCGACCGGTGTTACACGGCGCTGTCGGCGTCGCGGCGCAGGGCAAGACGCGGTATGGGCTGGTGCAACTAAGGGTGAACCGCATGGTTGCGCGCGCCGGTACGTCGTTCAATCTGGCGAGGGCTTCGACGCAACTGACGGCAGCGGATTTGCAAAGTGCACTCGATATCAGCGAGAAGGCGAAACAGTCGGGCATTGTCGCAATCTCGCTGGAAGGCGCGGACGCTGCGAGGACCGCTGCGACCGTCAACCGTATTGCGAGCATTTATGTTCAGCGAAATGTGGACAGAAAGTCCGCGCAGGCGCAGCAGATGTTGCAGTTCCTCGGTGAACAACTCCCCCAGTTGCGCGCGGACCTCGACGAAGCCGAGGCGAAATATAACGCGTTCCGTACCCGGAACGGCACTGTCGATCTGGAGGCCGAAGGCAGACTTCTCCTGCAGTCGATCGTCGATAGCCAGACCAGGTTAGTCGAGTTGCAACAACAACGTTCCGCGCTTGCGCAACGGTACACGGCGGAACATCCCTCCGTGCAGGCCATCGACGCCCAGATCGCGGATCTGAAAAAACGGCAGGGTGCTTTCAACGAAAAAGTCGCGGCCCTGCCGAATGTGCAACAACAGGCGCTCCGTCTGATGCGCGACGTGCGGGTTGATACGGACCTGTACACGAAGCTGCTGGATAGCACGCAGCAATTGCATGTCCTGAAGGCGGGTCAACTGGGTAACGTTCGCACCGTCGACTATGCGGAGGTGGCCGAAAGGTCCGTCAAGCCGAAGAAAACCCTGGTGATTGCATTGGCAGGCGTTATCGGTTTGCTGCTCGGATGCTCCATCGCATTTGTGCGCGGCACGCTGAATCGAGGCTTGGAGACGCCGTCGGAAATAGAAGGCGCAGTGGGTGTGCCGGTGTACGCGATCGTCTCGAAGAGCACGCGGCAGCGGGCGCTACAGCAGGCGGCGTGTGGCGGCGCTCCGGGATTGAACGTGCTTGCGGCGGTTCAGCCCGACGATATCGCGGTCGAGGGAATCCGCAGTTTGAGAACGGCATTGCAATTCGGTTTGCTCAAATCGCACAACAACATCGTGATGTTGACGGGGCCGCGGCCAGGCGTCGGCAAGTCGTTCCTCTCGGTGAACCTGTCGGCGGTGCTATCGGCAGGCGGCAAGCGCGTGCTGTTGATCGACTCGGACATGCGTCGGGGCAACGTGCACAGATACTTCTCGCTTCCCAGTAAGCCGGGCCTGTCCGATGTGATCGGCGGAGTCGAGCCCTCCAGCGCCGTCCACCGCCAGGTTCTGCCGAACCTCGACGTATTGACGAGCGGCAGTGTGGCCTCTAGTCCGGCTGAAATGCTGATGAGCGATTCCTTCGGCAGATTGCTCGCACAGTTCAGCAAGCAGTACGACGTAGTGATCGTGGATTCGCCACCGGTTCTGGCTGTGACCGACCCGGTGCTGGTCGGCAAACATGCAGGCCTGACATTGCTCGTGGTCCGTCACGGACGTCACTCGGCCGCCGAGCTCCAGGAAAGCGCGCGTCAACTGAGTAGCGCCGGCCGTGCAGTCGATGGAGTCCTGTTGAACGGCGTACCCCTGCGAGCCAGTACATACGGCGCGTTCTCCGAGTATGGGGCGCAGAAGGCCAGGTAATGGATTTCAACAAATCAGCCCGGACTGAAACAGGGCCTTCCACGAAGATCGTCGCGCGTCATTTCACGACGCGCGATCAGTGCACGGCTCGCCTATGAACAAACGGATTTCGCGCATCTTCCGAAAGAAGTCTTCGACGCAGGTGTGATGAAACCCATCGTCCATATGGCGATGACCATGCCTGCCCTCGCATTGCCAATGCGTTATTTGCAAAACGTTTCAGTTCGGCTCTAGCGGTCTGAGCGAACGCAATCTGCTTACGGATATAGGAAAGAAATGGATTTTGAAACTGTTTCGGTGGTTGGCCTCGGCTACATTGGACTTCCAACAGCGGCCGCATTTGCAGCACGCCGCAAGCGCGTCATTGGCGTGGACGTCAGCCAGCATGCGGTCGACACGATCAACCGCGGCGCCATTCACATTGTCGAGCCAGAGCTCGACATGCTGGTGCACGCGGCGGTAACGCAAGGCTATCTGCGCGCAACGATCACGCCCGAGCCTGCGGATGCGTTTCTGATTGCCGTGCCGACACCTTTCTCGGACGGCTACAAGCCGGACCTCCGCTTCGTCGAGGCGGCGAGCCAGGCGATCGCGCCGGTGCTCAAGAAGGGCGATCTGGTGGTGCTCGAATCGACTTCGCCGGTCGGCACGACCGAACAGATGGCAGCCTGGATGGCGCAAGTGCGTCCCGATCTCACTTTTCCGCAACAGGCAGGCGAACAATCGGATATCCGCATCGCTCATTGTCCGGAGCGCGTGCTGCCCGGTCACGTGATTCGGGAACTGGTTGAGAACGACCGCGTAATCGGCGGCATGACGCCCCGGTGCAGCGAGTTGGCGCGCGAACTCTATCAAAGCTTCGTGCGCGGCGATTGCATCCTGACGGATGCCCGGACAGCCGAGATGTGCAAGCTCACCGAGAATTCGTTCCGCGACGTCAACATCGCCTTTGCCAACGAACTCTCGATTATCTGCGACAAGCTCGATATCAACGTGTGGGAGTTGATTCGCCTTGCGAACCGGCATCCGCGCGTGAGCATCCTGCAGCCGGGGCCCGGCGTGGGCGGTCATTGCATTGCCGTCGACCCCTGGTTCATCGTGGATTCCGCACCGGAGCAGGCGCGCCTGATTCGTACCGCGCGAACGGTCAACGACTCCAAGCCGGGCTATGTGATCGACCGCGTCGAACGCGCGGCGCGACGCTTCAAGGATCCGGTGATTGCGTGCCTCGGGCTGGCTTTCAAGGCGAATATCGACGACCTGCGCGAAAGTCCGGCGGTCGAAATCGCCGACGAACTCGCGGAGCGATTCGCGGGCCAGGTGGTGGTGGTCGAACCCAATGTCAGAACGTTGCCCGCGGCGCTCGACGGCAAGGTCAGGCTCTGCGAATTGAACGAAGCGCTGCTGGAGGCGGACATTATCGTCATTCTGGTCGATCACGCGCAGTTCCGGCGCGTGGATCCGGTTCGATTCCAGGCGAAGGTCGTGATCGATACGCGCGGCGTTCTGGCGCATGCGTAAGCCGTCGTGTTCTTCAAGGCCCGCACGCAGAGGCATCGATTGAGCGATCAATATGCAACGCGCGCGGAGCCGGCGGTGAAGGCGCCGCGCATCCGCACGAACTTCCTCGCCATGATGGTGTGGCAGATCGGGAATTACCTCGTGCCGCTGGCGACGTTTCCGTATCTGACGCGTGTGCTCGGCGCGGCGAATTTCGGCGTGCTCGGGTATGCGATGGCGGTCGCCACGTACGGAATGCTGGTGACGGAGTGGGGGTTTTTTCTCAGTGGTCCCAAGGCGGTAGTCGAACGCCGGGAGCGACCGGAGGCGCTTAACGAGCTCGTCTGGTCGACGATGACCGCGAAGGGATGCCTATGCGCACTCTCGTTTGCGGTGCTACTGGTCGTCGCGCACTTTGATCGAAAGCTGGCTTCGGTTCTTCCCGTGGTACTCGCCGCGTGGCCGATGGCGATCGGGAATGTCTTTACGTTGAACTGGCTGTTGCAAGGATTGGAGCGCTTCCCGGTGTTTGCGACAGTGGCGTTGGCGGGACGCTTTGCGGCGTTACCGCTGACGTTCATCTTCGTTCGCGATAGTGGCGACGTTGCTTTCGCGGCGGGAATCCAGGGAGGAGCGGCGGTTCTGACCGGCCTGTTCTCTCTGGTTGCCGCACGGCGCATGGGTGTGTTGCGTCTTCCCTCGGCCTCGGTACGCTCGGTTTGCCAGCGCGTCAGGGAAAGCGCCGACATGTTCGTCTCGTCGGCGTCAGCGAGTCTTTTCGGCGTTACCAACGCGGTCATTCTCGCGTCAATGGCAACGCCGTATCAGGTGGGCATCTATACGGCCGCCGACAAGCTCAAAACCGTGGCCAACATGGTGCCGGCTCAAATCAACACGGTTTGCTACCCGCGCATCGCTTCGTTGTTCAAGGCGCAGCCCCGCTCGGCTGCGCGGCTTACGGTTATCGGCGCACTTGCCACTGTGGCGACGACACTTGCCGGCCTGGCTGTCATCGCCTGTGCGTCGGTGCCTCTTACTGCGTTGATATTGGGTGCGGGCTATGCCGGCTCGGCGTCGCTGCTGAAGCTGCTTTGCGGGGCAACGGTATTCGGCAACCTGGCTTATTTCCTCGGATTGCAGGTGCTGGTGCCATTCGGGAGTGCCCGTACCCGTTCGTTGTTGATGCTGGCCGCCGGCGCGTTGAACGTCGGACTGGCGATCGTTCTGACACCGCGTTTCGGCGCCGAGGGCGCTGCGGTGTCGGTGCTCGCCGCAGAGGCAGCGCTGCTCGCTGTATATGTCGCGATGATCCTCGGCAAACCATCGCTACGCCACCACTTTACCCAACTGTTGATTCGATGATGGAAAGCCTGGTACCCGTTCAAGTCATATCCCTGTCCCGTTCTGGCCGTCGCGACGCGATCGCCAGGTTCTTGACCGATCATGGCGCCGCATTTCGAATCGAGGACGCAGTGGATGGCCGTTCGCTTGCGCAAAGCGAACTGGATGCCGTCTATGACGACGCTGCGGCTCGCCGTCGTTACGGACGTTCGATGACCCGTGCAGAGGTGGCGTGCTTCATGAGCCATCGTTCGGTGTGGCGCAAGATTGTCGAGACAGGGCGCGCCGCAGTGGTCCTCGAAGACGATGCGATGCTCGAACCGGCTTTCTTTGAACACGTGTTGCGTGCGAACGAGCCCGAACTGTCCGCCGTTGCCGACATTGTTCTCCTGGGACGATCCAAGTTGCGCCGCACCGCGTCGTCGTGGACCTACTTCAATGAACCGCTCAGACGGGTCACCGGAGTCGGCGGGCTGCGTGTCGGTGTCCCGTTCAAACAGTGGACGTCGGGAGCCGTGGGCTACTGGATCTCGGCGCACGCCGCCCGTCGGGCCCTCGCATACTCGGAACGCCCACTCGGCGCGCTGCTCGATGATTGGCCGTGGCATCGCGACGAAGGCGGTGCTCGCGTAGTCGAATTGCGCCCGTACGCGGTGTGGGAAGACTTTGACCGGTTGCCAAGCAGTATCGAGGATGAGCGTAGAGCGAATATACGTTCACGCGCGTCCTGGCATGACGTGGCGCTTTGGCCGCTACGTCTTGCACGCACCGCGGCGCGTTGGAGTGTGGTTGCGTTGCAGCGGTTTTCGCCGGTAAACGAAGCGGCAAGCGCGCGCCATGATTAACAGCGTATTTCTGCACAGGCAAAGCGGATTGACGGTACTGAAGCCGACACGTCTGCTTCCGGGATCGTTGATATGGATGGTGTTCGCCGGCGGTCTCGCACTGTCGCCGTTCGCTGACTATCTGTCAGTCCGGGCCGCGCATGGAATCGAGGCTGCGGGCGGCGAGGCGCGCTACTCGCTGTTCGTGCGCGGGAGCATGGTGACGGGGCTGCTACTGATTCTGTTGGCAAGCGGCCGGATGAGGCTCTCGAGTTGGCGCACGGCGCTGCTGGCCGTGCTGGCGGTCGTGGCATCGGCTGGGACGTGCGCATTCGGGGATATGTCGAGCGCAGAGTTCGTGCAGCAGACGGTTTTCGTTCTCAAGTCGTTCTCCTTTTTTGTTTGCCTTGCAGCCCTCTCGGGAATGAGCGACCGGCAACTCGGCAAGCTGGAACCGATCATGCGGTTCACGTTGCTTGCCTACGCGTTAGCGATCGTGGCGGGTGCAATGTTCTCGATCGATATGTTTCGTAGCTATTGGGCTGAAACGCAGATCCGTTCCGGCTACAAGGGCATTGTGTACGCACAGAACGAAGCATCCGCGCTGATGATCGTGGGGCTGGGCTACAGCCTGTTGAGAGTTTTGAAGTCGGGCTGGTCGGCGTGGAATGGCGCGCTGGTGTGCAGCATCGTGCTGGCCTCTTGCCTCGTGGGTACCAAAGCGGCGATGGCCGGAGCGGTTGCCATGACATGTTCATATTTCTACTGCCGACATAAGGTGCCGCAAGCGACCGTCCGCGCATTGACACTCGTTGCAGTACTGGTTGGCGTCACGGTGGCCGTCTATCTGTCGCTGCCGGGCGTGCAAAGCGCCGTCGATCTCAGTCTGAATTATTTCATGTATCAACGTGATCACGCGGGCAACGGTGGAGTATTTACCATGATTTTGTCCGGGCGTGATGTCAAGTTTTCAAACGTATGGGACGAAGTAGCAAAGGAAGCCTATGTCCCGCTGTTCACGGGCGGTTATCCGGTAGTGCGTTATCTGGTTGAGATCGATGTTCCGGATCTGATGTTGGCGATGGGTGTGCCGGTCGGTATCTTCTATTTGTGGGGCGTGGCGAAGGCATTTTTGCATGGTGGATGCGGTGCGGCGCCGGGTTTCGGCAAGTGGTTTTATATCGTCTTGATGGCAATGGCCTGCACGGCGGGGCACGTGCTGGTGTCGGCGATCGTCAGCCCGTACCTGGCCATGATCGCCGTGCTCGTCGAACGCGCCGCGGCATCGCCGCCCTTTAACGAAAAGGTGGAACGATGAGTAAGCGCCAGGACGATAACCCAAACCTGTCTCACGAAGCGGCGCCGTTACGCGTGCTGCACGTGGGACCGGGACAAGGTCAGCGAGGCGGCATTGCATCTGTTCTCGCTGAACTCGGCGCACAGCGGGCGAGGTTTCGGCATGCGGGCGTCGTTGTGGCCATCTTCGAAACACATGGTTTCCAGAGCATGAGATCGCTGCTGTGTTTTGCGCTAGTCGACATTCCTCGCTTTCTGTTTGCGGTGCTCAAAGGTGTTGACCTGATTCATTTCCATGTGTCGGTCCGTGGGTCGTTCTATCGGAAATTCCTGTTGTACCTTCTTGCCCGGTTGTTCGGCAAGAAGACCATTTTTCATCTGCATGCGGGTAATTTCCAGGATTTCTGGGCGAGTAATGGACCGACTACTCGTAAAGCGGTGTCGTGCTTCATTCGCGGGGCGGACGCCGTGGTGGCTGTGTCGTCAGCAATTGCGTCAGAGCTCCAGGGTCATCGAGGCATTACGCACAATCTGTATGTGATCGGGAATACGGCGTATAGCGCCGAGTTGGCGGCCGGTGCGGCTTTGCCCGAGTCCTCGGACGGGAAGGGCGCGGACATGACGCGATATGTCGCCTTTGCCGGCAGATTCACGGAAGGCAAGGGGCTCGACGAATTGCTGAGGGCGATTGCGGCGCTGAATCGGCAGGGCCTTAAGGTTCAGTTGCGGCTAGCCGGTGCGGGCGATACGGATAGGTGGACTCGCGCAGCGATCGAATACGGCGTAAGCGACCAGGTCCGCTTTGTCGGCTGGTTGCAGGGCGATGCAAAACTCGCGTTCTATCGCGACGCGGCCGTATTTTGCATGCCGAGTCATTTTGAAGCGTTCGGCATCTCGACACTGGAGGCGATGTTTATCGGACGCCCCGTGATTGGCACGCGCGTCGGCGGATTCTTCGATCTGGTCGAGGAGGGCGTGACAGGCTATCTCGTCCGTTGCGGCGACGCACACGAACTCGCGGAGAGAATCCGGCATTTGATGGAGAGTCCTGAACTTGCGCGTGCGATGGGGCGGCAGGCGGTATCAAGAGCCTTGAGCCGTTATTCGGTTGACGCGATTGTCAGTCAGTATGTTCGTTGTTATCGGCAAGTAAGCGGATTCAGGGGGGCGTGACTTATATGAGGCAGAGATGGGCATATCGATTGACGCTAATTTGTCTTTTAGGAACCTTAAGTATTGCTCGCGCCCAGGATATCGGAATTGCCTGGACCGATCCGCAAATGACCGCGTTGGCGAGCACGTATGACAGGATTTTCTCGACCGGATGGGACCACGGTATCGATGCCGGCATCGGCGTTCAGGCAAATCCCGGCGATATCACCGTGGTCGACGATCCCGTGGTGGGCGGACGAAAGGCTTTACGAGTTCATATGTTCCAATCCGAGGACTTTTCGAGGATCGCGAACGGCGTGCCCCGCGCGGAATTGATCTTTCCGAAAGCGGTGAGTTTTTCGCAAGGACCGGATTATCTGATCAGATGGAGCACGCTCATACCGGTTGGATTTACCTTCGACGCCAAACAGGCGGTCATCATCACTCAGGTACACCAGGGCGAATGGACGGGCGGCCCGACAATCGCGCTGAGTTTGCAGGGTAAGCAGTACGCCATTTCGGAGCGGGGAGGGGTGAATACTGCGACCGTTTCCGCAGGCAAGTGGTTGTGCTGCGCCGACGTTGACAAGGGCAAGTGGGTCAACTGGTCGCTGCGCTATGTTGCCGACGATTCTGGTTACCACGCTTCGACTCAGTTGTGGAAGGACGGACATCTGGTGTTCGCGTCGCAAGGGGTGCCGAACGCCTATATAGGCGTACAGGACGCGTATCTGAAAATGGGGCTGTACAAGTCTGGGTGGAAGAGTTCGGTGTCGGACGTCAGCGAGATCACGTTGTTTTATGGACCGGTCTCGGTGTCGAAGAAATAAAGACTACACCCGCGGCAAGCTATTCATGGGTGGGTGTCAGGGAACTAACAGAGTGGTGTTATGAAGCGTATTGAAGTGTTTGGATGTCCGATGGATGCGGCGACAATGGACGAAACGGTTGCCGAAATCGTAACTCGCGTCAATGCAAGGCAGTTCACCCAGCATGTCGTGGTCAATGTGGCGAAGCTCGTACACATGCAGGCCGACAAGGAACTGGCAAAGTCGGTGCAGGATTGCGATCTGATCAATATCGACGGGATGGGCGTGATCTGGGCCGCGCGAATGCTTGGTCACGCGGTGCCTGAGCGCGTTGCCGGCGTCGATCTATTCGACCGCTTGCTGGCGGAGGCGGCGAAGCTTGGACTTCCGGTGTTTCTGCTCGGCGCGACCGATGAGGTCGTCACACGCGTCGCCACGATATGCACAGCCCGCTATTCCGGTCTGCAAATCGCCGGATACCATCACGGTTATTTCGGCGACGACCAGCAATCCGTTGTCGACCGGATCCGCGAGTCAGGCGCACGACTGCTGTTCGTGGCGATTACCTCGCCCACCAAGGAAAATTTTATCAACCGCTGGCAGGCCGCGCTCGGTGTCGATTTCGTAATGGGGGTTGGCGGAACGTTCGATGTCGTGGCCGGTAAAGTCAGCCGCGCGCCTCGGTGGATGCAAAGAGCCGGTCTGGAGTGGTTCTTCCGTGTCCTGCAGGAACCGCGTCGTATGTGGCGCCGCTATCTGGTCACGAACAGCAAGTTCGCACTGATGTTGGGTAAGGCTTTGATCGTCCAGCGGTAGCCGGGGTAGACCAGTTGCACGGACTGTGGAAAGGGAAGTTTTTCATGCTGCACATTTATCGCATTGCGCATCTGCTTTATCGGCTGCACGTGCCTTTTCTGCCTTGGGCGTTGAAGGTTTTTAACCGCGTGGTCTTTTCTGTATCCTTGCCGCCGTCGGTAATAGTGGGGCGCAACGTGATATTCGGCTATCAGGGGCTCGGTATCGTGGTACACCGGCACGCGGTGCTAGGTAACGATATCGTCATTGCACCCAACGTGGTAATTGGGGGCCGCGGCCAGCCTGGCGCGCCGATAATCGAGGACAACGTTCTGATCGGCGCGGGCGCATGCATATTGGGGCCGGTGACGATTGGGCGGAACGTGAAGATCGGAGCGAATGCCGTGGTCACGTTCGACGTACCGCCGAATGTAACGGTGGCAGGCGTCCCTGCTCGAATCGTCAAGCCACGGCAGGGCAGTTGAATGCCTTGCCCGTATGTGCTCACCCCCGCCTGGCCATCAAAAACCCCACCCCGATCGCCGCCAGAAAACACCCACAGCAGCGATTAAACCACCTCCGAACCCGCGCGCGCACCAGCCATTTCCCGAGATACATCCCCGCCCACGAATACAGCGCGATAGCAAACCATTCCAGCACCAGAAAACTGAGACCCAGCACCGCGAACTGCGGCAGCATAGGCTTGGCGATATCGACGAACTGCGGCAGGAACGCGGTGAACACCAGAATGGCCTTCGGGTTGCCGGCGGCCACGAGGAACTCTCGCCGAGTGACCCGCGCAAGCGAGGCATCGTGCTGCTGTGCCGTGTCGAGGGTAGGCGCGTCGCTGCGCCACAGCTGGATGGCGAGCCAGATCAGATAGGCGGCACCGGCCAGCTTGATCGCGAGAAAGAACCACTCCGACGCGTGCAACACAACTGCAAGGCCTGTCGCTGCAAGCACTAGCATCATGGCGAATGCGATCAGGCGACCCGTGCCGCCGACGAACGCGGTCATGAAACCATGGCGCGCCGCCACATTGATCGACAGCAGATTATTGGGCCCGGGTGCGAGATTGATCGCGAAGCAGGCGGGCAGAAAGAACAGCCAGGCGGTGATGGACATGACGGCTCGCGCGGTGAATGGACGCTGGAGATCTATCACACGGCAAGACGGCGGCCCGCGCGATATATCTTCCTCCAGTTCATTGTAGCGAAACCGGTCCGGGGCTACGCGGTCGGCGCCCTCAATTCACCGCTTTGACAAAGCCCGGATCGCCGATCAACGCGTCGACGCTCAGCTTGACCGTGTCTTCAATGGCGATGGTGTTATTGGTGAATTTGGGTGATTTCTGTTTAACCGTTTTGGTGGTTGAAAACACGACCTTTTGGGTCGTGGCATCAGTTACCACATAACGCATTTTCAGCGTCCAGAACGCTGTGGAGCGCGTGTCGTCCACCGTGAATTTTTCAATACTTCCGCTGAGAACCCGTTTGCCCGAGTCGAGATGAAAGCCGGCGATTTTCAGGCTGTTCACAATGCCGTTGCGCACGGTTTCGTTGATATCGTCTTTGAGCACGATGCCTGTCATCGCCGTGTTTTCGATGCGGTTCGGTGAGACCTGTCCATTGCGGGCCGGAATGTAGGGGAAGTCACGGGCGGGGGCGACGCTGAGCCAGCCGGTCGGATGCGCCGCCGCGCGCGGCGCGCTATTCAGGCCGAACCACGACCACGAGCAGGCAGAGAGCATCAGCGGTAGCGCGATCGTGCCGCATCCCTTGAGCATGGTCGTTGCCAGGGGTGAATGGGTAGGACTGAGCGATTGCGGCAGAGGCGCGCTCCAATGCGGCGACTCAGGCGCTGTGCTGGAAAAAGCGGCGGTCGAAGTCAGAGGGATTACCCTTTTAAATTGAGTCATTCCGGGGAATAAACGACATGGTAACAGCGACCTGGATCCGTGCGTCTCTTAATGAGGTCGCGGCCCGGATTCGCGGAGGTTTAAACGGGTGTGCCCATCATAGCCAGCAGGCGCTGCAAGAGACACAGCGTCAATAGAGGATGGCGTCCACGCATCGATCGGCGCCCGAGCCAAATCGATGCGAATGCCGTTATCTCACGACAATAACCGCGGCGCATGAAAACTGTGCGCATCGGACACGCACAGGGCTTGCTCGCGTGGCTCGGAAAGTACTCAGGATGACATATCAAATGATCAGGCGAACGGCAACAGCGACTGCTATGAGATCGAACCGCTCGCATAGTCAGGCGAGGGTTGCAAAGAAGCGAGCAGCGGTCTGGCCTGCGGATCGTCGAGCCATCAGAAGAACCCGGCTTTCCCCTGCGTCATGTCCACCAGCGCTCGCTGGGCGTTATCCACCGCGTTGACGGGCAAGCGGATCGTCATCTTCACCAGCATCGCGTAGGCGCTGTCCACAAGCGCATAGCCTTCGGCATCGATCCATCGGCGCACTTTCGCCTCGTCGGCGTAGCTCACTTCGACGGTCAGCGAAACCTGAGCGATCCGTTCGACGCGCGGCGCATCCAGTAAAGCCGAAGCGATCGCGTCCGTGTACGCGCGCACGAGTCCACCGGCGCCGAGCTTCACGCCGCCGTAGTAGCGCACGACGGCGGCCAGCACACCGTCCAGATCGTGATGCCGCAGTACTTCGAGAATCGGCCGGCCGGCGGTGCCGGACGGCTCGCCGTCGTCGGACATGCCGGACTGGCCGCCCGCCAGCAGCGCCCAGCAGACATGCGTCGCGGCGGGATGCTCGTCGCGCAGACGCCGCAATTCGGCCATCGCGGCGTCGCGGTCGGCGACCGGTATCGCATACGCAATAAATCGGCTCTTGCGAATCTCGAGTTCTGCGCTCAACGGCGCGGGCAGCGTATAAGTGGGCAAGGCAAAGACTTCGGTGGATGAAAAATACGGGCCGCGTGCGGCACCGTGCCCGTCATGGTAACGGATCGGCGCCTGCTGATGGATCTGGCGTCGCGGCGCATGCGCGCCTTGAGCGCCGTGTTTTTCGCCGTGGTGACTATCGTCTGCCGCGCTCCAATGAAATTGCACGCCTTCGTCTACAATCTTTTGCTGAACGCGCGCGCCCTTCCGCGAAACTCGGCGCGCGTCATCAAGGAGACAGCATGCTGGATCTATCCACGTTAGGGACTTTCGTTGCCGTTGTACTCGGGCTTTTTCTGATTCCCGGTCCGGCTGTGCTGCTGGTTTTGACGCGCACGGTGCATGGCGGCCGCCAGGCCGGCATTCTCACGGGGCTCGGTATCGCGGTTGGCGATTTCATTCATACGCTGGGCGCATCGGTCGGCCTCTCGGCGCTTCTGATGACCTCCGCGCTGGCCTTCAATGCGGTGAAGTTCGTCGGTGCGGCCTATCTCGTCTATCTGGGCGTTCGCGCGTTGCGCGAGAAACAGGCGGGCGCGCATATGCCGGCCGTGGCGCCGGTATCGGCCGCGAAGGCTTTCTTTCAGGCCATTCCCGCCGAAGTGCTGAACCCTAAGACTGCGCTGTTTTTTCTCGCGTTTCTGCCGCAATTCGTTCATCCCGAACACGGTTCCACGTTCTTGCAGTTCACCACGCTCGGGCTGATCTTTGTCGGCATGAGTGCGCTTTATACGACGCTGATCGTGCTGACCATTCGTCCGCTGGGCAAACTCGTCAAGCGTTTGACGTGGCTGACGCGCTGGCAGAACAGGATCATCGGCGTACTGTTCATTTCGCTCGGCCTGCGTGTGGCGACGCAAACGCGTTGAAAACGCGTTGAGCAATCCGCGCACGTTGCTGCCCGTCACTGCGGGAGTAGCGCGACCGCGTTGTGGCTAGATATTGCGGCGCTGTCGCCTGAGACGGCCTTCGCGCGCATATTCCATCTGGCCTTCGGTGCGAACCGCGAGCCTTTCCTGTTGGGTGCGGCTCATCTGCTGCGTATCGTCGATGTCGCCGACACGCAGCACTTCCTGGGCGATCCTGATGCGCAGCGTCATCAACGGTTCGCCGCGTTCAACCAGCGTGCGGTCCGCTGCGCGCGCCTGCTGGACGCCGCAGTCGATCAGATTGCGCAGTTCCAGTAGCGTGAGCCGCTGCCGCTGGATTTCGAGGATGAGCCGCTGAACGGCCTGCTCGTCGCGGGTGCGCCACCAGGCGCGCAATTCGGCGAGCGTGGGAGGTTCGAAGTGTGGAAGGCGCATTGCTCAGACGAAAAGTACTGTATATGCGTACAGTATATCCCGTCTCTTTACGGAACCGCGTAGAGCACTTTCGCGGGCTTACCACCTGCGCGAAAGGCGGCCCGATTGGCTCAGCACAGCGCCAGCATGATGGACGTCGAGACCACGATGATGAAAAGACACGTGGCGGTAAGGATGTCGTAGGGATAGCGCATGATGTATGACCATCTGACGTGGCGGAGCGAAGAGCCATCATAGGGATAAGCGCACCACGCGACTGTTAAGCTTTGCAAGACGCGGGGCATCGGCGGTCGCCATGTACCTGCATACGATCGGAGGGGCAAACATGAGCGACGCCGCGGCTTGCGCGACCACACGTGCGCCGGAAATCGAGTTCTGGTTCGACTTCGGCAGCAACTACAGCTATCTCAGCGTCATGCGCATCGAAGCGCTGGCTGCGGCGCGAGGCGCGCGGATTTGCTGGCGCCCCTTCTTGCTGGGCCCTGTTTTTCGCGGCCTCGGTTTCGACGATTCGCCATTCGTGCTGCAGAAAGAGAAGGGCGCGTATGTGTGGAAGGACATGGAGCGGCAATGCCGCAAATATGGCATTGCACTGAAGCGTCCCACCACATTTCCACGTGCAGCACTTCTCGCCATGCGCGTGGCGTTGCTCGGCGCGGATCGCGAATGGATGGCCGCCTATTGCCGCGAGATCATGCAACTGAACTTCGCGCGTGACCGTGATATCGGTTCGCTGGAGGTGGTGAGCGAGGCGCTCGGCGAATTGGGTTTGCCCGCGCAGCAGATCATCACCGAGGCGCAAAGCGACGCGAACAAACTGCGCTTGCGTGAACAGACCGCAGCGGCCGCGCGCCGGGGCATTTTCGGCGCGCCGACATTTTTTGTGGGCGATGAAATGTTCTGGGGCAACGACCGGCTGGACGATGCATTGGACTACTGCGTATCGATCGCGCCAGACGGCTAGCGCGATGAATGCGTCGCACGCAACCTGCGCCTTCGTATGCTACTACTCGTCGCTCTGCTGGCAGAAGCGCCGGCCCGGAACGTGCGAGACGACAGCCTGAGCGATTTCAAGCGGCGTGCTTTCGGCGGGCACCACCCGGCGGCTCGATTCGGGCGTGTGCTTCATGGTCCATTCGACGAGCCGGTACGAACGCCCCCAAGGATGCTGCAGCGGGTCCGAGACCTTGCATGAGTGAATCTGCCGGACCCATTCGTTGTCGGGCATGGCGCGCAGATGCTCGAATACCGTGTCTTCATCCATGATTTGACTCCTTCTTCGCGGGCCTGCAGCCCGTCTTCTGGCGCGTCGTCGACACCCCGGAGAAAAAGCGCCGCCGATGTTCTGGCGGCTTCAACAGGGGATGTTGTGCCTCATGGTTACAGCAAAGAATTAAGCGAGACTTAAGATCGCGCAAAAGCGTAGGCGGTGCGCACCCTCAAGCCCTCGCGAAATTGGCCGTTATCAGAGTGGTTGGGGCCGCCAACCCCGCTCCGCCTTCGGGCCTGCACCTCACAACGTGACGAATCTCGCCCAAACGCCGCTCGCCGAGCGTCTTCGCTCGCTCGTCGATACCGTGCAGCACAATGAGCGCACGCTACGCCGCTTCCAGAACGTGGAACTACGGTTGATCGGCGCGCAGGACTTCGCGTCCTTTCTCGACACGCTATTCAGTCAGTTGCCGCGGGAATTCTCGCTGGCGGGCGTGACGCTCTGGCTCGACGACCGCGCGCCGATGCTGCGTGAACTGCTCGAACCGGTCGCCTTGCTGGCACTCGATCAGCCCCGCTTGCGAACTTCGCGCGAAGGCGGCCTTGCGGCACAAGGTCTGTGCGAAGACGGCCGGCCGTGGCTCGGCACACTGCGCGAACTGAACGACACCGTGCGGCGCGCTTTCTTCGGTGATGCGGAAGATGTGCCGGCAAGTGCGATCCTGCTGCCGCTTGCCTCCGGCGATACGATCAGCGGCTATCTCTGGCTCGGCAGTGACGACGCGGCGCGGTTCGGTCAAGGCATGGCCACCGACATTCTGGAGCGCTTCGCGAGCATCGTGACAGCGAGCCTCGACAATGTCGCGCATCGCGAGCGGCTCAAGCAACTGGGCATGACCGATTCGTTGACAGGCCTCGCCAATCGCCGCTATTTCGACGAGCGGCTGCGCGAGGAAGTCATGCGCGCCGTCCGCTATCGCATGCCGGTGGCATGTCTTTTCATCGATATCGACAGCTTCAAGCGGATCAACGACACCTACGGCCATCAGACCGGCGACCGCGCGCTGGCGGCGGTGGCGGCTTGTGTGCGGCAGCAGGTGCGTCTGGGCGATACCGTGGCGCGTTACGGCGGCGAGGAATTTGCCGCGCTGCTGCAAGGCGACCGGGCCGACGCGCTCACCGTCGCCGAGCGCGTGCGGCTGGCGGTCGAAAGGCTGGCTTTGCAGGACGATCATGGCGAACGCATCGCCTTGACGGTGTCGATCGGCGTGGCGTCGCGGATGGTCAGTGGCACGCCGACCGAAGCCGCCACGTTAGGCGGCGCGATCATGGAGGAAGCCGATCGCGCGATGTACCAGGCCAAACGCAACGGCCGTAATCGCATCGAAGCGCTGGTGAGCGCAAGCGGCGATCACACGGCCGGTTGAGCGGCGCGTGCTGCGGGAATTCGCCGCATTCAGATCGCCGGCGCATCCGGCGGCACGCCGAGCAACTGCAGCGCTCCGCCCGTCACGCCGCTGAACACCGGGCCGGCCACCGTTCCGCCGTAGAACGCCTTACCCGCCGGGTCGTCGATCATCACCGCGACGATCAGCCGTGGGTCGCTCATCGGCGCCATGCCGACGAACAGCGCACGGTAGCGGTTCTTCGCGTAAGTCGCGCCGACCTGTTTGCGCGCCGTGCCGGTCTTGCCGCCGATCCGGTAGCCTTCCACCGTTGCCGCGCGCCCGGTGCCACCCACGCCGGTCGCCATTTCCAGCATTGAGCGGATGGCGCGCGCGGTGGCCGGCGTCGTGACCGCATGACCCGCGTCCGCGGATTGCTCGACGTTACCCGCCCCGCTGCGCAACAGACTGACGCGATGCATCGTGCCGTCGCCGGCATAGGCCGTGTAGACCTGTGCGATCTGCAATAGCGACGTGGAGAGCCCATAGCCATACGCCATGGTGGCCTGTTCGATCGGACGCCAGCGTTTATACGGCCGCACCTTGCCCGACGCTACGCCCGGAAAGGTCAGCTCGGGGCGCAGACCGAGCCCGTATTCCTGATACTTGGTCCAGATCTTTTCGGCCGGCAGATTCAGCGCGAGCTTGGCGAGCGCGATATTGCTCGACTTCTGCACCGCTTCGGCGACGCTCATCGCGCCGTGATTCGAGGTGTCGTGAATCACGGCCGGGCCGATCCTGTACCAGCCGGGCGCGGTGTCGATAATGCTCTGCGGCCGCACCTTGCCCTCGTCGATCGACAGTGCGACGACCACCGGCTTGATGGTCGAACCCGGCTCGAAAGTGTCGACCACCGCGCGGTTGCGCAGTTGGCGGCCGGTCAGGCGGGCGCGGTCGTTCGGATCGAAGCTCGGGTAGTTGGCGAGCGCCAGGATTTCGCCGTTGCGGGCATCGAGCACCACCACGCTGCCGGCTTCGGCGTGATGTCGGGCAACAGCCTCCTTCAGTTGCGCGTAAGCGAGCTGCTGAATCCGCCGGTCGATCGTCAGGTGGATAGTTTCGCCGTTCTGCGCGGGCACCAGCGGCCGGGTCTCGGACACCACGCGCCCCAGACGGTCGCGGATCACTTCGCGCTGGCCGGGCACGCCGAGCAGTTGTTCATTGGCGGCGAGTTCGATACCTTCCTGGCCGTTGTCCTCGATATCCGTGAAACCGACCACGTGTGCCGCGGATTCGCCTTCGGGATAAAAGCGCTTCGAATCCGCGATCTGCGTGATGCCGGCAAGGCCCAGTTTGGACAGATGCCCGGCGGTCTCCGCGTCCACCTGGCGCTTGAGCAGGACGAAGGTCTTGTCGCCGTTCAGACGCCTGCGCAACTCCGCCAGCGGCAGATCGAGCAGCCTGGAGAGCGGCGCGACCGCGGCTTCGTCGATCAGCTTGGGCGAGGCCCAGATTTCGTAGGTCGCAAGGCTGACGGCGAGCATCGAGCCGTTGCGATCGACAATCCGCCCGCGTGTCGCGTCGAGTTCGATGGTGCGTTGGTAGCGCTTCTGGCCCTGATCGACGTAGAAATCCTGGTTCACCACCTGCACCCAGAACGCGCGCCCCGTCAGCGAGGCGAACGCGCCGAACACCAGCAGGACGATGAATTTCGAACGCCACATCGGCAGGCGCGCGGCCAGCAACTGGTTCTTCGCGACGGGCGCGTAGGGGTCGTGAGATTGCGATTTCTTCTTCTGGATCATTAGGGGCGGATAACGAACAGCTCGATTAACTTGCGTCGCCCGAATCGGCGGCGGCGAATGCCTTCCTGAAGTGCCGGCGAAATCGCTCGGCCGGCGCCACGACATGGCTGGGCGCGTCGTGGCCGCACGTCGCGGCCGATCGCCAGGAAGGCCGGCTCAATTGTAATGAGAACGTAATCCGTATGGGAGATCCGCGCAAGTGGGGCGTGACCGGGTAGGGCTTCGCGCACCGTGTCGCCGCCGGGCGCGTCCGGGAACTCGCCGACGCCAAATCTGGCTCTACGCGGCGGCGCTCCGGGGTGAGGTAAGCATTCGCCGCGCAAGGCGGCCCCACGTCGACCATGAGTGGCCGAAGATGGGCGAGCCGCGTACGGGCATAAAAAAACCGCGCGGACTTGAAAAATCCGCGCGGCTCTTTCGTTCGATTAATGCGTCGACTCCGACGCGGCGTGTTAAAGAGGCGCTCTCTGCCTGTTGAGCGCCTTCTTTTTTGGGTGACTGATTGCGTCGGTTGCGGGTGGTGGTTCGAAACCGTCAGGCCGGCAGCGCGAAGCTCGAGATCGCTTCGCGCAGCACTCCCACCTGATCCTTCAGCGAATGCGCCGCGGCCGCGGCCTGCTCGACCAGCGCTGCATTCTGCTGTGTGACCTGATCCATTTCGCCGACCGCCCGATTGACCTGCTCGATGCCCGCGCTCTGTTCGCGCGAGGCGTTGCTGATCTCTTCGAGGATCTCGTTCACGCGCCGCACCGACTGCACGATCTCGCCCATCGTCGAACCCGCGTTGGCGACCAGCGACGCGCCGGCTTCGACCGTATGCGTCGAAGTCTCGATCAAGGCCTTGATTTCCTTCGCCGCCGTGGCCGAGCGTTGCGCGAGGCTGCGCACTTCGGCTGCGACCACCGCGAAGCCGCGACCCTGTTCGCCCGCGCGGGCCGCTTCCACGGCTGCGTTGAGCGCGAGAATGTTGGTCTGGAAGGCGATGCCGTCGATCACGCCGATGATGTCGCCGATCTGCCGCGAACTGGTAGTGATCTCGCCCATCGTGCGCACCACGTCGTCGACCACGCGGCTGCCGCGCGTGGCGACGTCCGCGGCCTGGCCGGCGAGGTGGGCGGCCTGCTGCGCACTGTCCGCGTTCTGCTTCACGTTGACCGTCATCTGGTCCATGCTCGAAGCCGTTTCGACGAGCGCGGCGGCCTGCTCTTCAGTGCGCTGCGAGAGATCCGTGTTGCCGGCGGCGATTTCCGTCGCGCCGATATTGATGTTTTCCGTGCCGAGACGCACGCGCGACACGGTTTCGACGAGGCCGGCCTGCATCGTCTGAAGCGCGTGCAGCAGGCTGCCGGCGCTGTCCGGCCGCACCGGCACGCGCGTGGCGAGATTGCCACCCGCCATTAACTGCGCGTGTTCCACGGCCGCTTCGAGATCGCCGCCGAGCGAGCGGCGAATGCTGCGCAGCACCAGCAGCATGACGACGGTGGCGATCGCGCCGAGCGTGACGGTGATGACGAGCCAGCGCAGCAGACTGGCGTAGAACTCGCTTTGCACGTCGTCCATATACATGCCGGTGACGATATACCAGTCCCACGGCGCGAAGTGCAGCGCGTAGCTGGTTTTGGCCACCGGCTTATCGTTGCCCGGCTTGGCCCACAGATAGTCGATGAAACCGCCGCCTTCGCGATTGCCCGCGGTGACGATATCGGTGAACAGATGGTTGCCCGCCGGATCGGTGAACTGCCCAAGGTTCTTGCCGACCATTTCCGGCTTGAACGGATGCATCAACATGACCGGCTGCGAGTCGTTGACGGAGATGTAGCCGTCCTTGCCGTAGCGCATGGCCGCCAGCGTCGCGAGCGCCTGCTTTCTGGCTTCGTCTTCAGTGATTGTGTGCTGCTGCGCGAGCGTGTAGTAGCGGCCGACGATGTGGTTGGCCTGGTCGATCAGCGATTGCAGCTGATCGCGGCGATCCGAAATCATCGAGGCGCGGTTTTGCCATGCGCCGAAGCCGCCGATCAGGATCAGGCCGATCCAGAGGACGCCGATCATCGAGGCCAGTTTCTTGTTCAAAGTCATAGCGGTTTTTTGCTTTCGCACAGTGTCGGTCAGGATTGGGTTCGCTTGCGGCGAATGGCTTGTCGCTGACTGTGTTTACGGCGCGGCTTCAGGGACTCCACAGGCAGGGGAAACCCGCTGTCGGAGATTTTTATTTGTCTGACTAAAAGGGTTTTTTACGGCCAGCATGGCATTTTCATGCTTGATTCGAAGGGATTATTTTATTTTGTATTGATTCAATCCGGCTTTCCCTGTACTGCCGTTTAAAAATGCCGGTGCTTGCGAATCGAGATTAATAATCGGGGCATTCCATAAATGAAGGCCGGATATTAAAAGCCTCAAGATCGCCACAATTGGCTTGCGACCCAACTGCACGAATCCACTGCCTACCTGCAACACAGCAAGCAGTTGCGTCAAGATTCCACAAAATGCCAACAAAATACAAACGCCAGACGATGCATTACCCAGCTTGCAAAAAACGACACATTTTTCCACTTATCCGCAAATGGGGAAAAGCCGCCGTCGCGGGGAAGACGAATAAATAAAAATTCCGCTATAGTCGCCATTTTCCAGCCGCCAGTCGGGCAAAAGAAGAGCGCCAATAAGCCCGCCACCAGGAGTACAAATAATGAACGCCCGCGAACCTGCCTTTATCTCCGCTTCCCGTAGCGCGCGCCTGCGCCAGATGCTTGTCAGCAACGAACTCGAATTCATGATGGAGGCCCATAACGGCCTGTCCGCGCGGATCGTCCGCGAAGCCGGTTTCAAGGCGATCTGGGGCTCGGGCCTCGCGATCTCCGCGCAATTCGGCGTGCGCGACAATAACGAAGCAAGCTGGACGCAAGTCGTCGACACGCTCGAATTCATGGCCGACGCGAGCGACCTGCCGATCCTGCTCGACGGCGATACCGGCTACGGCAACTTCAACAACGTGCGCCGTCTCGTGCGCAAGCTCGAACAGCGCGGCATTGCCGGCGTGTGTATCGAAGACAAGCAGTTTCCCAAGACCAACAGCTTCATCAACGGCGAAGCGCAACCGCTCGCCGATATGGATGAGTTCTGCGGCAAGATCAAAGCCGGTAAGGACTCGCAGTCGGACGAAAACTTTTCGATCGTCGCGCGGGTTGAAGCGTTGATCGCCGGCTGGGGCATGGACGAGGCGCTGCGTCGCGCGGAAGCCTACCGCCAGGCCGGCGCGGATGCGATCCTGATTCACAGCAAGCTCTCGCGTCCCGACGAAATTCTCGAGTTCGCGCGCGAATGGGCGGGCCGTGGTCCGCTCGTGATCGTGCCGACCAAGTACTACAGCACGCCCACCGAAGTGTTCCGCGAAGCCGGCATCAGCACCGTGATCTGGGCGAACCATCTGATTCGCGCGGCCACCTCGGCCATGCAGGCCGTCGCCAAGGAAATCCATTCGAGCGAAACGCTCGTCAACGTGGAAGACAGCATCGCCGCCGTCAATGAAATTTTCCGTCTGCAGGATGCCGACGAATATTCAGAAGCCGAAGACCGCTACCTGTCGAGCGGCCGAGCGGCCGGTTCCGCGGTCGTGCTCGCGGCAAGCCGCGGCAAGGGTCTCGAAGCCGTCACCGAAGACCGTCCGAAAGTGATGCTGCCGATCGCCGGCAAGCCGCTGCTGCGCTGGCTCGTCGATGCATTCAAGAAGCAGGGCGTGAACGATATCACCGTGGTCGGCGGTTATCGCGCCGATGCGATCGACACGGCCGGCATCAAGCTGGTGGTCAACGAACAGCACGCGCAAACCGGCGAACTCGCGTCGCTCGCCTGCGCGGTCGACAAGCTGGCGGGCGACACGGTGATCTCGTACGGCGATCTGCTGTTCCGCAGCTATATCCTGCGCGATCTCGTGGAGAGCGAAGCGGCGTTCAGCGTGGTGGTCGATTCGTCGCTGACCGATGCGGAAAACGCCAGCGTGCGCGATTTCGCGTGGTGCTCGGCGGCCGACGACCGCGGTCTGTTCGGCAACAAGGTCGTGCTGCGTCACGTATCGAGCGGGCAGGACGCAACCTCGGCCATCGCGTCGCAAACGCCGCATGGCCGCTGGGTCGGTCTGCTGAACGTGCGTGGCGAAGGCCGCGAGCGTTTGCAGGCGATCATGAGCCAGTTGCAGGCGCGCCCGGATTTCGCGTCGCTCGACATGCCCGCGTTGCTGAACGCGCTGATCGAAGCAGGCGAATCGATCGAAGTGCAATACGTGCACGGCCACTGGCGCGGCGTGAACGACCTCGAAGATTTCCGCCGTGCGGGCGACTTCGCGCATGCGCAGGCGCCGTTCGCGGCTGCGGCCGGCGGCTCGGCAAACAGCGCAGCGACGGGCGCAGCGAGCGGAGCCGCGCAATGATCGAGGCTGCACAGTTTGTCGAGGCGGCGCGCGAGCGCGGCTTCGACTGGTATGCAGGCGTACCGTGTTCGTATCTCACGCCGTTCATCAACTACGTGTTGCAGGACGAGTCGCTGCATTACGTGTCGGCGGCCAATGAAGGCGACGCCGTCGCGTTGATCGCGGGCGTCACGCTCGGCGCGCGCAACGGCCGGCGCGGCATCACCATGATGCAGAACTCCGGGCTCGGCAATGCCGTGAGCCCGTTGACCTCGCTCACGTGGACCTTCCGCTTGCCGCAATTGCTGATCGTCACGTGGCGCGGCCAGCCCGGTGTCGCCGACGAACCGCAGCACGCGTTGATGGGCCCAATCACGCCCGCGATGCTCGAGACAATGGAGATTCCGTGGGAAACCTTCCCGACCGAAGCCGACGCGATCGGCCCGGCTCTCGATCGCGCCATCGCGCATATGGATGAAACCGGCCGCCCTTATGCGCTGGTGATGCAGAAGGGCAGCGTGGCGCCGTATGAGTTGAAGGACAGCGGCGCGAGCGCGCGCCGCGTGCCTGTTACGCCGCAATCGCAGTTCACGAATGTGGCGGCGAGCGAGCTGGCTTCGCGTCACGACGCGCTGAACAAGGTGATCGCGCACACGCCGCTCGAATCGACGGTAGTGCTCGCGTCGACCGGATTTTGCGGGCGCGAACTCTACGCGATCGAGGACCGTCCGAACCAGTTGTACATGGTCGGCTCGATGGGTTGCGTGACGCCGTTCGCGCTGGGTCTTGCGCTCGCGCGTCCCGATCTGCACGTGGTCGCGCTCGACGGCGACGGCGCCGCGCTGATGCGCATGGGCGCGTTCGCGACCATCGGCGCATACGGTCCGTCGAATCTCACGCACCTGCTGCTCGATAACGGCGCGCATGACTCCACCGGCGGCCAGGCGACGGTGTCGTCGCAGGTTTCGTTTGCGGGCGTCGCTGCGGCGTGCGGTTATGCGTCGGCGGTCGAAAGCGACGACGCGAACGTGATCGACGCGCTGTTCGAAGCCGCGCCCCTCGACGGCCCGCGCTTCGCGCGTCTGGCCATTCGCGGCGGCACGCCCGACGGGCTGCCGCGTCCCACCATCACGCCGCCCGATGTGAAGACGCGTCTCATGCGCCACATCGGCGCCGCTTAAAGTCAACGTCAAGGAGCGCCCATGCTGCTGCTCAACCCCGGCCCGGTGACGCTCACCGAACGCGTTCGCAACAGCCTGTTGCAGACGGATTTGTGCCACCGCGAAAGCGAGTTTTTCGATTTACAGGAAGAGGCGCGCACGCGTCTCGTCGATCTTTACGGCCTCGACGCCGGCGAATGGCAAGCCGTGCTGATGACCGGTTCCGGCACGGCGGCAGTTGAAAGCATGACCGCCGCGCTGGTGCCGCAGAACGGCAAGCTGCTCGTCGTGGAAAACGGCGTGTATGGCGAGCGCATTTCGCAGATCGCCGCGCAGTACGGCATTGCGCATGAATCGCTGAAGCACGAGTGGATGCAGGCGCCCGACCTCGCGAAGATCGCCGCCCACCTCGACGCGGACAAGGCGTTCACGCACGTCGCCGTGATCCATCACGAAACCACGACCGGCCGCCTGAACGATCTGGCGGAACTCGGCGCGTTGTGTCGCGAACGGGGGCTGCGTCTGCTGGTGGACGGCGTCAGCAGTTTCGGCGCGGAAACGATCGATTTCGCCGACAGCAGTCTCGACGCCGTGGCCGCCACGGCGAACAAGTGTCTGCATGGCGTGCCGGGCGCCTCGTTCGTGCTGGTACGCCGCGCCGCGCTCGCGCAGGCGGCGAGCCGCACGTACTACCTCGATCTCGGACGTCTCGCGCGTTTGCAGGATCAGCGCAACACGCCGTTTACGCCTTCGGTGCATGCGTACTACGCACTGGTCGAAGCGCTGCGCGAACTCGCCGACGAAGGCGGCTGGCGCGCGCGTCATGCGCGTTACGCGGCGCTCGCCGAACAGGCGCGGGCGGGTCTTGCCGAGCGCGGCATCGGCAGCGTGCTGCCGCCGGAGCAGTCGTCGGTGGTGTTGCGTGCGTATCGCTTGCCGGAAGGCATCGCATATCCGCAACTGCACGACGCGCTGAAGGCGCGCGGCTTCGTCATCTACGCGGGGCAAGGCGGCCTGTCGGCGGAACTGTTCCGCATCTCGACGATGGGCAACATTCACGCCGCCGACGTCGACCGTCTGTTGCAAGGCTTCAGCGAACTCATGCGCTGATTCGCGTTTCCGGTTGCCGGCCGCGCAATGCGGTCACACCGGGTCTTTGTCCGGCGGGCCGTCGGGCTGCTGCGGTTCCTCGGTGTGGTGGCCGGGCGACGGCGGCACCAGCGGATCGGCTTCCGGGTCGCGGTTCGGATCGGCGTTCGGATCGGGAATCGGACTGGTATGCATGTCGTAGCTCATGACGGCACCTTTGGGTGGAGAAGAGGAAGAGGACGGTACGGGCGGCGCGGTCGAACTTACGCCGGGTGTTCTCTTCAAGCGTACGCGTTTCCGGCGCGCCGCGTCTCTTACTTTTTCAGGCGACGGCCCACGCTGAGTTGCCAGTAACGCTCGGTGGCGAAAATGTCGTCGTAATTGCCCGCGCCGAATGCGCGCAACTGGCTTTCGTAAGCGTTGACGGCTTCGCGTTTGAGTTGCGCGCGGCGCTGCAGATCGATCGTATGGCCGGCACTCGGGTGGGCCGGTGTCGCAACGATGCCGCGCTGCGCGAGATCGGCGAGCCGCGCCTGCACCACCCCGGGCGTGCGGCGGTGAATCGCTTCCTCGTAGCCGAACCAGGTCAGATGCGACAGGCGCGGCAGAATTTCACAGCAGGCTTCGAACACCCGCACGTGATCGTCGTGGTACAGGCCGAGCGGCATCAGCAGCGTATTCGCGGTGGTGCGATAGATGGTTTCTTCGAGCGCCGCCGCCAGCTTGCTGATGGACGGCGAATCCGCATACTGGCTGTCGCGAAACGGCATGCGCAGCGGAATCGCGTCGAGCACTTCCAGCGCGCGGTTATCTTCCCGCGTGCGCTCGTGGATGGCCTGATGGGCGTCCGTGAAACCCGATTTTTCATCCCATTCGGTATGCATCGGCTGCTCGGGCGGCGCGGCGAACACCGTGCACACCGCGGCGTCGGGATGCGCGGCGAGTAATGCGCCGCAACTGAAGACGGCGTCGTCGAAATGGGGCGAGACGATGAAAAGACGTGGGCTGGTTTCGCTCATGGGGCATGTGATGGTTTGCGACGCGCGGGACGTGCACGAGGTTGATCGACCGGGGCTCGAGCGTCGCGCCGGTGCCAGAGAAAATGCGGCGTCACATCAGCTTAGGCGGAATTGGCGGGGCTTGCGCGGCGGGTTTGGGGTGCGCAAGTGGCGTGCCTGAGGGGCACGACGGTTGGTGGTGGGTTGATGGTGTCCTGTAGAAGCTCACCGTGAGGGGAGAGGGTTTCCCGGATCGGCTCACCTTTGCGCGGCGAAGAGGCGTTGTTGGATAGTCAATCGACGAAGCCGGCGCGCGCGCGACCAACACGGAACCAGGGGGCAAAAAGACTACGCCCCTTCCGCCACCAACGCCGCCGCGCGACCGAACGCCGCCACCATACCCGCGACGATATCCTCACGCAGCCGGCCGTCAGCCATTTTCAGCGCATACGACGGATGCCACGCGGGCACGATCAGACGCCCGCTGTGACAGATGGTCTGCCCCAGATATTCCGACAGATTGACGTGCGCGCCGGTCAACGCCTTCAGCGCGGTCGCGCCGAGCGTGACGACCACGCGCGGCGCGACCTGCGCGAACTCGTGCTCCAGCCAGTACTGGCAAGCCTCGACCTCGCGCAGCGCGGGCGTGCGGTGCACGCGCTGCTGCTCGATCGTTTCCCATTTGTAGTGTTTGACGGCATAGGTCAGATACAACGCGGCGCGTTCGAGTCCGGCGCGTGCGAGTACCGTGTCCAGCAGATGACCGGCGGGGCCGGTAAAGGGCGTGCCGTTCTGGTTCTCGTCCTCGCCGGGTTGTTCGCCGACCACCATGATCGCCGCCTGAGCCGCACCGGCGCCCGCGACGGCCTGTTTCGCGTTGCGCCATAACGCGCAGCGCCGGCAGGTGGCCAGCGGGCCGGTCGGCTCGCGCAACGGTGGCGTGACCGCCGAATATTCGACCGGTGGCATTTCCGGGACGGTGACGGTGCCGCTCTGCGCACCGAGACGGCTGCGCTCGCGCGCGAGGTGCGCGGGCAGCGGCGGGCCCGCGGGCGGCGTTCTCCAGTAGCGCAATGGCACGGACGCCGGCGCGCCGTTGAAGACGCTGGCGTAATACGCGAGCCACAGCGCCTCGGTGGGTTCGCTGGTCGTGGCTTCGCCGGCCATGACACCCGCTGGCAGCACCTGGCTGGCCGGCGGACTTTGCTGCTGGCTTTCTGTAAAAGGATGCGCGGCGCGCTCGCCGTTGTCTGCTGCCGGCCGGCTGATTCGCAGCAACATGCCGTTCCAGAAAGCCGCGCCGTGTGGTGTCGCGAGCATCCATGTGGAATCACCCATGCGCTCGGCGAAGCGTGCGGCGGCGCGCTCCAGCAGATCATGATTCGGCTCGTACCAGCCGACGAATTCCGGCGGCCCCATAGACGGATCGCGCCGCCTGAACAGGGTGAGCAGCAGCAGATCGTCGGTTTCGTGTTTCACCGACTGGACGCGTTGATCGAGCAGCGCGCCGTCGCGATCCGCCAGATCGAGGACGTGGCGCTCGCCGCGAGTCCAACGCCACAGAATGCGGTAGAGCAGGGACCAGCGGTCCGGCGCGCGGAAGCAGGCTGCGGTTTTCAGCCGGGCGAGCAGTTCACGAGGAATGACGGGAGTGGCGACCGCCGGAGTGGCGGCGGGGCTGGCCGGAACCTCGGCGCTGTGAGTGCCGGGATTGCTCGAAGGGCGCGAATCGCTCAAAGGGCTCGAAGCGTCCGAATCACACTCGACCCACTCGATCCGCTCCGGCTCGATCTCTTGCCGCAGCAGTTCCCGCGCCGCGCGGCGCCATGCGGCGAAAGTCGGTTCGATTGGAATGCGTTTCATGCGGGCGCGCCGCGGCCATGCGCCACGTAAAGCGCCAACCCGTGCGGACAAAATACTGTATAAATATACAGTATGCGCCTGAACGCCAGTCCGGATCAAGCGTGTCGCGTCACAACTACCCCGGCCGGGCGTCACGCCTAGACGCTGCGCAGATCCTCAGGCGTATCGACATCGCGCAAAATGCCTGGATCGTCCACGTCCAGCCGCGTGACCTGTTGCGACATCAACAGGGATCTTGCGCCGGTATCGCCGTCGAGCGCCAGCAGCGCGTCGCGATGCTCGATGCCGAAGCCGACCGGATGCCCCCGCTGCCCGTGGTAATACGGCGCGACCAGCGAAGCGCCGCCGTCGAGCGCGCGCGCCACTTCTTCAATGGTGGAGATGGCGATGCGCGGCATGTCCGCGAGCGCGACGATCCAGCCTTCGGCGCCCTCGCAGGCTTCGACCCCGGCTGCGAGACTCGCGCCCATGCCGCGTTCGGCGTCCAGCGCGAACACCACGTCGCAACCGGCGTCGTTGAGCAGCCGAGCGAGCGCGTCCGAACCCGGCCGCACCACGGCCACCACCTGCGAGACGACCCGCAACAGCCGATGCGCGGCCTCATGCGCGACCGGTGTGCCGTCGGGCATGCGCGCCAGCAGTTTATTGTGCAGGCCGTCCGGGTCGAAACGCGAACCGAAGCCGGCGGCGAGCAACACGCCAGTGGCGAGCGAGGCGTAGACCATGAGCAGGCACCGGTATAAAGATGAAGATCGATTGTGCGATGCAACGCAGCCGTAGGCAAGCGCCAATGCATATGCACGGCGCTTGCTGTCCGACATCCTCATGCGCTTGCCGGGCTTCGTCACGTCAATCGAAACGGACCCGCGTCACACTGAAACCGGCCGGCGAACGCGAACGCGCGCGTCAAACCTGCATCGTGCCCATCACCTTGTCGAGCGTGACGGGCAGGTCGCGCACGCGCACGCCGGTGGCGTGATACACCGCGTTCGCAATCGCCGCCGGTACGCCCGTAATACCGATTTCGCCGATGCCGCGTACCCCGAGCGAGTTGATATACGGATCCGGCCGGTCGATAAAGGTAATGTCCAGCGAACCGATATCGGCATTGACCGGCACGTGATACTCGGCGAGATTCGCGTTGGTGAAGCGGCCATAGCGGGTATCGACCGGGCTCTCTTCCTGCAGCGCCGCCCCGACGCCCCACACGATGCCGCCCATCAACTGGCTGCGCGCCGTCTTCTGGTTGAGCACGCGTCCCACGTCGTACACGCCCACCACGCGCGCCACCCGGATCGTGCCGAGGTCGGCGTCGACATGCACCTCGACGAACACCGCGCCGAACGAGTGGAACGAGTACTTCTGCTTTTCGTCGCCGGGCTTGACGGTTGCGATCGCCTCGATCGGCTTGCCGCCCGAGCGCGCGATGATCGCCGCTGCCGGATCGCGCTTGCCCGGTTGCGAGCGGCTCGCCACCCAGCCGTTTTCCACGGTGATGTCGTCGAGCGCAATGCCGTGCACGGGCGAGGCTTGATCGGCGAGCGCCAGCGCGATCAACTGGCTGCGCGCCTGGCTCGCCGCGTCGCGTACCGCCGGCGAGACGCTCGCGGCCGATTGCGAGCCGCCCGACACAGGCGCCCTGGGCAGCGACGAATCGCCGAGCGCGAAGTGGATGTTTTCCGGCGCGAAGCCGAGCGCGTCCGCGGCCACCTGGGTCATCACGGTGTAGGTGCCGGTGCCGATATCCTGGGTGCCGGAGGCGACCATCGCGGTGCCGTCCGGCAAGATCCGCGCAATCGCGCTGGCTTCGCTGCGATTGGCCGGATAGGTGGCGGTGGCCATACCCATGCCGATCAGCGTGCCGCCGTTGCGCATCGAGCGCGGGGCGCTCGTGTGCCGCGACCAGCCGAATTTCTCGGCGCCGATCTGATAACACTCGCGCAAGGACTTGCTCGACCACGGCTTGTTTTCCTGCGGGTCGGCATCGGCGTAATTCTTGATGCGCAGCGCGAGCGGATCCATTTTCAAGGCCGCCGCGAGTTCGTCCATTGCCGATTCGAGTGCGAACGAACCGGTTGTTTCTCCCGGCGCGCGCATGAAGGTCGGCGTGCCCAGATTGAGCGGCACGATGCGGTGCGTGGTCACCTGATTGGGCACCGCGTACAGCATGCGCGTGACCATGCAGCAGGTCTCGGTCCAGTCTTCGATCACCGACGTGTTCGAGATACTGTCGTGACGCATCGCGCTCAGCGTGCCGTCGCGCCGCGCGGCGAGCACGAAGTGCTGCTCGGTGTGCGGACGCGCACCGACCGGGCCGAACATCTGCGGCCGTTCGAGCACGAGCCGCACGGGCCGCCCGGTCTGTTTCGCCGCCATTGCGCACAACGACACATGCGACCACGACGAGCCTTTGCAACCGAAGCCGCCGCCCACGAACGGCGAAATCACGCGCACGTCGGCGGGCGCAATGCCGAGCGTCTTCGCGACCGCCTGCGCCGCGCTGCTGACGCCTTGCGTCGAATCATAGAGCGTGAGCTGCGGGCCGTCCCAGCGCGCCATCGTGGCGTGCGGCTCCATCGGGTTGTGATGTTCGATCGGCGTGGTGTAGGTCGCGTCCACGTGTACCGTGCCGGTTTGCATGCCGTCGTCGAAGCTGCCGCGTTGCGTGTCGGTTTGCCGGCCTTGCGGCTTGTCGGGGGCGTGCGCGTTCGGTTTGGCCTGCGCGAAGTCCGTGACCGCGGCGCCGCTCTGATAGGTGATGCGCAACTGGCGGGCGGCGTCGGTGGCATGTTCGAGCGTATCGGCCACCACCACGGCGACCGGCTCGTTGCTGTAGTGAACCTGGTTGTCCTGGAGCAGCGACAGGCGGCGTCCGGCCGGCGGCGCCAGCGCGGGCTTGCCGCCGTTTGGCAAGCGCGGCGCATTCTGATACGTCATGACGAGCAGCACGCCGGGCAGCGCCTGTGCGCGGCTCGCATCGATCGACGCAATGGTGCCGCGCGCAATCGTGCTGGTGACGAGCACCGCATGCGCAAGACGTGCCTCAGGAAATTCGCCGGCATAGCGCGCCTCGCCGGTGACTTTGAGCAGGCCGTCGGTGCGGTCGAACGGTTGACCGATCAGATTCATGCGACACCTCCCGCGTGGCCGGCGGCCTGATTCACTGCGCGCACGATCGCGCGCTGCGCGAGCTGCACCTTGAAACGATTGTCGTGTTGCGGCCGCGCGTCGCGTAATGCGGCGGCAGCGGCGTTTTTCAACGTGGCTTGCGTGAGCGGCTGGCCATTGAGCATCTGTTCCGCGGCGCTCGCGCGCCACGGCTTGTGCGCGACGCCGCCCAACGCGATACGCGCGGTCCTCACGCGATCGCCGTCCATCTGCAAAGCGGCGGCAACCGAGACCAACGCGAATGCGTAACTGGCGCGGTCACGCACTTTCAGATAATGGGAGTTCGCGCTGAAGAGCGGTGGCGGCAGATCGACGGCGGTAATCAATTCGCCGGGCTGCAAGGTCGTATCGACATCGGGCCGTTCGCCAGGCAGCCGGTGAAAATCGGCGAACGCAATGGTCCGCTCGCCAGCGGGGCCGCTCACGCGCACCACGGCATCGAGCGCGGCGAGCGCCACGCTCATATCCGACGGATTCACCGCGATGCATTGGGGACTCGCGCCGAGAATCGCATGCGTGCGATTGTGGCCGTCGAGCGCCGCGCAACCGCTGCCCGGTGTGCGCTTGTTGCATTGCGTGAAGGCCGTATCGTAGAAGTAGCCGCAACGGGTGCGTTGCAGCAGATTGCCGCCGACCGTCGCCATATTGCGCAATTGCGACGAGGCGCCCGCTAGAAACGCTTGCGACAGCAACGGGTATTGCTCGCGCACCAGCGCGTGGTTGGCCGCGTCGCTATTGCGCACCAGTGCGCCGATCCGGATGCCGCCGTCAGGCAGCGTCGTGACCGTATCGAGTCCGCCGATATGCGTGATATCGATCAGCCGCACCGGCCGCGCTACGCCGCCCTTCATCAGATCGAGCAGATTGGTGCCGCCGCCGATGAACACCGCACCCGGCTGCTGCACCGCCCGCACTGCGCCGGCGACGTCGCCGGCGCGTTCGTAAGAGATCGCATCCATGCTGTCGCCCCCTCAGGCGTTGCGGCTGTTGCCGCCGCCATTCGTTTCGTTGATGGCGGCGCTGCCATTCTGGCCACCGCCTTCGTGCACCGCGCGCACGGCGGCCACGATATTCGCATACGCACCGCAGCGGCAGATGTTGCCGCTCATGCGTTCGCGGATTTCATCGTCGGAGAGCTGGGCGGGGCGGCTGCGGACATCGGCCGTGACAGTGCTGGCGGTGCCGGTACGAAATTCATTGAGCAGGGCGGTCGCGGAGCACAACTGCCCGGGCGTACAGTAACCACACTGAAAGGCGTCGTGTTCAATGAATGCGCGCTGGATCGGACTCAACGCGCCGTTAGTGGCGAGTCCTTCGACCGTTGTGATGTTCTCGCCCTCGTGCATCACAGCGAGCGTCAGGCAGGAATTGATGCGACGGCCGTCGGCGAGCACGGTGCATGCGCCGCATTGTCCGCGATCACAGCCTTTCTTCGTGCCCATGAGGCCTGCGTATTCGCGCAGCGCGTCGAGCAGGGTCACGCGCGGCTCGAGTTGCAGCGTGTACGCGCGGCCGTTCACGGTCAGCGTGACCGGGCGCGGCGGTACGGCTTGCTGAAGCTGAGCGGGCGGCGCGGGTGGGGTTTGGGTTTGCGCGCGCAGATGCGGCGCGGCGCCGACCGTGGCTGCGGCAGCAGCCGATTGAAGGAAGCGGCGGCGTGAAGGTTGGGGTGGGGTGGTGGCGGACTCGTCACTCGGATCCTGACATTCGTTATGCGTGGACATGACGTTCTGTTGACTCCGTTGAAAGGTCGATGCAGGCTAGCGATGCGTCGGTATCCGAAGCGTCGCGATCATTGGACATCACGCAGCAATTTCGGTGCCGTTGCAGACACAACGGTATTAGAAAATATCGGAGACAGCCAAGATGACATCAGTTTTCAGAGTCAGATCCGCGTCAGGACATGTGCCCGTGGTGCGAACCGTGGCGGCCATGATGGCCGTGACAGTCGTGCTGACTGCCTGCCACGGCGGCAGTGACAATCATCCGCCGCCGCAGGCCAATGCGCTGCCGGCTTTTATTACCGCTTCTTCGGTAAGAACCCAGTCCTACGATGGCAACACCGACGACCTGCTCACCGCTGGCCTCGGCAAGACCGGCCTCGCGTCGGCCACGGCGCCGGCCATTGCCAACGCGGCGCAACCCACTGCCGCCGAATTGCGGCGGCTTGCCATCTGGTCGAACTATCGCGCGCTCGTCGACATGACCGCGAACGGCGGCTATGGACGCTTCTGGGGACCTAATGTCGATCTGAACGGCAACGATACGCTCGGCGAAGGCAAGATCGCCGGCAAGGAATACCTCGCCTTCGCCGACGACGGCAGCGGCACGCAGAACGTCACGGTGCTGGTGCAGATTCCGGCGAGCTTCAATCCGGATCAGCCGTGCATCGTCACGACAACGTCGTCCGGTTCGCGCGGCGTGTACGGCGCGATTTCGGCGGCCGGCGAGTGGGGTCTCAAGCGCGGCTGCGCGGTGGCTTACACCGATAAAGGCAGCGGCAACGGCGCGCATAAGTTGTCATCCAACCTGGTCACGTTGATCGACGGCACCTTGCAGGACGCTACCGCGGCGGGCAAGGCCAGTCTCTTCACGGCCAACCTCGGTAACACGGATCTCGCGTCTTATAACAGCAGGTTCCCGAATCGCTACGCGTTCAAGCATGCGCACTCGCAGCAGAATCCGGAGAAGGATTGGGGCAGGAATACCTTGCAGGCGATCCAGTTCGCGTACTGGGCGCTCAACGATTCTTATGGCACGCTCAACGGCTCGACGCGTAATGTGCGTTACGCGAGCGGAAGTATCACGACCATCGCGGCTTCGGTGAGCAACGGCGGCGGCGCGTCGCTCGCGGCGGCGGAACAGGACACGTCCGGTTTGATCACCGCGGTGGTCGTGGGCGAGCCGCAGATCAATTTGCGGCTGCCCGAGCAGGTCTCGGTGGCGCAGGGCGGCGTGCCGGTCGGCGCATTCGGCAAACCGCTCGCCGACTACATGACGCTCGCCAACATGCTGCAACCGTGCGCGGCGCTCGCGCCCGCCGCGGCCGGCGCGCCGTATCTGACGGCGTTGCCGAGTGCCACGACCACCTCGATTCGCACCGCGCGATGCGCGTCGCTGGCGGCCGCCGGTGTGATCGCGGGTGCGGACGCGACGACCCAGGCGACCAACGCGCTTGCGCTGCTGCATCAGAACGGCTACCAGACCGACTCCGACCTGCTGCAAGCGCCGATGTGGGACTCGCAAGCGGTGCCGGCTGTCGCCGTGACCTATGCCGACGCGTACGCGAAAGCGAGTGTCACCGCGAACCTTTGCAACTTCAGCTTCGGCACGACGAATGCGGCTGGGACCGCGGGCGTCACACCCGCGGTGTCGCCGATGCTCACGGTGTTCGGCAACGGCAACGGGGTGCCGCCGACCAACGGCATCAACCTCGTCTTCAACTCGGGCGCAGGCGCGGCGGATCACCGGCTGGCGACCGCCGACGGCAGCTATGCGGGCGCCTCGTGTCTGCGCACGCTGTGGACGAACGGCACGCTGACCGGCAGCGTCGACGCTATTCGCGTGAATGCGAATCTGCATGGCAAGCCTGCCATCATCGTGCAGGGCCGCGCGGATGCACTGGTGCCGATCAACCACGCGTCGCGGCCGTATCTCGGCTTGAATCAGCTAAGCGAAGGCGCGGCGAGCAAGCTGTCGTTTTACGAAGTGACGAACGCCCAGCATTTCGATGCGTTCCTCGGCGTGGCGGGCTTCGATTCGCGCTTCGTGCCGCTGCATTACTACAACCTTCAGGCGCTCAATCTGATGTGGAGTCATCTGAAAAACGGCACGCCGCTGCCGCCGTCGCAGGTGATTCACACTGTACCGCGCGGCGGCACGCCCGGCGCCGCGCCGCCGCTGACCACGGCCAATCTGCCGCCGATCGCGGCGAGTCCGGGCATCAACGCGATCACCGCGGCCAATGGCGTGGTGAATGTGCCGAACTAAGCGTACCCGGCTGAGCGTACGCAATTGAGTCCGACTCGCGCGGACTGCACGCACCGGCTCGCAGCGGCGATCACACATGCGAGCCGGCATGCGTGAATCGTTGCCTGCGAGCAAGCGGGTCCGGGTATAAGCGATGCTAGGGCAGATGAAATAAACCGCGTTCAAAGGAGAGCGAATGCAGTTCGACTACAGACACTTCCATATCGATTGCCGCGCGCGTCACGCGGAAGACGGCCTGTACCACGCGAGAGCGAAGATCACTCGCGTGCCGCGCAAAAACGAGCACGTCCAGTCGCACGATTCCGGCGACATCGACGGCTTTGTCAACGAAGCCGATGCCATTTCATGCGCGAAGTCGTGGGCAATGGAGTGGTGCGACGCGGCGGCGCAATAGAGCGCATTGCAGGGAGGGCAAGTCGTGGCCAGGCTTCGAATCGCAACCTTCAACATCAACGGGATCCGCTCGCGCTTGCCGGCGCTCTTGCAATGGCTCGAACGCGAGGCGCCCGACATTGTCTGTTTGCAGGAATTGAAGGCGGCGGACAGCGCCTTTCCCGTCGAGGAACTGCGTGATGCCGGTTATGGCGCGATCTGGCAAGGTCAGAGCGCATGGAACGGCGTGGCGATCCTGGCGAAAGGCGAGGCGCCGCTGGAGAGTCGCCGCGGCCTGCCCGGTTTCGAGGACGACACTCACAGCCGCTATCTCGAAGCCGCTGTCGGCGGCATCGTGGTGGCGTGCCTTTACCTGCCGAACGGCAATCCGCAGCCGGGACCGAAATTCGACTATAAGCTCGCATGGTTCGGTCATCTGATCAGGCACGCGGCGAAGCTATACAAAAGCGGTCATCCGGTCGTGCTGGCGGGCGACTTCAACGTGGTTCCGACCGACGAAGACATCTACAACCCGCGCTCCTGGCTGAAAGACGCGCTGCTGCAACCCGAAAGCCGCGAGCGCTACCGGCAACTGCTTGCGCAGGGCTGGACCGACGCGCTGCGAACACATTTCGGCGCCGAACGGGTCTACACCTTCTGGGACTATTTTCGCCGGCATTGGGAGACGAATTCCGGCTTGCGCATCGACCATGTGCTGCTGAGTGCCGACCTCGCGCCGCGCTTGCGCGATGCGGGCGTCGACCGGTGGGTGCGCGGAGAGCCGCACGCGAGCGATCATGCGCCGGCGTGGGTCGAACTGGAGGTGGGTGCGGGACGCCGCAAGAAAAGCGGCGCATGAAAGCAGAACGGGCGATCGCGTGAAGCAGATCGCCCGGTATCGGCCGCGTTGAAGATCAACGGCGATAGTCGCGCTCAGAGGCGCCGTGTGCCCACAGCGCGCCGGCCACGAAACCCGCAAGCGCGACCACCGCAATGGCGGTGAATGGGCTTTCCGCCGTGGTCTCGCGCACGAGGCTGGTGGTGCTGGCGCACAGTTGCTGCGCTTTGCCGCTGAGCTCCCTAGCCTTGCCGGCCAATTGCGTGCCGGGATCGCCCAATACGTCGCCCACCGCGCCCTGAACCTTGCCCGCGACTTCCTTGACTGCGCCTTCTGCCGAATTGGCTGCCGAATTGGTGTCCATACGATTTTGCTCCCATTGTCATATTTACGTGTGAGCCACTGCAGCGCGCAATACGCCCACACCAGGGTTTCGCGCATGCCGCCCGGAAAGCGCGGCTCACGTCCACCAAACAGGGCGCAAGAAGCGCGCCCGCCAAAGGAGGAACCCGCAAAGCGGCTGCGGATGTCAGCGCCGGCGCCGCGAATTGATTCCCACGAATACGGCCATCAGCATGATAAAGCCGCCGAACAGCAGGGCCGAATTCACCACGACATGCCTGAGCCCAAGCATCTCGACGTTGATGAACGGATAGGGATAGAAATCCGACAGACTCGCGCGCCAGAAGGTCACCCCGAGATAGGCCAGCGGATATACCAGCCACAACAGGCAATGCCGCAGCTTCAGATGAAAGCGCGGCACGAACAGCACCCAGTAGAGCGCGGCCAGCATCGGCAGGGCGCTGTGGAGCGATTCGTTGAGCAGCAACCGGAACGCTGCCGGCGACCACAAACCGCGCAGCAGCAGGTTATAGGCGATGCCGACGAACACCATATAGACAACCACGGCGGTGACGACGGTAGGCTGCCGGAAAAACCGCGCAGGCGCCGATCTGTGCGAACGCAAGGCCACGCAGGTAAAACAGATCGCGCAGGCGAGTACCGTCAGATTCGTGAGGTAACTGCTCATACGCGCAAACCCGTCGAACACGGTCAGCCCGCGCGCGAGCGTGCGATCGATCGTCACGTCGGCTTGCGCGACGATGGAAATCCACGCAATGACGGCGACGATCGCCGCCAGCGTCACCGACGAAACACTGGGCGTATGCAGCGGAAGCTCGGGCTCCCGCGGCTCGGAAAGGACAGGGCGCATGCGTTCGATTCTATACACACCGCATGCGCTTTGCAGTGCGTGCTGCAGGGCGCATGCGCCGAACCGGCCTCGCGCGAGGCCGACAGAATACTACGGCGTGCCATGCGAACCGGTCACCGGCTGCAGGCGCCCGACTACCGCCGGAATCGCTGAACTCGCCGGCACGGCTTCGTCGATCGCGGTGCGCCCGCCGTCATGAAAGAATGCCAGTTCCGCGGCCTTGTTCAGGACCAGGATGCTGATGCGCCGGTTGGTCGGCTCATCGGCGATATTGCTGTTCAGCGGCAATACGTCCGCCAGTCCGCGCACCTGCAGCAGCTTTTCGCCATGCATGCCGCCGGCGACCAGCGCGCGGCGCGCGGCATTGGCGCGTTCGGACGACAGTTCCCAGTTCGAGTAACCCTCCGGCCCCGCGGTGTAGGGCACGGCATCCGTGTGGCCGGCAATCGAAATCCGGTTGTCGACGTCGTTGAGCGCCGCGCCGATCTGCGTGAGGATCGTCTCCGCATACGGCTGCAGCTTCGAACTGCCGGAAGGAAACATCGGCCGGTTCTGCGAATCGACGATCTCGATACGCAGCCCTTCGTTCGTGATCGAAATGCGGATCTGATCCTTGAACGCCTTCAGCGCGGGGCTCTGCTCGATCAGCGCGGTGAGCTTCGCCTTCAGTTGTTCGAGGCGCGCCGCGTCGGATGGCGCTACCGTCGGCGCGGCGGTGGCGGGCGGAGTCGGCTGCGTCTGGCTCTTTTTGCCGTCGCCGGGCCGCGTATCGGAGATGTCGCGGCCGCCGCCTTGCACCACGCTCGGCCGCGCCGCGGCCGTGCCTTCGTTACCGCCGATCAGGCTCGACAGCGGCGTGTTGAAATAGTCTTCGATACCCTGCTTGTCGTACTTGGACGTGGAGCCGAGCAGCCACATCAGCAGGAAGAACGCCATCATCGCGGTAACGAAATCGGCGTACGCGATTTTCCATGCGCCGCCGTGATGGCCGCCATGATCCTCGCCCTTCTTCGAGCGGCGCACGATCACAGGTGCCAGCGCCTGTTCCCCTTGCGACGCGCGCGAGTTTTTTTCGCTCATCATGCTGCTCCGCGTCAGGCCGACTTCGGCGTCTTGGTGGCGCGCACGGCGTCGTCGAGTTCCTGGAAGCTCGGGCGGTCGGCGGTGAACAGCACCTTGCGGCCGAACTCGACAGCGATCGCCGGCGCGTAGCCGGACAGCGACGCGAGCAGCACGGCCTTCACGCACTGGTAAGGCTTGCCTTCGGCACGGCCTTTGGCGGTGAGCAGATCGGCCAGCGGGCCGATAAAGCCATACGCGAGCAGAATGCCGAGGAACGTGCCAACCAGCGCGCCCGCAATCATCTCGCCGAGCACGGCGGGCGGCGCGCCGACCGAACCCATGGTGTGCACCACGCCCATGACCGCGGCGACAATGCCGAAAGCGGGCAGGCCGTCCGCCATTTTCTGAATGGCGTTGGCCGCGACTGCAGATTCCGCGTGATGCGTGGCCAGTTCCTCATCCATCAGATCCTGTACTTCGAGCACGTTCACATTGCCGCCGGACATCATGCGCAGATAGTCGACGATGAAGTCGAGCAGATGATGATCCTCCAGCACATGCGGATACTTCTGAAAAATCACGCTGTCTTTCGGCGCGCCCACTTCGGCTTCGAGCGACATCATGCCTTCCTTGCGCGCCTTCTGAAGCAACTCGTAGAGCAGGGCGATCAGTTCAAGGTATTTTTCCTTGGTATAGCCCCCGCCTTTGAAGCATGACGGAATCGCCTTGATGGTTTTCTTCAGCGTGGAAGTAGGGTTGCTCACGACAAACGCACCGATTGCCGCGCCGAAGATGCACAGTAGTTCGAATGGCTGAATGAGCGCCGGCAGATGGCCGCCCACGCCGATAAAACTGCCTAACACGGAACCGATCACCAAAACCCAGCCGATTGCAACAAACATACTCTCTCCGATTATCTTGCGCGGCCCACGTTCGACCAGAAAAGCCCTTGCTTCAAGGGTTTTCCGGTGCGTCACAAATCTCTGTATGTACTGGTAAACGGCGTGATCCGATGGTGCTGAAGTGCTGGTCTGGCTGAAACGGGAAATAAGTTCACTGATCGGTTAATTTTTTGACTATACGCAGGTAAATTCGTCCGCGTCTTGCGATGTCGCCGTCGCAATTCGTGTTTGCTGTTCCGCTAAAAGCCCGGGCAATATGCCGCTGTTGCCAGAACGGATAGGTAACCTTTTTACCGACCGGTCTGGTAGCATGACGATCGATTTGTACCGACGGCCGTTCTCGCGGCGCTTCGTCGCGTGATGGCCCCGTCGTCTATCGGCACCGGCAGCGCTAGCGACTCAACCGGGGAGGAATTGCCGCATGCGGAAACTGAGATCTGCTGTCCAAAGTTGGCTGGTGCCTACGGCGGCCGCCGGCATGACGGGCCTCAGTCTGCTGTTCGTCCCAACGCCCGGTCACGCTCAGGAGTTCTCGCTATTCGGCGGCGGCTCGCGTGCGGGCAGTACCAACACCTATACGTGGGCCTTCAACTATCAGGAAGGCTTGGGGCAATATTTCGCCGCCAGCTTCACGTGGCTCAACGAAGGGCACATTCCCGATCACCACCGCGACGGTCAGATGATCCAGTTGTGGGGGCGCATTCCCGTGGGCAGCCCGCAATTCGTTCTGCAGGCGGGCGTCGGCCCGTACCGGTATTTCGACACGACCACCGCCGGCCAGGGCGGCAGTTATTCCGATACTCACGGCTGGGGCGTGGTGTATAGCGTGCGCGCCGCGTACTACGCGTCGAGCCGCTGGATCACGCAACTCCAGTTGAATCGCGTGCATGTGCAGCGCGGACCGGATGCGACCAGCGTGATGTTCGGCGTCGGCTATCAACTCGACGCTCCGGGCTCGCCCGGTCCGCGCGACTGGGCAAGCGGCAGCACGCACAAGGTCACCAACAACGAAGTGGCGTTGTATCTCGGCAAAACCATTGTGAATTCGACCAGTTCGCCGAGCGCGTTCGGCGGCGCGATCGAGTACCGGCGCGGCCTCGCGAAGTATCTCGACGTAACGGTCGGCTATCTTCACGAAGGCAGCAGCAAGGTGGCGCGCCGCGACGGTTTCACCAGCCAGTTGTGGGCCACCCGCGCGTTTCTCAACGACAAGGTCGCGCTGGCGCTCGGCCTCGGCGCCTACTATGCGATCAACGAGAACGAGAACAGCGCGACGCCCGGACCGGGCGCCGGCAAGTTCTCCGGCCTCGTTACGATCGCGGGCTCGTATCGCCTGAGCGACCACTGGGACGCGCGGCTCGAATGGAACCGCGTCGTGACCCGCTATGATCGTGATTCGGACGTGATTTTCGGTGGTCTGGGCTATCGTTGGTGAAGGCTCACGGCGTCAGGCGTCAAGTGTTGTCGTGCCAGCAGAAGCAGTCTCTCGAACCGCAAGTCAAGACTCGGAACAACGGAGAACAGCATGAAAGCCAGCACCATCGCCGAGCGGGAGGCCCGTGGCCGCGCCGCCCGTGAGCACTCGAAACGTTCGAGCCATAAAGCGGTAGGCGAACTGCATCGCAATCCGATCGAGTTGCTCAAGCAAAGCAGCGAAGGCCGCGTGCATAACCTCGTGCCGCTGCGTTATGGACGCATGGCTGTGTCGCCTTTCACGTTCTTTCGCGGCACCGCCATCTTGCAGGCACACGATCTCAGCAAGGTGGGCGACACGGGTTTGACCATGCCGATCTGCGGCGACGGCCATCTGATGAATTTCGGCGGTTTCGCCACGCCCGAGCGGCAACTCGTTTTCGATCTGAACGACTTCGACGAGGTGTCGGTCGGGCCGTTCGAGTGGGATCTGAAACGTCTCACCGCGAGCCTCGTCGTCGCCGCGCGTCACATGCGTCTGAGCCGGGGCACGGCGGAGAGTCTGGTGATGACGGCGGTTACCGAATATCGCGATCGCATGGCACAGTACGCGCAGTGCGGCGCGCTCGAACTCTGGTACGACCGCATTACCTTCGAGTTGATGGCGGAGACCGCGTTGACGCCCGAACGCCGCCGCACTGTGCGGCGCGGCATGGAAAAGGCCGCGAGCCGGACGCACGAAAGCCTGCTCGAGAAAATGGCGGAGCACGACGGCGGCCGCTGGACGATCCGCGACGCGCCACCGGCCCTGTTTCACGTACTGGGCGCCAACACGCTGTTCACACCGGAGGAGACCGAAGCGTTCCGAGGCTCGAACTGGCGCAAGATGCTCGAACGCATGTGGGGTGACTACGTGAAGACGCTGTCGCACGACCGGCGCGAACTGCTGGACCATTTCACCGCGCAGGATCTCGTGTTCAAAGTGGTGGGCGTCGGCAGCGTCGGCACGCGCTGCCTGGTGATGCTGATGGTCGATCACATGGGCAAGCCGCTGTTCCTGCAAATCAAGGAGGCGCGGCCCTCTGTGATCGCGCAGTTCTACAAGTCGCCGGCCATCAGGCATGAGGGCGAACGCGTCGTGCAGGGACAACGCATGCTGCAGGCGGCAAGCGATATCTTTCTCGGCTGGGCGGCGGGGCCGCTCGGGCGGCACTTTTACTTTCGCCAGTTACGCGACATGAAGCTGTCGGCGAACATCGAGTTATTCGACAACGACCTGCTGGACGGCTACGCGCGCCTATGCGGCTGGATCATGGCGCGCGCGCATGCGAAGGCGAGCGGGCAGGCAATCGAAGTGAGCGCGTATATCGGCCGTGGCGACCAGTTCGCGGAAGCGCTCGCGGGATATGCGATGACTTACGCGGACCAGGTGGAACGCGATTACGACGTGTTCCTGAAGGCATGCCGCGGTGGTGAGCTGGAAGCGCGCACGGACGAAGACATGGCGGCGGATTTCCGCGTGTAGCCGCCGCTTTCGCATGGCTCGCCGGGCTGCTTTGCGAGCGAGCCGCGCAGCCAGCATGCGCTGCGCCTTACACACGTGCGTGCTCGTGCTCAGTTGTCGAGACGCGCCTCGCGCAACGTCACGAAACGCAGATGCCGCAGTCTTGCCGCGCGGATCACGCGCGGCAAGACTGCGAGGATCAGCGGCATGCCCTCGGCCGTGAGCGCTGCGTTGCCGTCGTGCAGCAGGAGAATGTCGCGCGGCGCGAGGCCGTCGAGCAGGCGCCGTGTGACCACGTCGGGATCGCGCTCGCGTGTGTCGTAGCCGCGCCGCGTCCACGCCGCGAGCCGCAGGTCGAGGTTGCGCAATACCGGTTCGAGAAAGATGTTGCGCAAGCCGGCCGGCGCGCGGAAGAACATGGGCCGCTCGCCGCTCAGTGCTTCGAGCGTGCGTTGCGCGGCGTCGATCTCACGCGTGAGCGCGCCGGGAAACGTCACGGAAAACGTATGCGTGTGAACCTGCGAGTGGTTTTCGAGCGCATGGCCGCGCGCGACGATCTCGCGTGTCAGGTCCGGGTAAAGCTGTGCCTTTGCGCCGATGCAGAAGAACGTGGCGCGCACGCCGAAGGCGTCGAGCAGATCGAGCACTTGCGGCGTGACGAGCGGATCCGGACCGTCGTCGACGGTCAGCGCGATCGCGTCGGCATTACGCGCGGCAGCGGGCAGGCGTGTCCAGTTCGGGCCGAGCAGCGAGGTGCGCGGCAGCAGGCCGGCCACCGTGAAAATGGCGTGATTCGCAAAAATCGCGGCTAGCCACCAGCGCCACGCGGCGGGCGCGAGCAGCCATCCGGCCAGCACGAACACGTGCCATGCGGCGGTGGCCGTGAGCATCGCGGGATAGCCGGTGCGCGGCCAGCGGGACAGCGGCGCGTGGCGGGCGCCGTGCGGCGGCGTGGAGAGTTCTTTCATAAAACGTGCTTCCTGTCTTCCTTCCTCCTTCCTGGGAAGGCCTTGAATTGCGCGCGTGACGCGCAACAGCAAACGATACCATCGATGCGTACCGCGACGCGCCCGCCCGCAGGAACAGTTACCGATGAAAGCGCGCTGAAAGACGTGACAAGGCGGCATGGATTCGCAGGCCGGTGACCAGGGTGGGCACTCTTCCGCGGAGAGCCTGTTGCGGCAGACGAACGATCAGAAGGACACGAACGTGCGCCTGATCAGCGCAGAAGACCGCGCGGAATCGTTCGTCGACTTGAAGACCGGCCGCGCGTGCATTTGTGATGGACGACCCGCTGTTGTATGGTGCTAAATCGCACCATCTGTACAACGAGGAGACGTGTCGTGACGGGAACGGGAATCAAGAAGGTCGCGCTGGTAACGGGCGCGGGCAGCGGGATCGGCCGGGCGTGCGCGCTCAGGATGCTGGAGCACGGCTATAGCGTGGTGCTGGCCGGCCGCCGCCAGGAACTGCTCGATGCCGTGGTCGAGGAGGCGCAGCATCTCGGCGGCGACGCTCTCGCCGTGGCGTGCGACGTCACCGACGCGGGTAGCGTCGCCGCCTTGTTCGACACGATCCGCGAACGGCGCGGCCGTCTCGACGTGCTGTTCAACAACGCGGGCCGCAATGGTTCGCCCGTCGATATCGACGAACTGGATATCGACGAATGGCGCTCGGTGGTCGACACCAATCTCACCGGCGTATTCCTGTGCACACGCGCGGCCTTCGGTCTGATGAAAACGCAGAGTCCGCGCGGCGGGCGCATCATCAACAACGGCTCGATCTCGGCGCATGCGCCGCGGCCGCACAGCATTGCCTACACGGCGACCAAGCACGCCATTACCGGCCTCACCAAAGCCGTGTCGCTCGACGGCCGCCAATACGACATCGTCTGCGGGCAGATCGACATCGGCAATGCGGCGACGGAAATGGCCGCCCGCATGGCGCGCGGCATACCGCAGGCCAACGGCGAGATCGCGGTCGAGCCGCTGATGGATGTTCAGCATGTGGCCGACGCCGTGCTGCACATGGCCGAACTGCCGCTCACGGCGAACGTGCAGTTCATGACGATCATGGCGAGCAAGATGCCGTTCGTCGGCCGGGGTTGACGGCGCGGCGCGCACAGCAAGCCGCGCGGGATCCACTTATACTGGGCGCTTTCCGCTCCGATGGATTGCGATTCGCCGTGCCCCGAACCACACTTGAGGACGACCCGCAGCCGGTGCCTCCCGCGCAGCCCGATCTCGACGACTGTTGTCATAGCGGCTGCAATCCGTGTGTTTTCGATCTCTACGACGAAGCGCTGGAACGTTATCGAGTCGCGTTCGCCGCATGGCAAGCGCGGCAGCACACACGGCAACAGGCGCAATAGGTGCAATAGGTGCAACAAGCGCAGCGCATGACGGCAGCGCGGCGCGGCAAGCCGCGCACGCGCCGTTGAACGGCGCTCAGGGTTTCGCCTCGAGCGCCGCAGCCCTTCACCATGCTCCGTCATGACCGACCTTCAGTCCGCGCCTCTCGAACCTCTCAATGAATCGCATACGCTGGACGATCTGCATCGTTTCGTGCAACGTTATCCACGGCTGTTCGTGCTGACCGGCGCGGGCATCAGCACCGATTCGGGCATTCCCGGCTATCGCGACGACAATGGCGAATGGAAACGTTCGCCACCTATCACGCTCCAGGAGTTTCTCGGCACGCCCGCCATGCGCCAGCGCTACTGGGCGCGCAGCATGGTCGGCTGGCCGGTGGTCGCGCATGCCGAGCCCAACGCGGCACACACCGCGCTCGCCCGGCTCGAAGCGGCCGGTCACGTGCCGACGCTGGTGACGCAGAACGTCGACGGTTTGCATCAGCGGGCGGGCAGCCGCGAGGTGATCGAACTGCACGGCGGTATCAACGGTGTGACGTGTCTGGACTGCGGCATGCAACACTCGCGCGCGTCGATCCAGCAGACGCTCGAAGCGGACAATCCCGCGCTTCTGAACGTGACGGCCGAAACCGCCGCGGACGGCGACGCGCATCTCGAATGGCACGATCTTGCCGGCTTCCGCGTTCCGGCCTGCCCGAACTGCGGCGGCTTGCTGAAGCCGGCCGTGGTGTTCTTCGGCGAAAGCGTGCCGAAGGAGCGCGTAGAAGCGGCTTCGCATGCGCTTGACGCGGCGGACGCCGTGCTGGTGGTCGGCTCGTCGCTGATGGTCTACTCCGGCTTCCGCTTTTGCGTGTGGGCGCAGAAGCAGGGCAAGCCGGTGGTCGCGATCAACCTGGGGCGTACGCGCGCGGACCCGCTGCTGTCGCTGAAAATCGCGGCGCCGTGCGCCGATACGCTGACCGAGCTGGCCGCCCGGCTGGCGCTGGATTGAACAGGCTGCTCCGACAGAAACGCACCTCGAAAGGACAACCCATGCTGACGACGATCGCGCAACTCGAAGCCCTCTACGGTCAGCCGCACGAGCGCGCAGTGCGTAAAGAGATCCCGTACATCAATGAAGACTATCGCGCGTTCATCGAAGTCGCGCCGTTCGCCGTGCTCGCCACCGCCGGGCCGGAAGGCCTCGACTGTTCGCCGCGCGGCGACGCGCCGGGTTTTGTGCGCATCGTCGACGAACGCACGCTCGCGCTGCCGGACCGTATCGGCAACAATCGGCTCGACAGTCTGCGCAATATCATCGCCGAGCCGAGTCTGGCGCTGCTCTTCATCATTCCCGGCGTGGGCGAGAGCCTGCGCGTGAACGGCCGCGGCCGCATTACCAATGATCCGCAATGGCTGGACAGTTTTGCCGTCGAAGGTAAACTGCCGCGCACCGTGCTGCTGATCGACGTGGACAGCGTCTATTTTCATTGCTCGAAAGCGTTGGTGCGCTCGAAACTGTGGGATCCGGCGCATTACGTCGAACGTTCGCGGCTGCCGAGCGCGGGCGAGATTCACCGGCGCATCAACGGCATGCAGTTCGACGCGGCCACCTATGACCGCGAGCTCGCTGAACGTGTGCGCACGGCCTTGTACTGAAACCTAAGGTGAACATGACGGATTCCCAAGCGGCATTGCGGCAACGTTCGCCATCCGCCGAACGCAACCGTGAACCGATTCTCGCCGTGCTGCGCGAAGCACTGCCGGCCACCGCCCGCGTGCTCGAAATCGCGAGCGGCACGGGCCAGCATGCCGTCTGCTTTGCCCGCGCCATGCCCGGTCTCGACTGGCAACCAAGCGATGCCGATCCTGCCGCGCGCGCTTCGATCGCCGCGTGGATCGCGCACGAAGGGCTCGCAAACGTGCGCGCGCCGCTCGCGCTCGACGTGCATCAGCCCGACTGGGGCGTAGACACGTTGGACGCCGTGGTGTGCATCAACATGATTCACATCTCGCCGTGGAGCGCGACGCAGGCGCTGTTCGCGGGGGCGAGCCGCCGTCTCGTCGGCGGCGGCGTGCTGTATCTGTACGGTCCTTACAAACGCGGCGGCGCGCATACGTCGCCGAGCAACGATGCTTTCGATCAGCAGTTGCGCAGCCGCGACCCGGCATGGGGCGTGCGCGACATGGAAACCGTGGTGGGCCTGGGCGCTTCGGTCGGATTCGTGTGCGATGAGCCGCTCGCCATGCCGGCCAACAATTTCAGTCTGGTGTTCCGGAAACGCACGGACGCGGCGCGGGTCTGACAAACGTTCGACGCAGCGAGTGGCGCGCTGCCCACCGGCTGCCGGTCAGCGGCAAGTCGGCATTTCTTTTATTCTTTCACCCTCGACGTCCCGCTGATGTTCCTTCCGGCGCGGCGTCACGACATTTTTTGGACTCTGGAGAATTCACATGAGCAAACAGGCAATCGGCGTGGTGGGGCTGGCGGTCATGGGCCGCAATCTGGCGCTCAACATCGAGAGCCGCGGCCATGCGGTGTCGGTGTTCAACCGTAGCCGCGAGAAAACCGACGAACTCATCGCCGAATATCCGGACAGGAAGCTGGTGCCGGCCTTCACGCTGGAAGAATTCGTAGAGTCGCTGGAAAAGCCGCGCCGCATTCTGCTGATGGTCAAGGCGGGCGAGGGCACCGACGCCACGATCAACCAGTTGAAACCGCTGCTGGACAAGGGCGACATTCTGATCGACGGCGGTAACACGCATTTCACCGACACCATCCGGCGCAATCAGGATCTCGCGAAGTCAGGTTTGCACTTCATCGGCACGGGTGTGTCGGGCGGCGAAGAAGGCGCACTGAAAGGCCCGTCGATCATGCCGGGCGGCCAGCGCGACGCCTACGACCTCGTGGCCCCGATTCTCACCGAGATCGCCGCGAAGGCGCCGGACGGCGAGCCATGCGTCGCCTACATGGGACCGGACGGCGCGGGCCACTTCGTGAAGATGGTGCACAACGGCATCGAATACGGCGACATGCAGCTGATCGCGGAAAGCTACGCGGTGCTCAAGCAGGTGGTCGGACTTTCGAACGAGGAGCTCGGCAAGGTCTACACGGAGTGGAATCAGGGCGAGCTCGACAGCTATCTGATCGAAATCACCGCGAAGATTTTCAGCAAGAAAGATGAAGAAACCGGCAAGGATCTGGTCGACGTGATTCTCGATCGCGCCGCGCAGAAGGGCACCGGCAAGTGGACCAGCCAGAACGCGCTCGACCTCGGCGCGCCGCTGCCGCTGATTACCGAAGCCGTGTTCGCGCGCGTGCTGTCGTCGCTGAAGACGCAGCGCGTGGCCGCGAGCAAAGTGCTGGAAGGGCCGCAGGCCAAGCCGCTCGGCGCCGAGCGTGAGGCGTTCATCGAATCGGTGCGGCGCGCGTTGTATTTCAGCAAGGTGATTTCGTACGCGCAAGGCTTCGCGCAACTGCGCGCCGCCTCGGAAGAGTACAAGTGGGATCTGGACTACGGCACGATCGCAAAGATTTTCCGCGCCGGCTGTATTATCCGCGCCCGCTTCCTGCAAAAGATCACGGACGCTTATACGAAGGACAAAGCGATCGCCAATCTGCTGCTCGATCCCTATTTCCGCGACATCGCGAAGAACTACCAGTCGGCCTTGCGCGAAGTCGTGATCGCGGCGGTCAACGCGGGCGTGCCGGTGCCGGCTTTCGCGTCGGCGATCGCGTACTTCGACGCCTATCGTTCAGAACGCCTGCCGGCGAACCTCGTGCAGGCGCAGCGCGATTTCTTCGGTGCGCATACTTTTGAACGTATCGACAAGCCGGGCAGCTTTCACGCGAACTGGAGCTGAGCGTTTGAATGGCTGCCCGGCGCGTCCTTATGACAAGGCGCGCCGGGCAGCGCCAGTGCTTGAAATTGAGATAGCGAATTATTGCTGAAAGCTATTGGGCAGATAGCCGCACGGCGTGGCGCGTCGGCTACTATTGCGATTTTCGAAATAGAGTTTCGTCGTTTTAGGGGTTTCCCCTAGGTGTCGACACTCCTAAACTTCTACTTAACCGCTGCGAGACACTAAGTCCGAAGCGCATTAAAAACAAGTTCTGGAGGTTTACATCATGAAGTCCCTTATCTCTGCAGTTGTCGTTGCCGCCGCTCTGGTTGCCCCGGTCGCTTCGTTTGCTCAATCGAATCAGCCGGTTACGCGCGCTCAAGTTCGCGCTGAACTGGCTCAACTGGAAAAGGCCGGCTACAACCCGGCGGGCGATCAGATCAACTACCCGGCTAATATCCAGGCTGCCCAAGCGCGTGTCGATGCTCAAAACGGCACCGCTCAGGCCGTGAACAGCGGTTACGGCGCCCCCGCCGTCGGCACCTCGCAAGCTGGCCGCCCGGTGAGCAGCACCGACCGTAACTCGGTCTACTTCGGCAACTAATTCACGCCGAAACTGTTGGAATCGCCGCCTGCCTGGATAGCAGGCGGCGCGCAAATGGAAACGCCGTCCGGATTGCCGGGCGGCGTTTGTCGTTTACGGCGCGGCACGGCCGCAGGCATGTGCCGCTATCTGTCTATTGCTGCGAACAGCGGCGCATGGTTTTCGCCGCCGGCGATTCAGCGGCTCGGCAGATGCGGAATCGCTTCGTTGCTAGTCAGATTGAGCTGGTGAATCTGCCGATGCGTCTTGTTCAGATGCGCCTGCGCGGCTACGCGTTGTGCTTCCAGTTGCGAAACATCCTTGCGCACCTGATGCTGCCGGCTCGCTACCGTCTGCTCCTGCGTGCCGCGCCTTTGCAGCTCGCTGCGCAGCCGCTCAGCCTGTACCTCGGACCGGGCGATCATCCGCGCCAGCTGTTCGTTCTGCGCCTCCAACTGGGCGCGGCGCGTTTCGCCGTCCGAGAGTCGCGTCGCCTGTTCTTCGAAATGATGAAAGGCGGCTTCGGCGGCTTCGAGATCGGCGGCTTTGAGCGCGCGCCACAGCGAGCCGTCCTGATACAGGGCGACGTAGTACGCCAGTTCCTTCGCGTGAAACAGCAGGCTGACCGAATACGCAAAGCTGCGGAACACGCGGAACGGCGTCAGCGCTTCTTCTTCGGCGAGCCACTCGACCTCCGCCGTGTCGGCGATCTGCACGCCGCGTGAGCTGACCTGCGACGGCACCACGGGCACCGGCCGCAAGGTCGTCACGGGACGGGCCGGCCTCGGCGACGAGGCCGGCGCCGCGGCGTCCGCGCAAGCCGCCTCGGCTGCCGCGGCAAGCGTTGCCCCCTCGTTGTCGTCGGGCGATGAAGGAGCGCAGGCGCTTGCTCGCGCATCCTGCACGAGATGCGATGGGCCTGCCAGCACGCTGCGGCGGTTCAGGAGACTTTTCACGGCGGTCCTCCGGTTGAGTCGCCCGAAATCTGCAAACGGTGCCGACAGTGAAGCAGGCCGGGTAGTGTGGCAGGCCAGGCGGTGAGTGAAACGGGGCGGACCAGCGGCGCCGGTGAGCGGACGCCGGGTGCGCGGCAATGCGGGTGTAATCGGGAACGAACGTCTAATGCAGCGGACGATGCCGGCGGCCTATTTCATCGAACAGCGCACGGCTGGGTTCGAGCGCGAGCAGCCAGGATTCGTCGTAGCCGCTCAGATTGTCGAGCGCCTCGCGCAGCCGCTCGATCGCCACGGCAGGGATCTCGACGCTGGCTTCGACGCCGCTCGACAATCCCGCGATGCTTGCCAACTGTACCAGCGCGTCGGCGGCCTCGGCCACGTCGGCGGCGAAAACCAGGTGTGTGTTCAGGAGTTCCACCAGACCGGGCGACGCCGCAATGTCGTCCACGTTGAGCTGCACGGCCAGAAAAGTGGCTTTGTTCATCCTCAACTCCCTTGCAGAATTCAGACGTTTTTGCGTACGGCGGGCCGTGGCAGCAAGACTGAGTATAGGGCAGGGCTCAAAGGATTCAATAATCACACGAATGGGCCGCGCGGCCCGACGCCAGCGAGCAGGCGAGCCGCCGCACCTATAATGAGGCCAGCCATACATGACTCGCGCTGGCATGAGCGGCCCGCCATGCCCCGTGGGCCGTGACTGGCGACGTTGTCTTTCCTCCACGGCCTGGTGACCATGAAGATCATTCGCAGCAGGGATTTCACCGCGACGCGCGCCTGGGGCGCGCTCGATATCGCCAACATGGGCGGCATTACGACGCGCCTGCATTGGACCGATCAGCCCTATAAGTGGCATGTCAACGATGGCGAGGAAGTGTTTGCCGTGCTCGATGGCCGCGTCGAGATGCGTTATCGCGAAGGCGGTGTCGAACAGTCGGCCGTTCTCGAAACGGGCGACGTGTTTTACGCTGCGGTGGGCACCGAACATGTGGCCCATCCGCTCGGCGCGGCGCGCATTCTGGTGGTGGAGGCAGAGGGCAGCGTCTGAACGTTGGCGGAAGGCCGATGCCATGTGGGGCGGTCGTCGCCGCGCACGGCGGCATAATGGTTAACCGCTGCCGGGCCTTCGAGACGGGCGGCATGGCAAATGCTTGGCCATCGATTGAATCCGATTGATTGAACGAAGAGTCGAGGAAAATCACATGACAAGACCATGGCAATTAACGGGGATCCGGTGGCTCACAGCGGCCGCGCTCGGCGTGATGTTCAGCGGCTGCACGACCATGCCGTGGGAGAGCACGCCGTTTTACAGCAGCACGCCGTCACGTCCGACCACGCTCAGCACGGTTCCCGTTCCTGCCGGTTTCTACCGGGTCAATCCGGGCGACACGATCGGCGGCATTGCATCGGCCTACGGTCGCAAACCCCAGGAAATCGCCGCGTGGAATGGCCTCGCGGTCAACGCCGCGGTTACTCCAGGGCAAGTATTGCGGGTGTCTCCGCCGATGGCCTCGGGCAGCGTGGTGACGCCGCCGGTCGCCGTCGGGCCGAATGGTTCACCCGCGGCGCCCGGCGCCCCGACGGCGTCCGCCGGACCGCAGCAAGGCGTGTTGCAATGGCCGCTGCGTGGACCGGTGCTGAAAGCCTTCGCGCCGGGCAAGTCGAACGGCATCGTGATCGGCGGAAGACCGGGCGATCCGGTCAAGGCTGCCGCCACCGGCCGCGTCGTCTATGCGGGCTCGGGTATCGAGGCGTATGGCCCGCTCATCATCATCAAACACGACGATTCGCTGATCACCGCGTATGGGCAGAACAGCACGCTGCTGGTGAAGGAGGGCGACGCGGTCGCGCAAGGGCAGACCATCGGCGAAGTCGGGGTGGACAGCCGCGGCGTGGCGTCGATCCAGTTCGAGGTCCGTCAGAACGGCCAGCCGGTCGATCCGCTCGCGTGGCTGCCGAAGTCGGGTGGGTGACGCATCTTTTTAGCGCGATTTCGGCGCTGCGCGAATTGAATATACTGTGTGGCTAAACTGCCTGCGGCAGGTTCGCTGCGTCGATAGCGGCGCAGCGGCGGCGACCGGCCGCCGCAGGCGGTCATTCATGGACGCACAGGGACACACAATGATCGATTTGCGCAGCGATACCGTAACCCGTCCGACTCCCGCCATGCTCGCGGCCATGTCGGCCGCTGAAGTCGGCGACGACGTCTGGGGCGACGACCCCACCGTGCTGCGTCTGCAGGCCACGGTTGCCGAGCGCGCCGGCAAGGAGGCGGGCCTGTTCTTTCCGAGCGGCACGCAAAGCAATCTGGCCGCCTTGATGGCGCATTGCGCGCGCGGCGACGAATACATCGTCGGCCAACTCGCGCATACCTATAAGTACGAAGGCGGCGGCGCGGCAGTGCTCGGCAGCATCCAGCCGCAGCCGCTCGAGAATGCCGCGGACGGTTCGATCCCGCTAGAGAAGATCGCCGCCGCGATCAAGCCCATCGACAATCACTTCGCACGCACGCGGCTGCTGGCGTTGGAAAACACCATCGGCGGCAAGGTGCTGCCGCCCGCTTATGTGGACGAGGCAGTGCATCTGGCGCGTCAGCGCGGCCTGTCGGCTCACCTCGACGGCGCGCGCGTCTACAACGCGGCCGTTGCTTCGGGCAAGCCGGTCGCCGCATTGTGCGAGCCGTTCGATTCGATCTCGATCTGTTTTTCGAAGGGACTGGGTGCGCCGGTCGGCTCAGTGCTGGTGGGCAGCCAGGCGCTGATCGACGTGGCGCAGCGCTGGCGCAAGGTGCTGGGCGGCGGCATGCGTCAGGCCGGCATCCTGGCGGCGGCTTGCCTGTACGCGCTGGATCACAATGTGGCGCGTCTCGCCGACGACCACGCACACGCCGCGCATCTGGCAGCGGGTCTGGAAGGCATCGAGCATGTCAAGGTGCAGTCGGTCGCCACCAACATGGTGTTCGCGCAGTTTCCGCAGCAGCATTGCGCGCCGCTCGAAGCGTGGCTCAAGGAGCGCGGTATTCTCACGCAGATGCTGTACGCGTCGCGATTCGTGACGCATAAGGATGTGACGCGTGGGGATATCGATACGTTTATTGCCGCGGTGAAAGCGTATTTCGCGGCACGCTGAGTGTTTGGCACGGTCGCGCGCGGTTAGGCGCGGTTAGGTAAAGCCGCAGGAATCAGCCAGAACAAAGCGGACGCACTGAATTGCACCCCAGCGCGCCCGTTTTTTCATTTCATCGACGCTTTCGCATGCCCGCCCGACCGATGCGACGGCACGAGCAGGCGCAACCCGCTCGCCAGGCTTGCCGCGCCGGCAAAGAAAGCGCCGCTGCCGAGCGCCAGCGTCGGCCCATGCCGGCCGGCAATCCCGAAGCTCAACGCGACCAGCGCCGCGCCGGTGGTCTGCCCAAGCAGCCGCGCGGTCGCGACAATGCCGCTCGCGCCGCCGCTGCGTTCGGGCGGTGCGCTCGCCATCAATGCTTTCAGATTCGGCGACTGGAAGAAGCCGAAGCCCGCGCCGCAAACCGCCATGCGGATGCCGATGTCGAGAACATGCGGATGAACCGGCAGCAGCGCCAGCGACGCCATGCCCGCCGACAGCACCGCGAGGCCGATCGCGCCGAGCAAGCCCGGCGGATAGCGATCGGACAGGCTGCCCGCCAGCGGCGCGGCCAGCGCGACCACCACCGGCCATGGCGTCATCAGAAAGCCGGTTTCGACCTGACTGCGATGCAGTACACCCTCGAAGTAAAACGGCAGCGAGACGAACGCCAGCCCTTGCGCGGCGAACGAGCATACGGCCGTCACCGCCGACAGGGCGAACACCGGCCGCCTGAACAGATCGACCGGCAGCATCGGCGCCGGGTGGCCGGTTTCGCGGCGAATCAGCAGGAGCCCGAACACCACCGCGATCGCCGCCGCGCTCAGCACCAGTTGTGTCGAAGCACGCTGGGCCGCCTCGCCGAGCGCGAAGATCAACGCAGCGAAAGTAACGACGTTCAGAAGCGCCGCGACCGGATCGAAGTTGTGCTTGCCGCGCTCGGTGTGCGGCAACGCCGGCCATGCGAAACCCAGCGCCAGCAGGCCGAGCGGCACGTTGACCGCGAACAGCCACGGCCATGCCGCGACCGACAGAATCAGTGACGCCACCGTCGGCCCGACCGCGAACGATACGCCGACGACCAGCGCGTTGGTGCCGAGGCCGCGTCCGAGCCGGTGGGGCGGATACAGGTAGCGGATCAACGCGGTATTCACGCTCATGATCGCGCTCGCACCGAGCCCTTGCATGATGCGGGCGGCAGCGAGCAGCGGCAGCGTCGACGCCAGCGAACACGCCAGCGACGCCAGCGTGAAGAGCGCAATCCCGCTGATGCAGATCCGCCGATGCCCGACGATATCGCCGAGCGCGGCGAGCGGCAGCAGAGTCGCGACCATCGCGAGCTGATATGCGTTGATGATCCACACCGACGCCGCGGGCGCCGCATGCAGATCCGCGGCAATGGAGGGCAGCGCGGTATTGGCGATCGCGGTATCGAGTGTGGCGAGCGCGACGCCGAGCATGATCGCGGCCAATGCTCGGCGGTTGGCGGCGGACAGCGGGGCGTCCGCAGGGAAAGGCCGGGTGGCGGAGAGACTGGGTTTGTCGGACAAGGCGTGGCTCGTCGGGTTAAGCATGCCGACGCACCGCACGAGTCGAGGAGCGCGGCGCGGGAGCGGCAGGGTTGTGTGGCGTGAGGCGCGCACGGCCTGAGTACGGCTTTCGAGGCTTTCAGGCGGGCGCGCGGCGAATGTAGCGATTGTTACAGAGACGCGGAAATCGTGCTGAGCGTGCCGGAATTTCCCGCTATCGACCGCGGGCACTCACAGGCAATTCACATGTAGCTCTGACCCGTGCGCCGGCGCAGCAAGTCGTCCCGCTTCTCGTTGTCCAGCACACGCTGCCACGTTCGAGCGGGCGTGTCGTAATTCGACGTGATCCCGTTTTGCAGCATCAGGTAGGTTTCGTGCCCCGTCGCTGGATCGATCTGCGCGCGCCATACCGGCGTGCCGCCTAACGTGCGCACCTCCAGCGTAGTGGGGCCGCTCGCTACGGCGTAGAAGCCATCCTTGAACAGCCACGCGGCGTTGTGCGCCGTAAGCCATTGGCGGGCGGCGGCGGCATTGCCCTGCGCAATGTGATCCGGATAAAACAGGAAACCGGAGCCCTGCTGCGACTTCACGCCAGGCACGCTGGTGACGAAATGCGACACGCCGTCCGGCAACGCGCTGTCCGGGTTCTGGTAGAACCGGTAAAGCTGCTCGGGACTGCCTGCCGTGGAGTTCCTGAACGTGGCGAGGGGGACCGGAGGTTCCACGTTGTTTCCGGACGAATCGCTGAACCGCCAGCTCTGCCGGGCCGTCAGTCCGGACCGCCCCTGGGGCGGCGCGACGTAGGGCGTATAGGCTACGGCGCCTTCCGTGAGCAGCTTGCGGTCCTCGACGTGAATCATGGCACCGGTCTTCGGATCATGGAAAAACACGCCGTTGAGGCTGCCGGCGCCAGGATTCGAACCGATGTATGCATTCCCGTCGCCGTCGATGCGCAGCACCTTGTTGTAATCGCTTGCCAGATGGATGCGGCCGTCGTCGCCCATGCGGAAGCGGTCTTCTCCGCCGTTGGCCGGCGACCGGTCGATGGAGGGATAGCCTGCGGCGAAGTTCAGTCGCGCCTGATTGTCGGCGCCGCCATTGGCCCAGTCCGTTCCGATGGTCACGGGGCCCCGATAGGCGAGATGATTCGCCTGGTCATTCACTCTTTGCTGTATGTCGGCATTTGCATGCTGGTAGAACCTCGCCTGCATCAGGGCGGGATTCTCGTTCGGCCGGTAGAGTGTCTTACCGTCCTGCTGGAACGGGGTGACGAACGGACGATGCTCGGCGTCGGCCCACGCCGGGTTGTCCGGCGAGAAATGCGCCAGTTGCGGTTGCGCACCGGCAGTGCGGGTCTCGTCATAGATATCCCAGCGATAGTCCGGGTTGGCGACGTACGGCCCCAGCTTGCCGTTCTCGTACTTCTGCCAGCCGCGGATCTGCGTGTAGTCGAGATGGCCCATTGCAGCCACTTCGCCGTCGCGCGGGGCACGCGCGTGCTCGCTGCCAAGACTGCCCTGTACGTCGACCATGTTGGGCGACGGAGCAACGTAATAGACGTAGCCCTTCTTCGCGGCCGTCGCATCGATACGCGCCTGCGCCGCGGCCCGTCCGGTGAACGTGCCGACGTAGCCGCCGCCGTCGGTGGCCGCCGGGTTGCCCGCCACGATGGAGTCGTGCAGGTCAAGGTTGGTATTGTGAAGCGGGGTGTCTTCGACCGAAAAGCCCTGCTGCTCCTTGAGCTGAGCGGGACTCGTCTGCGACGGCCGGAAAAGCGCGAATGGATGATCAGGCTGGTCCACGCCGGTGGCTCGCCTGAATTCGGTACGTGGTCCGCCGTCCCAGCCTGACGGGTCCGGCTGGTCGAAATCCGGAGGCGGAGGCAGTTGGCCCGGATCCGTCGGCGCGAGCACGGGGGGCCGCTCGTTGCCGAAAGCGCGAAGCGCGGCATTCTGCATCATTTCCCGGTGGGCGTCCGGCGCGACGCCGGTATAGGCGCGCCAGGTGAGCGGGTCTGCATAGTAGGTCGTCCATGCCTCGGTAACGCCGCCGAAATTCGCGTAACCATGCTCGTAGAGCGCGTTGATGGCGGTGGCGAGCGAGTCGAAGCCTTGATATCTGAACGCGCCGTGACTTGTGTCGTAAAGCTGGTATTCATCGTTCCGGTAGTCTGCCGACCGGTTGACTCGCTGGATGATGATCGCATGGTGACTTCCGTCCCCAAAGCTCAAGGTCACGTCCGTGAACGTATCCTGCGCCGTGCCCAACCCGTCGTGCGACGGAAGTGGGGTCGAAAAGTGACGTTGCAAATCGTTGACGAGAGCTCCGGGGGTTGTCAATTCATTGCGGCCCTGGCGCATTTCGTAGCCTGGCACATCACTCGGCGGCGCATCCTCGTGCGCCGTTTGCAGACGGTGAATTTCGTCGAGTGTCGACGACCGCGTTGAGGGCGCAAGAAGGCGCCGATAAACAGCGTCGGTCGCTCCCATCAAGTCGAGCGAGCGACCCTCGATGATCTTGTGCATGGCCAGCCAGGACAGACCCGCGCACTGATCATCCAGCACATCCGGCTGCCTGGCCGCCGAATCGAGGGTTTCTATATTCAGGCCATTCTCTCCTGCGGCGGAACCCGCGTAAGCCTGGTAAGTGTCCTCAAACGGATCGTGAACGGGAGGCGTCTGCCGCTTGACCCGGGCGTCGGGAGGCGTACCGCTCGCAACCAGAGGCGCTGCCGGCCGGTTGGCCGCAGCGTCTGCGCCCGGTCGGACACCGTGGGCCGACCCTTCCCTTCGGGCGACGTCCGGAGGCAATGGTGCCGCGCCGGACGGGTGCATGGTCGCGGCGGCCCGGCGCGTTTTGAAGACGAGGCTCGCAAAGGCGGATGGGGGGCGGGGCTGATGCGCGAGCGTGCTTGCGTTCTGCGTCTGGGACGTCACACCTTGAATTTGCGTCGAACCCTTCCGCTCGTCCTCTCCGGTTCGTGCGCCGCGCGATGCGCCAAATGACGGGGCTCGTGTTTGCCGGTCCGTTAGCTGGCCGTCCGGCGTCGCATTCGGGTTCGTATCGTTGAAATTCGTGGGGCGGTTACCTGCTGCCGAAATCGTCATCGCTGCACCTCTCGCTGGTTTCTCACAGGTCGCGTCGCCCTTGAGCGGAGCGGGCAACTGTGACCATGAAACCAGACACGACGGAGTGACAGGTAGTAACGGGGTAAGTCAGAAAGTCCTGATTAATGCAACTAACGGTCAAGTTCGCGCAGCGTCCACAAGCTGACCGGCACCCCGCGTACTGCACGCCCTTGCTCCACAACCGCCCGGCAGGCTAGGCGCCCTGATTTGAACACGCATCGAGCCCATCGGGTCGTTCATCCGCGCGTCACGCCGCTAAAAAATAATCGTGTTGTGTCCCATCCAATGCGCATCACGCGATTCGCAGTCGTTGGTCTTGTTTGCGCAGCCGATGCACGCGCGCAGTGCCATGTAGGCGCGGCTTGCACCGCTCGTGTGCGGAAAAACGGCGCGCCGCCCTATGCAGCCGGGCATGGCATGTGCGTGAGAAGCGCTCGCGCTCGCCGGTCTCCGGTGGTCGTAAAATGTCCTACTCTGTTTCTTAACCCGCCTGACCGGCACGCGCCTCCCGTCCGTCATCTGTGCGGTTCGCGTATGCCGCGTCGCTCATTTCCCCGGAGGCTTCGATGACAGCCGTCGATCTGGAATTCGACCAGCTCAACAGTACCGTCGACGCGCTACGGCGCTCAATTTCCAACCGCATGATGTATGGCGTCGGCAAGGACGCCGTCACCGCGCATCCGCACGACTGGCTGCACGCCGCGGCGCTCGCCGTGCGCGACCGGCTGGTCGCGCGCTGGATGAAGACCACGCGCCTGCAATACGAACAGGACGTGAAGCGCGTCTACTACCTGTCGATGGAATTCCTGATCGGCCGGACCTTTACGAACGCCTTGCTGGCGCTCGGTATCCACGACCAGATGAAGGAGGCGCTCGCGAGTCTGGGCGTCGACATGCAGATGTTGACCGATATCGAGCCGGACGCCGCGCTCGGCAACGGCGGCCTCGGCCGGCTCGCGGCCTGTTTTCTCGATTCGATGGCGACGCTCGGCATTCCGGGTTTCGGCTACGGCATCCGTTATGAATATGGCATGTTCCGTCAGCAGATCGTCAACGGCGAGCAGGTCGAAGCGCCGGACTACTGGTTGCGCGCGGGCAATCCGTGGGAGTTTCCGCGGCCAGAAGTCACGTACATGGTTCATTTCGGCGGCCGCACGGTGCAGCGTGGCGACCATGTCGAATGGATCGACACCGAGCACGTGAACGCCACCGCGTACGACACAGTCATTCCCGGCTACGACACGGACGCGACCAACACCTTGCGTCTGTGGTCGGCGCGCGCGACCGAAGAGCTCGATCTGGGCGCGTTCAATCGCGGCGACTACCGCAACGCGGTCGACACGAAAAACATGTCGGAGAACGTTTCGCGTTTGCTGTATCCGGACGACTCGACACCGGCCGGCCGCGAACTGCGTCTGCGTCAGGAATACTTTTTCGTTTCGGCGACCATGCAGGATCTGATTCGCCGCTATCAGCGCACGCACAGCACGTTCGGGCGCTTCTCCGAAAAAGTGGCGGTGCATCTGAACGATACGCACCCCGTGCTGGCGATTCCCGAGCTGATGCGTTTGCTGGTGGACGTCCACCATCTGCAGTGGGACAAGGCGTGGAAGCATGTCACGCAGATTTTTTCGTACACGAACCACACGTTGATGCCCGAAGCGCTCGAAACGTGGGACGTCGAAATGCTCGCGCGCCTGTTGCCCCGGCATCTCGAGATCATCTTCGAGATCAATGCGCAGTTCCTCAAGCTCGTTAGCGAGCAGTCGGGTCATGACGGCGAGATGATTCGCCGCATTTCGCTCGTGGACGAATACGGGCAGCGGCGCGTGCGCATGGCGTATCTGGCAATTGTGGCGAGCCAGAAGGTGAACGGCGTATCGAAGCTGCATTCGCAACTGATGACTCGCGATATCTTTGCCGACTTCGCGCGCATCTATCCGGACCGCTTCACCAATGTCACCAATGGCATCACGCCGCGCCGGTGGCTCGCCCAGGCGAGTCCGCCGCTGTCGTCGCTGATCGACCAGAAGATCGGCAAGCACTGGCGCACCAATCTGTTCGAGCTGGAGCAGTTGCGCGAACTGCGTAACGACAACGGCTTTATCGACGCTTTCCGTGATGCGAAACGGCAGAACAAGCTGCGGCTCGTGCACCGCCTCGCGCATCACACCAAACTGCATTTCGATCCCGATGCGCTGTTCGATCTGCAGGTCAAGCGCATTCACGAATACAAGCGGCAGTTGCTCAACGTGCTGCATGTGATCGTGCGCTACAACCAGATTCGCGCGAACCCCGAGCGCGACTGGGTGCCTCGCGTGGTGCTGTTCGCCGGTAAGGCCGCGTCCGCTTACCGGATGGCCAAGACCATCATCAAGCTGATCGGCGACGTGAGCGAGAAGGTCAATCACGATCCGCTGATCGGCGATCGCATGAAAGTGGTGTTCGTGCCGAACTACGGCGTAAGCGTGGCGGAGCTGATCATTCCGGCTGCGGATCTGTCGGAGCAGATTTCGATGGCCGGCACGGAAGCGTCCGGGACCGGCAACATGAAGCTCGCGCTCAACGGCGCGTTGACGATCGGCACGATGGACGGCGCAAACATCGAAATCTGCGATGCGGTGGGGCGCGAGAACATGTTCATTTTCGGCTACACGGCGGACGAAGTGGACCGCCTGCGTGCCACCGGCTACCGGCCGCGGCAGATCTACGAAGAGAATCCGGAACTGCGCATGGCGCTCGACCAGATCCGCTCGGGCTTCTTCTCGCCGGACGATCCGCTGCGTTTCGCGGATATTTTCCACACGCTGGTCGACTGGGGAGATCACTACATGGTGCTGGCCGATTTTGCCGCGTTCGCGAAGGCGCAGGACGACGTGGACGCGCGCTTCGTCGACAAGCGTGCATGGACCGAAAGCGCGATCGAGAACGTGGCGGGCATGGGGCAGTTTTCTTCGGACCGCACCATCGGCGAATATGCCCGCGACATCTGGCATGTGAATCCGCTCAATATCGAATAGCGGGCGGACTGCCTCGTTCGGGTTCTGAAGCGTAAAGGCCGCGTGACTGTGCAGCGCGGCCTTTTCCATTGCCGCGAGTTGCGGCTCTCGTTGTCGTCTTTGCGGCGGCTACTGCACGAGCTTCTCGGCCTCGAGCGCGGCCCGCAGGCCCAGCTGGCCCTGCGGGAAATCGAAGAGCACGTCGATATTCTGCATGCCCATCAGACCGATCACGATGCGGTTGGCACCTGGTTTGACCTTGACGATCGTGACTTGCGCACCTTCATAACGGTGCATCCATTTGCCCGATCCGATCGCCGCATTGTAGTTGCCCTGATTGAGTACCTTGCCGACGTCGTCGTCGCCGGTCCAGTTCGGCGCCTTGTCCATTTCGATGCGGATCATGTCGGTGCTGGCGGTGGCGAACACCAGCGGCGCGCAAAAGGTCATCTTGTCGGCCACGTTGACGCAACCTCTCGGCCATTGCGCCGTACCGTCCTGCAGCACGGTCATCGGCACCATCGTGTAGTCCTTCGTGATCGCTTTCGACGGGCTCAGCACCAGGTAAGGCTTCGCGAAGTTCGCATGCACCAGATAGCGCTGCCCGACGTTGCCGGGCAAAGCACGCAGCGGTTGCGTGCAGCATGTGTCGTCCGGTTGCGCTGCGCCGATGCCGAAGAGACCCGAAAACGCCCAGCCGAATTCGGCGGTGTAGCCGTCCATGCCCACGCAGCGCCGGGAGGTGGACTGGCAGTTGACCACGTCGACGGCCTGCGCGTCGATTTGCGCCGGCTTCGTTCCCGCGATGCTCAGCGGCAATTTTACGGTCGCGCCGGACACTTGTGCGCCGTTCGTCAAGGGCAGCGAACTCACCGGCCCGGCGTTCGGATAGTTCGTGTTGGGCAAGACTGACTTCAGTACGCGCACGCCTTGCGTACCGGTATCCAGCGCGACATACACCGGCTTGCCGTCGAGTTGGATGGGCAGTCCGAGGCGCGCCTGATCTTTGTCGCCACGATCCACTTGCAGCGGAATCAGTAGGCCGTCGTTGCCGCCGTTGATCAGCGAGGCAGCCGGCGCAGGCGGCGTGGGCGTGGGGAAGGTAACGGCGCAACCGCCTAGCGCAACGAGCGCGAGGGTGACGACGAGCGCGGCCGCGCCGAAACGGCGCCGGCTGGGACGCAAATGCCGGCGCGCGGCACCATGAGACGACAGGAACATAGATTACGCTTTGCAAAAAGGTGTTCCCTGGCGAAGTCCAGGCGTCGCGAAGCACGTCGAGGCAATCCCACCGGATTGCCGCGGCGTGGGCAGTGAAACCGCGACGCCCGCAGGTCTGCGGGAGGGAACACGCAATAACAGGAGCGGCGACTCTACATGGCCGCTCGGGTGCAATTGCAAAGATGTGTGAAGGCTTGATGCGGGTTTGCATGCGGCCGGCAGCGGGCGCGTGCGGGTTTCGTCCGCGTCAATGGTCGCGGGGACGGCGAATCACGGTCGTGTGCGCGCGGCCGAGCGTGGCGTGATCGAGTGCGGCGGTCAGCAGGCCGATCACGTCGTCGAGGGTGCGGGAAGTCACTTCCACACGAAACGTCACGCGCTCGTGTTGCTGGTCGACGGTGACGATATACAGGCGCAGATCGTCGCCGAGCGCGGCGTGCAGCGCGCGCCGTCCGTTTGCCGACGAGGTGCCGGGCACGGTGACGTCGATAATGACGAGCGGCACGACGACATGCGTGCGGCGCGCCATGCGCGGCGTGCGCGAGTTGCGCGTGACGGGGAGATCGGACGTTGCGACGGAAGTGAGCATCATGATTGCGCCGCCCGGCAGGCGGCGCGCGTTGTTGACACCCGTTCACTCTAGCGGCGCGCGTCTCAAGGACACGCAAAAGCTGCCGCGCGGCGAATCAATTTTGTGTTAACGCGTGGGGTGGCAATCCGACGCACACCATGCGGCGCGCTGCCCGGCTGACTGCGGTATCAGACCTTCGGCGCGGCGGCTGCGCCCTTCGCCTCGTTCACGGCCGCGCCGACGCGTTCGACGAAATCGCGATCGGTGCTCATCAGCGCTTCGCGCTCGCCATTTGCGGTTTGCACCATCAGACGATGGGTGATGTCCTGAGTCACCCAGGTGAGCCAGCCGACCACGGCCAGCATCGTGCCGCACACCATGCCCACCGGCGAGCGCCATATCGCGCCGACAATAGCGCCGACGAGGCCGACGAGCGAAATCGTGAGCGGCAAGACCTTGTTCTTCTGCACGGTGACGACCTGCACGCCCACGATGTCGCGCAGCGGAAAGACCTGGCCGGCAGCCGAGAGTGCGTTGCGCGTGACCGACACGCCACGATCATTGAAAGGGGTTTCCATCGGGTCCAATTCAAGCGGTAGCAAAGGGCGCAGCGTACCAGACTTCAAATGCATGAAGTTGCCGGATTTTTTGATGTCCGTCAGGCAGAGCGCGAGGGCCGTGCGCCAGGCTTCCCGCCGCCCGCGCAGAATCACGACAAAATCCGGCGAACCCAAACCGCCCGCCACGTCAGGCCAGTGCCGCGATACGCTCATCGAGCCATGCGCGCAGTGCGGCGACTTCTTCGCCGCATACGGAATGCTCCATCGCATACGCATGCCACTCGACCTTGCTGCCCTGCGCCAGCGCGAAGTCGCGAGCGGTCTCGCCGAGCTGGATCGGCAATATCTGGTCGTACTCGCCGTGAGCGGCAAAGATCGGCGTGCCGTGGTTCGCGGGCGCGAGGCGGCTCTCGATGAAGGCTCTTGAGGGCAAATAACCGGACATGACGATCAACCCGCCGAGCGTGGCCGGATGTGTGAGCCCCGCTGAGTACGTCATCGCCCCGCCTTGCGAAAACCCCGCGAGGAATATTTTCGAGGTCGGAATGCCGCGCCCGTTCTGCCCGGCGATCAGTTGCCTCACGGTCGCGCACGACGCTTCGATGCCCGCCTCGTCGACCTGCCGTTCGATCGACTGGAACGAACGGATGTCGTACCACGCGCGCATCACGTAGCCGTTGTTCGCGGTCACGGCCATCTCCGGCGCGTTGGGAAACACGAAACGCACGGCGGGTCCGTTGCCGAGACGCAGTTCCGGAACCAGCGGCACGAAGTCGTTGGCGTCGGCGCCGAGACCATGCAGCAGGATCACGGCGAATTCAGGATTCGGTGCGGTTTCGATTTCGATGGTCTGCGGCGTACTGTTCATGGCGTGCTACTCCCTGGCGTCGGCATGGTCGGATGAGCGGGATCAGAACGAACACGATACCGCATGACGTACGAACCAGATCGGCCGCGGCGCGAGTATCGACGATACCCGCGCCGCGGCCGCCTGCCAAAGGCGTTACTGCAGACGTTGCTTCAGTTCGTTGGCCAGTTGCCGCGTGGCTGCTTTGGTCGGCGCGTCTTCGGCCAGCACGTTGAGCAAGCCGAAATCGTGAATCGTGCCGTCGTAACGGACGGTGGCCACCTCGTCGCCGGCTGCGTCGAGCTTGCGACCATACGCTTCGCCTTCGTCACGCAACACGTCGGACTCGGCAACCTGAATCAGCGCGGGCGGCAAGCCCTTCAGTTGTTCCGTCGTTGCACGGAGCGGCGACGCGTAGATCTCGTTGCGCTGCTTCGGATCTTTCGTGTAGGCGTCCCAGAACCATTTCATCATCGGCCGGGTCAGGAAGTGGCCTTCCTGGAACTGATTGTACGAACCGTCGTTGAAATTATTGTCGGTCACGGGCCACATCAATCCCTGGAAGCGGATCGCCGGGCCTTGCTTTTCTTTCGCCATCAGGCTCACCACCGCGGCCATGTTGCCGCCGACGCTGTTGCCGACCACCGCAAGGCGACTGCCGTCGACGCCGATCTCGTCGCCGTGCGCGGCCACCCACTTCGTAGCGGCATAGGCCTGGTTGATCGCGACCGGATAACGGGCTTCCGGCGAAGGCGTGTAGTTCACGAAGACCGCCACGGCGCCCGACTGAACCACCAGATCACGCACCAGACGCTCGTGAGTCGGGAAGTCGCCGAGTATCCAGCCGCCTCCGTGGAAGAACATGAAGACAGGCGGCGTCCCGCTCGCGCCGTGCGGCCGGACGATGGTCAGCGAAACGCTGACGCCGTCCTGCTCGATGGTGCGATTGGAGACGTCGATACCCGACAGATCGACTTTCACGCCGTTCTGTGCATCCACCAGAACTTGCCGTGCCTGAGCAGGCGGCAAGGTGTTGATCGCGGGGCCCTTGCCGCTGTTGAGCGCTTTCAGGAAGCCGGACGTCACACGGTCGGGCGTGGGTTGCGAAGCGGGGCTCGCTGCAAAGGCGGAGCCGAAGGCGAGGGCGGAAGCCAGCAGCACAGGGACGAACTTGATCTTCATGATGAACTCCGGGACATTCGATAAATGGGAAGAGGGTCTCGATTCAGACGAGCGTGAGCGTGACGGCGATGTTGTTGCGCGTGGCGTTCGAATACGGGCACACGATATGTGCCTTGTCGACGAGGGCCTGCGCCGCTTCCTGCGCCATGCCGGGCAGCGAGATCTTCAACTCCACTTCGATTCCGAAGCCGTTCGGAATCGCGCCGATGCCGACGCTGCCTTCCACGGAGACGTCCGCGGGGATCGCGATGCGCTCGCGCGCCGCGACGAACTTCATTGCGCCGACGAAACACGCGCTATAGCCGGCCGCGAACAGTTGCTCCGGGTTGGTGCCTTCGCCACCCGCACCGCCGAGTTGTTTCGGCGTGGTCAGCTTGAGGTCGAGGTTGCTTTCGGGCACCACAGCGCGGCCGTCACGGCCACCGGTTGCCTTGGCATGAGCGCGGTACAGCACGTTGTCGATTCGGGTCATGATCAATTCCTTACAAGTGGGTATCTACTACTAGATAGATAAAGGACGCTAAAAAATGACGCGTACTTCGCGCCGATGATTTCGAATTAAAATCTATCTACGTATAGATAGATTTGAGGGTAAAAACAAGGAGGCGGGCGACCACCTCCATGACAGCATTACGGCGCTTTCTTCCACGATGCTTCTACATCTTCCAGCCGGGCCTTCGTGCCGAACAGCCGGCTTGCCAGCACGCTGCCCTGATAAGCGGCGTACAGCGCGCGCGCAGCGGATTCGGGCTTGCCGTTCACCGCCAGCGTGTGCTCCTGCGCGCCCTGCGCGAGCACTTGCGCCAGCCATTTTTCGTTGGCTTTGAAAAACGCCTGGATCGCCTCGCGAATATTTTCCGGCAACGACGCGATGTCCGATGCCAGCATGCCGCACAGACAGATCCGGTCGCCGTCGCCCAGCGTTCGGCCGAAAAGCCTGGTGTACTTGCTGAGCTTCGTATTGGCCGGCAGTCTGGCGTCGATAGCGTACAGCGAAGCCAGCACTTCCTTGCTGTATTCGTTGACCGCTTCCAGCACCAGGTCGTCTTTTGACGGGTAATAGTAGTGGATGCTCGACGTTTTGACGCCAACCAGCTCAGACAGATCGCGGTAGCTGAAACCGTTGTAACCGCGCTGCATCATCAACGTGATGGCGTGATCGAGAATCTGCTCGCGAACTGTCGGGGTCGTTTCCATGACTGAACTTTATCTACTACTAGATAGATAGTCAAGCACTTTCTTGCATCGGGTTGCGAGGCGATACGAGGTACGTCGGGTTGATAGTGTCGCCCTAAAAGAAAAACGCCCCGCAGGGCGTTTTCCGGACTTCCGATCCAGCGGGGAACTCGCGTTCCCCGCTGCGAAAGAGACTCGCTTAGAACTTGTGACGGATACCGACGCGGAATGCCAACTGGTTGTCCGAACCCGTGCCCGACGTGTTGAAGTAGCTCGTGCTCGAACCGATCTGCGCCTGCAGATCCTGGCCCTTGTTGCGGCCCGCAGCGATCTGGTAGATACCCAGTGCATACACGTCCGTACGCTTGCTCAGCGCGTAGTCGACGCTCAGGTCCGCCTGGTTCCAGTGGCCCGTGTTCGCGTCGCTCAGGTGCATGTACGTGTAGCCCGCGGCTGCCGTCAGTGCCGGCGTGAACGCGTACTTCGCGCCCGCTTCGTACGCGGTGAACGTCGTCGAGCTGCCCGAGATCGGTTCGAAACGCGTGTTCGTGTACAACGCCCACAGCGTCGCGGCGCCGATCGAGTAACGGCCGCCGACGCCGAACGTGCGCAGATCGCGGACCGTGCCCGTCGTCACGTTGGCGAGAGCCGTCGAGAACGTCGGGGATGCCTGGCCCGGGAAACGGATATCCGTGTACGCCGCGCCAACGCCGAACGGGCCGTTCGCGTAGTTCGCGCCGAAGCTGTAAGCGCGCGACGAACCCGCCACCGGTGCAGCGGCCGGGCCGGTTGCCGGTGCGCCGCCGAATGCGCCGGCCTGGTTCGAGAAGCCGTACATTGCGCCGAAGGTCAGGCCCGCGAAATTCGCGCTGCTGAACTTGACTGCGTTGTTGATACGGCTCGACGTCAGTTGGTCCACGTCGTTGATGTGGTAAGCGTAGTTACCCGCGACGGTCTGGCCGCCGTTCGAGTAGCTGCCGCCCAGATAGTCCGTCGAAAACGAGTACTGGCGGCCGAACGTCAGCGAGCCGGCGCCGTCCTTCGACAGACCCACGAATGCCTGACGGCCGAACAGCGCGCCGCCCTGGCCCAGCGTGCCGTTGCCGCTGTTAAAGCCGTTTTCCAACACGAACAGCGCCTTCAGGCCGCCACCCAGATCTTCCGTGCCGCGCAGGCCCCAACGGCTGCCTTGTGCGACGCCGTCGTCGTACTTGAAGATGCTGTCGTGGCCCGTTGCGGTCTTCGAATTGTTCGCGTAGCTGATACCGGCGTCGATCAAGCCGTACAGCGTGACACTGCTTTGCGCGTGAGCAGCAGTGGCGAAGAGAGCGAGAGTAGCGGCAGTCAATATTTTCTTGTTCAAAACTTTCTCCGATTAAAAAGTAAGCGATCGCGCGCCAACTCTTTGGTAAGGTCGTGCGATGGCCCGCAATTTAAGGGAACGCAGAGTAAGGTATGTGACAGCGCGGTTATTTTCGAAATCTGTCGCGCGGGCGCGACACTCGCCTGGCCGCGCAAGCCGGAGTCACGCAAGGGCCGCCCATATAAGCTTTTTCCAGATCGTGCATATAAGCGCGTGAAAAACGATTTCGCGCACGCTGACGGCAAACAACTCAGGATCGGCACGATGAGCGGTCCGGATGCGCAAATCTGGTCGGTCGTGACGAAGGTGGCGGCGCGCGAAGGGCTGAACCTCAAGGTCATCGAGTTCAATGATTACGTGCAGCCGAATGCCGCGCTCGATGCAGGCGACCTCGATGCCAACGGTTTTCAGCACCAGCCGTTTCTCGACAGCCAGACCAGGCAGCGCGGCTACAAGATCGTCAACGTCGGCCTGACCTACGGGTCGCCAATGGGCTTCTATTCGAAGAAACTCAAGTCGCTCAAAGACTTGCCGGAAGGCGCGAAGGTGGGCATCCAGAACGACCCGTCGAACGGCAATCGCGCGCTGCTGCTTTTGCAGAAGTACGGCGTGATCAGGTTGAAACCGGGCGTCGGCAGCAACGGCGTGAACGCCACGCCGCTCGATGTCGCCGAAAATCCGAAGAAGATCGAACTGGTGGAACTCGACGCCGCGCAATTGCCGCGCGCGCTCAGCGATCTCGACGCGGCGTCGATCAATACCGACTACGCGGTCAAGGCCGGCCTGCAGCCGACCAAAGACGCGATCGCGATCGAAGACCTCAAAGGTCCGTACGCGAATCTGATCGAGGTGCGCGAGCAGGACCGCAATCAGCCGTGGGTGAAGAAACTAGTGGCGGCGTACGAGTCGGATGAAGTGCGCAAGTACATCGACACGCAATTCAAACGCGCGATCATTCCGGCTTTCTGAGCACGGTTCTAATAAAAGGCGCGTAAACGTAAATCGCCCGCTGAAACAGCGGGCGATTTACGTTACGGCTCAAGCGCTTACGAACGCGCTTGATGCGATGCGCCGCGATGCGCGACAACGCCGCCGGCCCGCGTTGTGCTTTTAGTTGCTCAACAACGAGCCGCTGCGGAACGCCTTCGAACCGGCAATGCGCGCGAACTCCAGGCCGGCCGTTGCAAAGCGCGTCAAATGCCGTGCATACAGCACGCCGGCCACGCTGCTCTTTAGCGTGACGACCTGCTCCGTCAGCGGATCGACGATATCGGCAATCTCATGACCCACGTCGACCCACGTGCCGACTTCGCAGCGATATACGAGCACGCCGCTGATCGGCGCGACGATCGGCTCGGCGCCGGCAAGCGGCGTGGCGGCGAATTCGAGCGGCGGCAGCGGGGCGGCCGTGCCGTCGATCACGCCGCGCGAGGTCAGGTATTCGATAATCGCCTGCGCGTCGTGCTCAGCGTACTCGTACGACACTTCACGCTGGCCGCGCAATTCGATCGTGACCGAGATCGAGCCGTTCGGAATCGGGAAGCGGTCGCCGTAGCGGCCACGCAGATCCGACCAGCAGAAGCTGTGGATTTCGTCGAACGGGTTGCCCACCGAATTGAGCGCGAGCAGCGACGCCTTGGCGTCCAGATAGCAGGCGAGCGGCTCGACTTCCGGCCACAGGTCCGGGTTCGTGTAGATGTGCATTGCCGCTTCCCAGTCGCAATGCAGATCGAGCACGACGTCGGCGTCGTACGAGAGCTTTTGCAGCGCGAGGCGCTGCGATTCGAGTTCGGTTTGCGGGCTTTGCGCGTCGAGCGCCTCGCGCATGGCCGTGCGAATCGCCGTGCGGTTGGCGTCGACATTGTCGGTCAGGCGCGACTCGATGACCGGCTGCACCAGTGCCGACAGATCGTGGAAATTGCGGTTGAAGTTCTGTGCCGTGTTGGTTTCGAAGCGCCCCGTAAGATGGCCGAGAAAGTGCTGGTTCAGGCCGATCGGGTTGGCCACCGGCACGATCACGACTTCACCGCGGATCTTGCCGGCCGCTTCCAGCGCGGCCAGCTTGCGGCGCAGCGCCCACGACACCAGCATGCCGGGCAGTTCGTCGGCATGCAGCGACGACTGGATGTAAATCTTCTGGCCGCTGCCGGGACCGTAGTGGAAGCTCGTCAGGTTGCGGGCGGTGCCGAGCGTCGGGGCAATCAGCGGATGGGTTTGGGTTTGCATGGTTTTCAAATCCGCGGCCAGGGGGCATGCCGCGCTATCTCGTTGATAACAGTAGGGAACTTGCTTGATGACGGGTTGGGCTCGAACCGGCGGGTGGCGCCGCGTGATCGCCTCGATCGCACGATCTTAGCCGATATGACGCAGTGTGTGGTTTTATGGGGCGCCGCAAATGAAAACGGGCTCCGCCATGTGGCGGAGCCCGTTTCTGCGAACCGACCCGCGCGCCGTCAGACGCGCATGGCCGGCCCGGTTGCCAGCTTAGCTGCCGTACACGTCGAAGTCGAAGTACTTCTTCTCGAGCTTCTTGTACGTACCGTCCTTGATGATCTCGGCGATTGCCTTGTCGACCTTCGTCTTCAGATCGGTATCTTCCTTGCGCATGCCGATGCCTGCGCCGTTGCCGAGGATCTTCGGATCTTCGAGATCCTTGCCGACGAAGTCGAAGCCGGCGCCGCGCGGCGTCTTCAGGAAGCCGATCTCAGCTTGCACCGCGTCTTGCAATGCCGCGTCCAGACGGCCCGACAGCAAGTCGGCATAGACCTGATCCTGGTTCTGATACGGCACGACCTTCGCGCCCTTCGGCTCCCAGTACGTCTTGGCGTAGGTTTCCTGGATCGTGCCTTGTTCCACGCCAACCGTCTTGCCCTTGAGCGAGTCGGCCGTCGGCAGGATGCCGGAACCCTTCTTCGCCACGAGGCGCGTCGGGGTGTTGAACAGTTTCGACGAGAAAGCGATCTGCTCGGCGCGTTGCGGCGTCATGGACATCGACGACAGCACGCCGTCGAACTTCTTCGCCTTCAGGGCCGGGATCATGCCGTCGAAGTCGTTTTCGACCCACACGCACTTGGCCTTCAGGCGCGCGCAGATTTCATTGCCGAGGTCGATATCGAAGCCAACGAGCTTGCCGTCCGAGCCCTTCGACTCAAACGGGGGATAGCTGGCGTCAACGCCGAAACGGATAGTCGACCAATCTTTAGCGTGTGCGCCAATCGAGACGGTAGCAAGCAGAGCAACCGTCAAAGCCGCTAGCAGTTTTTTCACTGTTTTACTCCTCGGTGTAGTTCAAATACGCCCGCATGCGGTTGTGCCGCTGCGGGGCACCCGGCGCGACTCACGACCGGGCTTGGGTTGAAGCTGCCAGCCGGGGCGGCCAGCAGCGCGCGCCAAGCTTATCAGTTCAAAAAGATTGGGTAGCTAGTGAAACACCGGATGGCGCACGAGAATAGCTTCTAAAGCCTGAATGTGGTGGAGAGGCAAAAATGGCACTAATGCGTATTGAGTGACACGGACCTGCCCCGCCTCGGGATGTAAAGCCATAGTAATGAAGTTGGCTAATTGCCCGCACGCCTGCTGCCGACCGCACCGCACCACAGTTCGCCTTTGTCCATCATCTGCGCATCCTGCGCGGACATGCCCGCGCAGGTGCCGCGCATGTCCTGCGTTTCGCGCTGGGTGCGCGCGAGTGCCGCACGGTTCATCTCGCCCTGAAGCCAACTGCCGAAGCACGCAATCGATCCGGCCGCGACGGCCGCCCACATCCATTCTATTTTGCTCAAACGCATTGTCTGTTTTTTGTCCGGCTCGTCGACTGCCCGGAAGACAGGCCGCCCTGCAGCGGGCGACGCTGCCTTTAACCGCCGGCGGCGGATTGGGCAGGAGAACGTTTATCGGCATTCGCGCCGCGGTTCTTTAGAAGCGGTGTCGCCGGATTTCCGCATGGCGCTATTTCATGGCGGCTATTGCGTGTTATCACGTAGACCGCTCGCGTTTCGTGGTTTTGCGTTTTTCACCACCCGGCGGCACGCTAAAGATTCCGAATAAATTGCCGTCAAATGCAGATGAGCGCGATTGCTGTATCTCACCTGACGGAATTTTTTCGACTCCGGTGAAGCCGAAAACCAAAAATGGTTTCCTTAGCGCTATCATCGTTTCTCTTCGCGCCCGGCCAAATGCCTCATGCAGAGCATATCTGTATGAAGAAAGCCGCCGGGCGGCCGTTCGCGGGTCGATTCCGCGCGTTGACGCTCGTCACAAGGCCTTCGGCTAAACGGTGTTGTATATGCACATGATGTTGATGGCAGATGAAAAGCGCCTTTGTAAACGATTCTTTCACTTTCGAATCGCCGCATGTGCGCGCGCGCATTTATTGCGTCGCAGCGTTTGTGCGGGATTTTTGACATTTCTGATCGCCGCGGTTTTCTGCCTGAGTCTTTTTTCGGCGGCGCCGGTTAAAGCCGACGACAAAGTTTTGCGTGTGCTGGCATGGCCCGGCTACGCGGACGCCGACGTGGTAAATCATTTCGAAGCGCGTTACAAAGCCAGAGTGGAAGTCACGCTGGTCGATTCCGACGAGGCGCTGTGGGCTCAGATGCATGCCAAAGGAACGCCGCCGTTCGACGTGCTCGCCGCCAATACCGCTGAAATCCAGCGCTATACCGAGGCCAATCTGCTGGCGCCGCTCGATCTCGCCAGGTTGCCGAACACCCGAAAACAATTGCCGCGTTTTCAGGCGCTCGCGTCGATCGGCGGCCTCACGTCGGGCGGCAAGGCTTACGCCATTCCGTTTACATATTCGTCGATGGGGCTGATCTACGACCGCAAGCAGGTCGCCGTGGCACCGCGCACCATGCGCGAATTGTGGAATCCGCGTTACCGCGGCAAGGTGCTCGACTTCAATAGCGCGCAGCACAATTTCTCATTCACGGCGTTGGCGCTCGGCTATCCCCATCCTTTTCAGCTCGACCCAACGGAAATGCGCACGATTGCTCACAAGCTCGTCGATCTGCGCCGCAATCTGCTGACCTATTACACGTTGCCCGAGGAGGCGACCGCCTTTTTCATCCAGCATAAGGTCGCGCTGATGTTCGGCAACTACGGCACCCAGCAGGTCGAATTGCTGCGCCGCGCGGGAGCCGACGTGGGCTACGTGATTCCCGACGAAGGCGCGCTCGCGTGGCTGGATTGCTGGTCGATGACGCGCGCCGCGGCCGATCCGCCGCTTGCGCTCGCATGGATCAATTACATGCTCGAACCGGACGTCAGCGCATTGCTCACGCAGCGCCAGGGACTCGCCAACACATTGACGGCGCCCGTGGAAAGCAGCGATAGCGCGCGCATCGTGTGGATCGGGCCGGTGGAAAATATTCAGCGGCGCGAGGATCTGTGGGCCAGAATCGTGTCCGGGGACCGGTCGGAGCGTTTTTGATGATACGCCCGGGGCTGACCTTCAAATTATCCGTGCTGCTCGCGTGCATCGGCGTGCTCGCATCCGGCGCGACCGGCTACTACGCCTATCATGCCAATCGCGCGATGCTCGTGAACGAGGCCGGGCGCAGCCTGCTCACGTCGACGGAATTGTTGGGTCAGCGCTTCTCCGCCTCGATCGACGATATCGGCGCCGACGTGCTCGTACTCGCGAGCATGCCATCCACGGCGGAGGTCGCGCAGACCGACGACGGCGCCGGCCCGAACGTGGCACGCGAACGACTGGCACAGGTGTATTCCAGTTTCATGGTTCATCACCTCGAATACCTGCAAATCCGGCTGATCACGCGCCAGCACTACGGGCTCGAACTGGTCCGCTTCGACCGCGACTCGGACGGCCTCGTGCGGGTCGAAAGGGGCAACCTGCAGGAAAAAGGTCAGTTTGCCTATGTGTTCGACACGCTGACGTTTGCGCCGGGCCGCATTTACACCTCGCCGATTTCGGTCAACCACGAGTACGGCACGCATGCTGCGCAGGGCAAGCCTACACTGCGGCTCGGTACGCCCGTGTCGAACGCGAGCGGCGAGGTGGTGGGCGTGGTCGTGATCGATATCGATCTGGCGGTTTTGCTCAAGCGGCTGCAAAGCGATTTGCCGAGCGACTATCAGGTCTATCTGGCCAACGAGTGGGGCGATTTCCTCGTTCATCCCGACGCCTCGAAAACCTTCGGCTTCGATCGGGGCCGGCGCGTGCTGATGCAGGACAGTTTCTCCGTCACGAGACCACTCTTCGAACAGTCGCAGGGCGAGGTGCTGGCAAACGGTCTTGCACAGCCGCGGCAGGCCGCGGGTCAGGTGCTCGCTTTCGTGCGCAGACCGTTCGGCGATCTGGAGGGCAACCGCTTCATCGTGCTCGGTCTCGCCAAACCGCTCGACGACGTCCTGTCCGGCGCGAATCTGCTCGGCAACCAGATCGTGCGCATGGTGCTGATTTTCAGTGTGCTGGCGCTGTTTCTCGCCATTCTGTTCGCACGCGCGCTGACCAAGCCGCTGCACATTCTCGCGCACGCAGCGACGCATCTGTTCGCCGAACATGCCATGCATACGCTGCCGCTCAACCGCACCGACGAGATCGGCGTACTGGCGCGCTGCTTCGAGCGGCTGCGCCGCGAAATCAAATCGCAGATGGACGTGCTGCACGCCAAGCAGCGTGAGCTCGTGCATCTCGCCACGCACGACGTGCTGACCGGACTGCCTAACCGCGTCCTGTTCATGGAGAAGCTCGAAAACGCGATCGAGGAAGCGGCGCGGCGTCAGGAGTGCCTCGCCGTGCTGTTCGTCGACCTCGACCGCTTCAAGCAGATCAACGATCAGTTCGGCCATTCCGTCGGCGACAAGGTGCTCGCCGCGGTGGCGCGCCGCCTGAAGCAGGTGCTCTGTTCCGCGGACGTGGTGGCGCGTTTGGGCGGCGACGAATTCATCGTGTTGATCGAAGGGCCGCGTTCGCAAGAAGCGGCGCCCGCGATCGCCTCGCGCATCATGGCGACGTTGAACGAAGAAGTGCGGATAGACGGGCAAAGCATGACGGTGGGCGCGAGCATCGGCATCAGCCAGTTCCCCGACGACAGCGGCACGGCGGAGGAACTCCTGCTCAACGCCGACGCGGCAATGTACGCGGCCAAATCCGGCGGACGCTGTGCGTATTTGCGTTACCACGATGTGCTCGAAGCACGCCGGCGCGAACAGGCTGAGCAAGCCGGGCAGCCTTATATGCGCGCCGGTGAAGGCGCACCGGAAGGACACGAGGCCGAGCCGACGGCCTGAAGCTCGCCGTGAGCCGCGCGGCAGTTCAACCCGCGCGCGTTCCGCACAACGGCGTCTGTCATACCTTCAAACGATCCGGGCCCCGCCGCGATACGTGGCGCGCGGCACCGGCAGCCTGTCGAGCATCGTCACACGCACGAAGTCCGCGCGCAGGCCGGTTTCGATCGCGCCGCGGTCGTGCAGACCGGCCTTACGCGCCGGTTCGGCGGAAACCGTCGACATGGCGCGCGGCAAGGTCCAGCCCGCTTTGTCGACCAGTTCGAACACGGCGGTCATCAGGCTCGAGGGCACGTAATCCGACGAGAGGATATCGAGCAAGCCGGCGCGCGCCAGTTCGAGCGCCGACACGTTGCCCGAATGCGAGCCGCCGCGCACGATATTCGGCGCGCCCATGATGGTCGAAATGCCGTGCTCGCGCGCGGCCTCGGCCGCGATGCGCGTGGTGGGGAACTCGGCGAGCACGATGCCTTCCTCCTTGGCCTGCTCGACGTGTTCGATCAGGGTGTCGTCGTGGCTCGCCACCGGAATGCCGAGCCGGTTGCAGCGCGTCACGATCTCGCGGCGGTGCGCGTCGGCGTAACGTGCCTGTTCGACCGACAGTTCGGTCAGCGCGGTCGCGACGTGTTCGTCGCTCAGCTTGCCGTTGCGTTCCTGGAAGCGGCGCCATTGTTCGCGGTCGTGCCATTGGCGCTGGCCCGGCGTGTGATCCATCACCGAGGCGAGCCGCAGTAACGGATGCGCGCACAACGAATCGAACACTTCCACCACGTCGGCGGTGGCGATTTCGCAGCGCAGATGCAGAAAGTGTTCGGCGCGCAGCAGCTTGCGCTCGGAGAAGCGCGTGAGCGATTCGGCGCATTGCGTCTGCAGATCGCGGCCCCGCAATCCCACGTTCGTGCGCGAACCGATAGCGAGCGCGTCGAACACGGTGGTGATGCCGGCCGCGGCCACCTGGGCGTCGTGAATCACGAAGGCGGCGTCGGTATTCCATTGCACGCCCGGACGCGGTGCGAGATGCTTCTCGAGGTTGTCCGTGTGCAGTTCGATCAGGCCGGGCAACAGATAGTCGCCGTCCCAATCTTCGGCTTCGCGCGCCGCGGTCGTGCCGCGCTCGACCTCGCGGATCATGCCGTCTTCGACGCGTACCACGCCGGTGAATACTTCGTCTCGCGTCACGATGCGAGCGTTCCTGATCAACATCGACTTGCTCCGTAGTCAGTCAGACTTGAGTGTGGGCGTTTTATGCAGCGCCGCGTGCGTCAGTGTAGTGCCGCCGCGCGCCGGTTTTGTGATATTCAGTGACGAAGCGGCGGCTTCAGTTCCAGGCGGCGCGTGGCCACCTTGTTGCGCGTATCTTCGTCGTGAAAGATGCCGACGATCGCCGCGCCGCGCTCGCGCGCTTCGACGATCAGATCCGCGACCACGTTGCGGTTTTCCGCGTCGAGCGAGGCCGTCGGTTCATCGAGCAGAAGCAGCGGATGCTCCGCGATCAAACCGCGTGCGATATTCACGCGCTGCTGCTCGCCGCCCGAGAACGTGGCGGGCGCGAGCAGCCATAGCCTCTCCGGCACATTCAATCTGGCCAGCAGCGCGGCGGCGCGCGAGCGTGCTTCGGGTTCCGGCACGCCGCGCGAGAGCAGCGGCTCGGCAACGAGCGTGAGCGTCGGCACGCGTGGAATCACACGCAGAAACTGGCTCACGTAGCCGACCACGCCGCGGCGCAGGCGCAACACGTCGTGCGGTTCGGCGCCGGTGATCGAGACGGGCTGGCCGCCGTTTGCTGCGTCGCGAATCGCGATCGAGCCGCTCGTCGCCAGATAATTGCCGTACAGGCAGCGCAGCAGCGTGCTCTTGCCCGCGCCGGACGGCCCGACCAGCACCACGCATTCGCCGCGCTCGACTTCGAGCGAGACGCCCGCGAGCGCTTCGATCCGCACGCCGCCCTGACCATGCAGGATAAAGGTTTTGCCGATATCGACCGCGCGCAGCATCAGCGCCGCGTTGTCGATGAACGCGCGCTCACCGGCGCGCGCTTCAGTGCCTGTTTCAATGGATCGCATTGTGAGCCTCAAACCGGCAGAACCGAGGAAACCAGCGTTTGCGTGTACGGGTGCTGCGGATCGTCGAGCACCTGGTCGGTCAGACCTGCCTCGACGACTTCGCCGCCCTGCATGACCATCAACCTGTGCGCGAGCAAGCGCGCGACGCCGATATCGTGCGTGACGATCAGCACCGACAGATGCAGCGTGGACGTCAGCGTGCGCAGCAGATCGAGCAGGCGTGCCTGCACCGAGACGTCGAGACCGGCGGTGGGTTCGTCCATGAAGACGAGCCGCGGACCGGTCACGAGATTGCGCGCGATCTGCAAACGCTGCTGCATGCCCCCTGAAAACGCCGCCGGAAATTCGTCGATGCGCGAGGAATCGAGTTCGACGCGCTCCATCCATTGCGTGGCCGCGTAACGGATATCGCCGTAGTGACGCGCGCCGACGGCCATCAACGGTTCGCCGATGTTCGCGCCGGCCGAGACGCCGCTGCGCAGTCCGTCGCGCGGATTCTGCTGGACGAAGCCCCACTCGGTGCGCATCAGCAGACGGCGGCGCGGTTCGGACAACGCCAGCAGATCGAGTTGGTCGCCGTGAGTCGCCGTGTAGTGAAGCGAGCCGCTGTCGGCCGCGGTTTTCAGCGCGAGCGTATTCAACAGTGTGGTCTTGCCCGAGCCGGATTCACCGACGATGCACAACACCTCGCCCGGATACAGATCGAAGCTGACGTTTCGGCAGCCGTTGCGGCCGCCGTATTGTTTGGTGAGCGAGCGGGCGCTCAGCAGCGGCGTCATGCGGGTTCTCCTTTGCCTGCTTCGCGCAACGGCAAATCGAAGTCGGCGTCGCCGCGGCGTTCGTGGCAGTAGTCGCTGTCGGAGCAGACGAACATGCGTTTGCCCGCATCGTCGACGATCATTTCGTCGAGAAAGCTTTCCGTCGAGCCACACAACGCGCAGGCGTGCTGCCACTTCTGCACTTCGAACGGATGATCGTCGAAGTCGAGACTGCGCACCGGCGTGTATGGCGGAATCGCGTGAATGCGCCGTTCGCGGCCGGCACCGAACAATTGCAGTGCGGGGTTCATGTGCATTTTCGGGTTATCGAACTTCGGAATCGGCGAGGGCGAAGCCAGATAGCGGTGGTTGACGATCACCGGGTAGTCGTAGGTGGTCGCGATGCTGCCGTGATGCACGATGTCCTCGTAGAGCTTCACGCTGATCAGGCCGTAATCGGCGAGCGCGTGCAGCTTTCTGCATTCGGCGACGCGCGGTTCGAGCCGAAAGAGCGGCTCGGGCATCGGCACCTGATAGACCAGAATCTGCCGCTCGGTGAGCGGCGTTTCGGGAATGCGGTGACGGGTCTGGATGATCGTCGCGTCGACGGTGCGGCGCGTGGTCGCCACGCCGGTGGTGCGCGCGAAGAAACGGCGGATGTTGACCGCGTTGGTCGTTTCGTCGGAGCCCTGATCGATGACTTTCAGCGTGTCCTTTCTGCCGATGATCGCCGCGGTGACCTGAATGCCGCCGGTGCCCCAGCCGAACGGCAGCGGCATTTCACGCGAGGCGAACGGCACCTGATAACCCGGCACGGCAACGGCCTTGAGCAGGGCGCGGCGCAGCATGCGTTTGGTCTGTTCGTCGAGGTACGCGAAGTTGTAGCCGTCGGCTGCGCGGTCGTATGACGCAGTGGACGCGCCGGCGAGAGATGTGTCGGGCGCATTCATGCTGCCTGCTCCTGCTGACCGTTGGTTTGATCGAGGCGCTGGTTCGTGCCTTGATCCTCGCTGTGCGCGGCGTGCTGCGCGCGCAGTCGCCGTACGAGTTCAAGCTCCGACTGAAAGTCGACGTAATGCGGCAGCTTCAGATGCTGCACGAAACCGGACGCTTCGACGTTATCGCTATGCGAGAGCATGAACTCGATATCCTGCGTCGGCGAGGCCAGTGTTTCGCCGAGTTCTTCGGCGCGCAACGCGCGGTCCACGAGCGCCATCGCCATTGCCTTGCGCTCCGAGTGGCCGAACGCGAGACCGTAGCCTTGCGTGAACGTCGGCGGGACATCGCCGCTGCCGGCGAACTGGTTGATCATCTGGCATTCGGTCACGTCGATGTCGCCGATTTCGACCGTTTCGCCCAACTCGTCGAGTTCCATCTCCACGGCGATCGTGCCGAAGCGGATTTCGCCCGCGAATGGATGTGAGTGCGCATAGCCGCGCTGGGTCGCGTAACCCATCGCAAGCAGAAAGCCTTCGTCGCCGCGTGCGAGGTTTTGCAGGCGTGTGGCGCGGCTTGCGGGAAAGGCGAGCGGTTCGCGCGACAGGTCGCCGGGTTCGGGCGCATTCGGCGTGGGACGTTCCTGTTCGATCAGGCCTTCCTTGTCGAGCAGGCTGACGACACGCGGCATTGCTTCAGAATCAGCTTCTGCTTTAGACGCAGCGGTTTGAATCGAAGAAGACGCTGCCGCCGCGCTTGCCGCCGCATCGCGATCCACATGGCCTTCCGCGAGCAGCGCGAAATCCAGCAGACGCTGCGTGTAATCGTAAGTCGCGCCCAGCAATTGCCCGCCTGGCACGTCCTTGAAGGTCGCCGAAATGCGGCGCTCCACCTGCATCGCTTCGGTATCGATCGCCCGCGTGTAGCCGAAACGCGGCAACGTGGTGCGATACGCGCGCAGCAGGAAGATCGCTTCGACGAGATCGCCGGCGGCCTGCTTGATGGCGAGCGCCGCGAGCTCTTCGTCGTAGACCGAACCTTCGGTCATTACGCGCGCCACCGCGAGGCGCAATTGTTCGCGAATCTGCGCGACGCTGAGCTCGGCCAGCCGCATGTCGCCACGGCGTGCCTGGTCGAGCAGACGCCACGATGCTTCGATCGCGCGTTCTCCACCCTTGACGGCAACGTACATCAGTTCACCTTCGCTTGAGTTGTGCGTGGCAGGCCGATCAGGCGCGCGCCGCAGATGAGATAGCAGTCGACACCGCAGGGAAAAAGCGGCGCGAGGGCGGCGCGTTCGCGCCAGAAATGCCCGGGCAGGCCCACCGGCGCAATCGTCTCGGTGTGCTGGATGCCCGGTCCGCTCAGCACGACCGGCGCGCCGCCCGTGAGCGCCTCGACGCGGATCAGCAGCGTGACCGATTGCTCGGGCGATTCCGCCGCGCCGAGCGCGAAGCTTTCCAGCGGCGGCAAGGTGCCGGCGTCGTGGATATAGGCAAAGGCGGCTTGTGCCGGTTCATCAACGAGCGGCGCGCCGGTATGAAAGCGCAATGCCGAGCCGAGCGCCGTATCCGGTTGCGCGAGCCAAACCGGCGTCGCGTAGTCGCACAGTGCGAGCAGCGCGGCGAAGGCGGCGAGCTCGGCACGCGTGGCGCGCACTTCAGGCAGCACGTTTTCGACCACGCCGACCGTGCCCGGACGCGATAGCGCATCGAGCAAGGTGCGGAACACCGCCTGCGTGTCGTGCACCGGGTCTGCGAAACCCGGCGTCAAGGTGGACAATGCAATCTGTGAGTTTTCCATCAGTCGCCCCGGACCATCGTGAAGAATTCGACGCGCGTGGCCGCGGCGTCCTGCTGCCGCCCGGCGCGTTTCACGGCCTGCTGCGCGGCTAACGGCTCGATCAGTTGCTTATGCAAGACGGCGTGATGCTCCGGCATTTGCAAGAGCGCATCTGCCAGCGCCGCCAGTTCGGCGCGGCGGCGGTCGCGGCCCAGGTGGCACGCCACGCCAACCGTCGCGTCGGCACCGGCCGGCGCGCGCAAACGCAATGTGGCGCGTGTGACCGTGGCTTCGCCGAGATTGAACGGGTCGCCGCTGCCGCCAATACGCCCGCGCACCATCGCGAGGCCGATTTCAGGCGGGCGCAGCCAGTCGTACGGCGGCGCGGGGATGTCCCGCAATGCGCGTTCGAGCGCGGCTTCGAGATCGTCGCGCGGCGTGCGGGCCAGCACGGCTATCCATGCGCGCCGGACCGGCGCGGGCGCAACGGAGGAAGGCGAGGCGGAAGTGGCGCTCATCGAATTTCCTGTTGATCCAGTGAGTGGACATTTGACCATCTATTCATCTAAACGTCTAGACGTTTAGGCGTATGCTTGTCGAGCCGTATAGCGCTTGCGAGCCGTTTCACATTTTCATCACGGCTTGCGCACTACAATGCACGTCATAGCGAATATTTGAACCCAAGGGAATGACAGCACCATGACATCGAACGACAACGCGACGCCGGGCACGATGCTCGAACGCGGCGCGGGCGTTGCCGTGTGGCGGCAGATCGAGCAGATTCTGGCGGCGGAAATCGCCGCCAGCGGTTTCGGCGAAGAAGGGCGCCTGCCGAGCGAGGGCGAGCTGGCCAAACGCTTCGACGTGAACCGGCATACCGTGCGCCGGGCCATGCTGGGTCTTGCGGCGTTGGGCCTTGTCAGCGTCGAGCAGGGGCGCGGCACCTTCGTGCAGCCCGGCGCCATCGACTATACGATTGGCCGCCGCACGCGGTTCACGGAAAACCTGCGCCAGCAGCATCACGCGGCGGCGGGCACCATGTTGTCGGCCGCGCGCGTGAAGGCCGAGCCGAGCGTCGCCAAGGCGCTGGGTCTGCGGGCCGGCGCGCCGGTCTACCGGATCGAATCGCTGCATGAATCCGACGGCGTGCCGCTCACGTTCGCGCGCAACTGGTATCCGGCGGCGCGCTTTGCGGACCTGCCCGACGTGTTGGAGCGCACCGGCGGCATCACCAAGGCAATGGCGGAATTCGGCGTGAACGACTATCTGCGCAAATGGAGCAGGATTGGCAGCGTGCTGCCCGAACCGGAAGTGGCGCGGCGTTTGAATATCAACCGTCAGCAGCCGGTGCTGTGGGTCGAAAACGTCGACGTGGATCTGCAAGGCACGCCGGTCAAATACGGCTTCACGCACTTTGCCGCGGATCGCGTGCAACTGCTGGTGGAGCACGACCTGTGAGCGGCGCCGCATGGGGCGCGGAGGCGCGTTTTGCCGTGTATTACGCGCCGTCGCGTGAATCGGCGTGGTGGCAGGCCGGCTCGGCGTGGCTTGAGCGCGACGCCGAAAGCGGCGAGCGGTGCGCGGCGCCGCAACCTCCGGAACTGACGCGTCCGCTCGCAGCGTTGACCGGGGCGCCGCGCCGCTACGGTTGGCACGGCACCCTGGTCGCGCCGTTCCGGCTTGCCGAAGGCATCACGCAGGCACATGTCCTGCAAGCCACACGTGAATGGGCGCGGACGCAGAGTGCCTTTGTGTTGCCGGTGGAAGCCGCGACGCTGGGCGATTTCGTCGCACTGAGGCCGTCCACCGCGCAAGGGGAGACTAGCATTCGCGAGCTGGCAACGAGCGCGTTACAAACGCTCTATCCATTACGTGCACGGCCATCCGCCGCCGAGGTAGCCCGCCGGTCGGCGGCACCGCTGAGCGAACGGCAACGCGCGCTGCTGGCCGAATGGGGTTATCCGTATGTGCTCGACGAATTCCGTTTTCACATGACGCTCTCCAGTTCGCTCGCGGATGCGCAGGAGCGTGCCACGCTGGTTGCATGGTGGCAGGCGCAAACGCCCGCGCTCGGACCGCTGATTGTCGACCACGCTGCGCTCTTCGTCGAACCGGCGCCCGGTGAGCCGTTCGTGTTGTGGCAGCGCGTGCCGTTTCAGACCGACGAGGTGAAATAACAATGACAGGTCGTTTGGTTTATGTAATGGGACCGTCCGGCGCGGGTAAGGACTCGTTGCTGGAGTTCGCGCGCAAGCGTTTGATGGGCGAACCGATTCTGTTCTCGCACCGCTATATCACGCGGCCGAGCGGCAATGGCGAAGCGCACGTGGCATTGAGCGTCGAAGAATTCGCGGTGCGCTCGGTGCTCGGCCTGTTCGCGCTCGAATGGTCGAGCCACTCGCTGCGCTATGGCATCGGTATCGAACTGGATGCATGGCTCGCGCGCGGTTGCACGGTTGTCGTCAACGGCTCGCGTCAGTATGTGCAGCACGCGCTGGCGCGTTATCCGAACATGGAAGTGGTGCACGTGGACGCCGCGCCGCATATTCTCGAAGCCCGGCTCGGCGCGCGGGCGCGCGAGTCGGTGGAACAGGTCGCGGCGAGGCTCGCGCGCCGCGCGCCGTTCTCGTTGCCGGATGGCGTGCGCTGCACCACGATCGACAACTCCGGCGCGCTGGACGAAGCGGGCCACGCGCTGATTGCGTTCCTGAAGGCGGAAGCCGACGTTCAGTAACCCGTACTATCCGGTTTGCGTCACGGCCGATTGCGTCACGCGGAGCTCGCGCGGCGGCGCGCGGGCAGCGATGATGGGGCTGCGGTGGCGAATGCGTGCAACTGCTGCAGCTTCGTTCGGATAAGCCCTTCCGTGACGGTTGTTGGTCAGGATGAGAAAACAGCATCTTGTTCGAACAAAGCGGCGTAGCTATAGTGCTCGCTTGTTCGCCGCGTTGTGCCGCGGCCATGAATCAACGGAGCCATAGAAATGAGCGAAGCCGCGCGTTTTACCGAAGTGTCCGACCTGGCGCCTGCCGCCGAGAGCCTGCGCGAGATCCGCCATCACATTCACCACCATCCGGAACTGGCTTACGAGGAACACCAGACGGGCGAACTGGTCGCCGGAAAGCTCGAACAGTGGGGCTGGCAGGTCACGCGCGGCGTCGGCCAGACGGGTGTGGTCGGCACGTTGAAGGTGGGCGACGGCAAGCGCAGCATTGGTATTCGCGCCGACATGGACGCGTTGCCGATCATCGAGCAAACCGGCTTGCCCTATGCGAGCGGCACGCACGGCAAGATGCACGCATGCGGCCACGACGGCCATACCACCATGCTGCTCGGCGCGGCGCAACGCCTCGCGGCCACACGCAATTTTTCCGGCACGGTGCATCTGTACTTCCAGCCGGCCGAAGAAAGCGGCATCGACAGCGGTGCGCTGAAGATGATCAACGACGGCCTGTTCGAGCGCTTTCCCTGTGACGCCGTGTTCGGCATGCACAACCATCCCGGCGAACAGCCGGGCGTGCTGCTGTTTCGCAAAGGGCCGTTCATGTCGGCGGGCGACAAGGCGATCATCACGATCGAAGGCGTGGGCGGCCACGCGGCGCGTCCGCATCTGACGGTCGATCCGGTGGTGGTGGCGGCGAGCATCGTGATGGCGTTGCAGACCATCGTCGCGCGCAATGTCGATCCGTCGCAGCCGGCGGTGGTAACGGTCGGCGCCATGCATGCGGGCACCGCGAACAACGTGATTTCCAGCAGCGCGAAGCTGGAGCTGAGCGTGCGCTCGTTCAGCCCCGAAGTGCGCGCGCTGTTGAAGAAGCGCATTACCGAACTTGCCGAAAGCCAGGCCGCGAGCTATGGCGGCAAGGCGGTGGTGGAATACATCGAAGGCTATCCGGTCGTCGTCAATTCGGATGCCGAAACGGATTTCGCGGTGGGGGTGGCACGCGAACTGGTTGGCGACGACAAGGTAGTCGCGCAGACCGATATTCTGATGGGCAGCGAAGACTTTGCCTTCATGCTGCAGAAGCGGCCGGGCACGTTTTTACGGATCGGCAACGGCGCGGGCGAAGACGGCTGCATGGTGCATAACCCGCACTATGACTTCAACGACCGCAATCTGCCGGTTGGCGCGGCGTTCTGGACCCGGCTGGTGGAGCGCTATCTGGGGCAGTGATCCGGCCATCGAGTCGTGCCGATCGCCCGTCGCGGCGCCCGCCGCCGGAATTACCCGCGCCTCGCCACCATCTCCGAGACGGTTTGCGCGGCGTGCTGCAGCGGCTCCAGAAACGCCTTCACCATCTGCTTTGCCGAATTGCGCTGCGCGTTGCCGCTGATATTCATCGCGGCGATCACGCGTCCCTGCCGGTTGCGAATCGGCGCGGATAACGAAATCAGTCCGCCTTCCAACTCCTGATCGACGATCGCCCAGCCCTGGCGGCGCACCTGCGCGATCAGCTTCTTCAGCTCTTCCTTGTCGGTAACTGTACGCGGCGTATGCGCATAGAGCGGCGCCGAATTCAGCGTCGCCTCGAGCGTTTCGTCGTCGAGCGCGGCAAGCAGCACGCGGCCCATCGACGTGCAATACGCCGGCAAGCGGCTGCCGATCGACAGGTTGATCGTCATGATCTTGTGCGTCGGCACGCGCAGCACGTAGACGATCTCGGTGCGATCGAGCACGGCCGCCGAGCAGCTTTCGTGAACCTGTGCCGACAGTTGTTCCATCACCGGCTCGGCGAGGTTCCAGAACGGCATGGAGGTCAGATACGCGAAGCCGAGGTCGAGAATCTTCGGCGTGAGGCGAAAGAGGCGCCCTTCGGCCTCCACATAACCGAGCGTCTGCAAGGTCAGCAAGATGCGGCGCGCGCCGGCGCGCGTGAGGCCGGTGGCGGCGGCGACGTCGGTGAGCGTCTGTTCGGGGCGCGTGGCGTCGAACGCGCGGATCACGGCGAGGCCGCGCGCAAACGACTGCACATAGGAGTCGCCCGGTTTGTCCGGGGCCGGTTCGGCGCTGGCGGGAACGGCGGAAGACGGCGGCAGGGCTTGGCTCATGGACCTTGAAAGATGCGTTCGAGAAAGGGCGGACGCGCGTCGCACATGTTCACCCGGCGCAATGCGACTCAAAGGCGTGACGATAGCTTAAGCCTTCTGTTTCGCCAACTTTGCCGCTTGGCGAGCAAAAATGCCAGGGTTTGCATGGATGCAGGTCGCATCCAAAATTTGTATGATGACCCGATAACATGATCAATCGAGGCATCGATGTTCGACAAGATTCCTGCGCGGGCGTTGAGCGACACGGTCGCGCAACAGTTGCTGAAGCAGATCGATAAAGGCACTTTCAAGCGCGGCGGCAAGCTCCCCACCGAGGCCGTGCTCGCGCAGCAGTTCGGCGTGAGCCGCACGGTGATCCGCGAGGCGATCTCGCGGTTGAAGAACGAGGGCGTGGTCGAACCGCGCCAGGGCAGCGGCGTGTTCATCGCCGCGCACGGCGCGATCCGGCCGCTGCGGATCGATTACGCGGAAGCGGTCGAGCCGGGTTCGGTGGTGCAGATTCTCGCGTTGCGCCGGGCCATCGAGGCGGAGGTTGCATCGGAGGCCGCCATGCGCCGCAGCGACGCCGACATGGTGTCGATCGATGCGGCGCTCGCGAAGATCGACGAAGCCGTGGCCGAAGGCGAAGACGGCGTGGCGGAAGACGTCGCGTTCCATCGCGCGATCGCGGCGGCCACCGGCAATCCGTATTTCCTCAAGACCCTCACGTTCCTGAACCAATACCTTGAAGCCGGCACGGTCGTCACGCGCCACAACGAAGCGTTGCGCGAAGACTTTTCGCGTCAGGTGCGCGAAGAGCATGCCGCGATCGCCGCCGCGATTCGGGCCGGCGATCCGATGGCGGCGCGCAATGCGGCGCGAACCCATATGTACAACGCGGCACGGCGTCTCGCGGAAGCGGGGATTTGCTGAGCTTCATTACAGGGCTTCAGTGCGGTGCGTCCGGGTTCGGCTACGGCCGCGAACGTCCAACGAATACATAGAGGTCAAGCATGTCCAGAAATGTCGGTGTCATCGGTCTTGGCGCAATGGGCCTGGGCGTCGCGCGCTCGTTGTTGCGCGCGGGTCTGCGGGTGCATGCGTGCGACCTGCGCAGCGAAGTCCTGAATGCGTTCGTCGCGGAAGGCGGCGTGGGTTGGGCCACGCCAGCCGAACTCGGCGCGCAATGCGAGGTGGTCGTCACGCTGGTCGTGAATGCCGCGCAAACCGAGGCCGTGCTGTTCGGCGAGCAGGGCGCAATCGCCGCGATGAAAAAGGGCGGCGTGGTGATCGCGAGCGCGACCGTGGCGCCGGACTTCGCGATCGAACTCGGCAAGCGGATCGAGGCGGCCGGTTTGCAGATGCTCGACGCACCGGTTTCGGGCGGCGCGGCGCGCGCGGCGTCCGGCGAGATGACCATGATGACGTCCGGTCCGGCGGCGGCCTATGCCGCGTGCGAAGACGTGCTGGCAGCAATGGCCGGCAAGGTGTATCGCCTCGGTGCCGAACACGGCGCGGGCTCGAAAGTGAAGATCATCAATCAGTTGCTGGCCGGCGTGCATATCGCGGTAGCCGCCGAGGCTATGGCGCTCGGCTTGCGCGAGGGCGTCGATCCGGATGCGCTGTACGAGGTCATCACGCACAGCGCGGGCAATTCGTGGATGTTCGAAAACCGCGTGCCGCACATTCTCAACGGCGACTACACGCCGCTCTCGGCCGTCGATATTTTCGTCAAGGATCTCGGTCTCGTGCTCGATACCGCGCGTGGTTCGAAATTCCCGTTGCCGTTGTCCGCCGCGGCGCATCAGATGTTCATGATGGCGTCCTCGGCCGGTCACGGCGGTGAAGACGATTCGGCGGTCATCAAGATTTTCCCCGGCATCGACGTGCCGGCGGCGAAGTAACCGGAGTCGCGCCATGACGGCCAATACGAAACGCGCGCTGCTCGGCTGTATCGCCGACGATTTCACCGGCGCCACCGATCTCGCCAACATGCTGGTGCGCGGCGGCATGCGCACGGTGCAGACCATCGGCGTGCCCGCATCGGATGAAACGATCGCGGCCGATGCCGTGGTGGTCGCGTTGAAATCGCGCACCATTCCCGCCGCCGACGCGGTCGCGCAATCGCTCGCCGCGCTCGACTGGTTGCGCGCGCAAGGATGCCGCCAGTTCTTCTTCAAGTACTGCTCGACCTTCGATTCGACCGATGCGGGCAATATCGGCCCGGTGACGGATGCGCTGCTCGACGCGTTATCCGCCGACGGCAATGCCGGCGCATTCACGATTGCCTGCCCGGCATTTCCCGAGAACGGGCGCACGATCTTTCGCGGCCATCTGTTTGTCGGCGACGTATTGCTCAACGCGTCCGGCATGGAGAACCATCCGCTCACGCCGATGCGCGACGCGAACCTCGTGAGCGTGCTGCAACGTCAGACCCGATCGAAAGTCGGTCTCGTACGTTACGACGCCGTGGCGCGAGGCGTGTCGGCGGTGGGCAAGTCGTTCGATACGTTGCGCCGTGAAGGCGTGCGCATGGCGATTGCCGACGCGGTGTCCGACGCCGACCTCTACATACTCGGCGAAGCCTGCGCCGATCTCTCGCTGATTACCGGCGGTTCCGGCATTGCGCTGGGTTTGCCGGCCAATTTTCGGCGTGCGGGTTTGCTGGAAGACCAGGCGGACGCCGCGCAACTGCCGCGTATCGAGGGATTGTCGGCGGTGCTGGCCGGCAGCGCGTCGAAGGCGACCAACGCCCAGGTGGCCGAGTGGCGTGCCACACGACCTGCGTTCCGCGTCGATCCGCTCGCCGCGGCGCGTGGCGAGAAAGTCGTCGAGCAGGCGCTGGCTTTCGCGCAACCGTACCTCGACAAGGGCGAACCCATGCTGATCTACGCCACCGCCACGCCCGACGAAGTCAAGGCGGTGCAACGCGAACTCGGTGTGAACGAAGCAGGGCATCTGGTCGAAGCCACGTTGGCGTCGATTGCGCGCGGCCTGCGCGAGTGCGGCGTGCGCAAGTTCGTGGTGGCGGGCGGCGAAACCTCGGGCGCGGTGGTACAGGCGCTCGACGTGCACACGCTGCGAATCGGTGCGCAGATCGATCCCGGCGTGCCGGCCACCGCGACGACCGGCGCCGAGCCGCTCGCGCTCGCCCTGAAATCCGGCAATTTCGGCACGACGGACTTCTTCGAAAAGGCACTGCGCCATCTGGACGGAGACATGCAATGACCCGTGCGCCCGCACTCCATACGACGAACGAAGCACGCGTGCGCGAAGAAATCTGCGTGACCGGCACGAGTCTTTATCAACGCGGCTATACGGTGGGCACCGCCGGCAACATCAGTGCGCGGCTCGACGACGGCTGGCTGATCACGCCGACCGATGCCTGTCTCGGTCGGCTCGATCCCGCCGATATCGCAAAGGTCGATCTCGACGGCAATGCGGTGTCCGGCGCACGCCCGTCGAAAACGCTGGCACTGCATCGCGGCATCTATGCGCGCAACGGCGAAGCGCGCGGCATCGTCCATACCCATTCGACGCATCTGGTCGCCTTGACTCTCGCGGGCGTGTGGCGCGAGACCGACGTTCTGCCGCCCATCACGCCGTACTACGTGATGAAAGTGGGCCACGTCCCCCTGATTCGTTACAGGCGTCCTGGCGATCCGCAAGTCGCCGAACAGATCGCCGCGCTTGCCGATAGCGTTCGCGCCGTGCTGCTGGAGCGTCTCGGCCCGGTGGTGTGGGAGCGCTCGGTGGCGCAAGCCGCGTATGCGCTCGAAGAACTCGAAGAGACCGCGCGTTTGTGGCTGATGACTAACCCGCGGCCCGCGCCGCTCGATGAAGCCGCACTCGAAGAACTGCGCGCCGTGTTCGGCGCGCGCTGGTAGACAACACTCACAAAACAAAGCCAGGCCGCGCCCGATGCGCCGCGCCGGCCATCCATTCAAGGAGACAATGCATGAGTTCGTATCAGACCGCATCCAGCCGCCCGATTGCAGCCGCCGCCGCTGCCGCGGGACAACCCGGCGCCGCCGAAGTGGAGCGCACCTATAAGAAAGTGTTCTGGCGCATCGTGCCGTTTCTGATGCTGTGCTACGTGGTCGCCTATCTGGACCGCGTGAATGTCGGCTTCGCGAAGCTGCAAATGTCGCAAGACCTGGCATTCAGCGAAACAGTGTTCGGTCTCGGCGCCGGCGTGTTTTTCATCGGCTATTTTCTGTTCGAATTGCCGAGCAACATTCTGATGCACAAGATCGGCGCGCGCATCTGGATCGCGCGGATCATGATCACGTGGGGGCTGCTATCGGCGGTGTTCGTGTTCGTGAAGACGCCCATGCAGTTCTATATCTTGCGTTTCCTTCTGGGTCTCGCCGAAGCCGGTTTCTATCCCGGCGTGATCCTGTACCTGACTTACTGGTTTCCGTCGCATCGGCGCGCAAAGATCATTGCGGTGTTCATGTCGGCGATTCCAGTGTCGGGCATCTTCGGCAATCCGCTGTCCGGCTGGATCATGCAGACGTTCCACAACAGCTCGGGTTTCGCGGGCTGGCAATGGATGTTCCTGATCGAAGCGATCCCCGCCATCGCGATCGGCATCGCCACGATCCTGTATCTCGACAACGGCATTTCCAGCGCGAAGTGGCTGAACGAGCGCGAAAAGCGGCTGCTCACCGATGAAATCGCCGCCGCGCAGCCGCAGGAAAAGACGCAGAAACATTCCGTCGGCGCAGTGTTCCGCGATCCGCGCACGTGGTTGATGTCGCTGATCTATTTCGCGTTCGTCACCGGACAATACGGCCTCACGTTCTGGATGCCGACGCTGGTCAAATCGACCGGTGTAACGGATGCATTCAATATCGGCTTGCTGAGCGCGATTCCGTTTCTGTGCGCGATCGTGGTGATGAATCTGATGGGACATAGCGCCGACAAGCGCCGTGAGCGCCGCTGGCATCTGATCGTGCCGGCGCTGTTCGGCGCGATCGGCTTCACGGTGGCAGCGTCGTTTGCGGACAACACGGTGGTGTCGATCGTGTTTCTCTCGCTCGCTGCCGCCGGTGTGCTGACCTGCGCGCCGCTGTTCTGGTCGTTGCCCACTGCGTTCATGTCGGGCGCGACCGCCGCGGCCGGCATTGCGATCATCAATTCGATCGGCAATCTCGCGGGTTTTGCGAGCCCTTACATGATCGGCTATCTGAAGGATCTCACGCACAGCACGCAGACCGGCATGTACGTGCTGGCCGGCATGCTCGTGATCGGCGCGATCGCCACGTGGCTCACGCCGCCCAAACTGGTCAACCGATAAACCGATACTCGCGCGCGGTATGAGTCGCTGCCGCGCGCGGGATCAAACCGTTTTCAAGGAGTCGCTGCCATGCCTCGCTTCGCCGCCAACCTCACGATGATGTACAACGAGCACGCTTTCCTCGACCGTTTCGCCGCTGCGGCGCAAGACGGCTTCAAAGCGGTCGAGTTTCTGTTCCCCTACGACTTCCGTGCCGACGAGATCAAGGCGCGGCTCGACGCGAGCAGTCTGACGCAAGCGCTCTTCAATGCGCCGCCCGGCGACTGGGCCGGCGGCGAACGCGGCATTGCGTCGCTGCCGGGCCGCGAGGACGAATTCCGTCGCGGCATCGACACGGCGCTCGACTACGCGCGCGTGATCGGCAATCGCAAGCTGCATGTGATGGCCGGGCTGATCGGCGCGGATCAGCCGCGCGCGAAGCATCGCGAGGTATACCTGAGCAATCTCGCGCATGCCGCCAGGGCCGCGCAGGCCGAAGGCATCACGGTCGTGATCGAGCCGATCAATACGCGCGACATGCCGGGTTTTTTTCTGACCCGTCAGGACGAAGCACAAGCGGTCTGCGCGGAAGTCGGCGCGCCGAATCTTAAGGTGCAATTCGACTGCTATCACTGCCAGATCGTGGAGGGCGATCTCGCGCTCAAACTCAAACGCGATATGGCGGGCATCGGCCACATTCAGATCGCGGGCGTGCCGGAGCGGCATGAGCCCGATACGGGCGAGCTGAACTATCCGTATCTGCTCGAACTGATCGACTCGCTCGGCTACGACGGCTACATCGGCTGCGAATACCGGCCGCGCGCGGGCACCTCGGCCGGTCTCGGCTGGCTCAAACCGTATCTGAACGCGAACCGCTAACAAGGACGAAATACATCATGAAAGTACTGATTACCGGCGGCGCCGGTTTTCTCGGCCAGCGTCTCGCGCGTGAGCTGCTCGCGCGCGGTTCCCTGAAGGACACGCAAGGCACGCCGCAAGCAATTACCGAACTCGTGCTGCTCGACGTGGTGAAGGCCAACGATTTCGGCGACAGCCGCGTGCGCGCGGAAGTTGGCGATATCGCCGAGCGCAGCGTGCTCGGGCACGTGATCGACGACAGGACGTCGGCGATCTTCCATCTGGCCGCGATCGTGAGCGGGCAGGCCGAAGCGGATTTCGATCTCGGCATGCGCATCAATCTGGATGCGTCGCGGCTGCTGCTGGAAACGTGCCGGCAGCGTGGCCACCGTCCGCGCGTGCTCTTCACGAGCTCGGTGGCGGTGTATGGCGGCGAGCTGCCCGACGTCGTGCAGGACGATACCGCGCTGAATCCGCAGTCGTCGTATGGCGCGCAGAAGGCGATCGCGGAGTTGTTGCTCAACGATTACGCGCGGCGTGGTTTCGTCGACGGCCGGGTGCTGCGGCTGCCGACCATCAGCGTGCGGCCGGGCAAGCCGAATGCCGCAGCCTCGTCGTTCGCGAGCGGCATCATTCGCGAGCCGTTGAACGGCGAAGCGGCAGTGTGCCCGGTCGCGGGCTCGACGCGCTTGTGGCTGCTGTCGCCGCGCAAGGCGATCGAGAGTCTGATCGCCGGACTCGAACTCGATTCCGCCGCGCTCGGCAACCAGCGCGTGCTGAATCTGCCGGGCATTTCGGTGAGCGTCGACGAAATGGTCGCCGCGCTGCGCGAAGTGGCGGGCGACGCGGCCGTCGGGCGGATCGTGTGGGAACCGGATGCGCGAGTCGAAAAAATCGTGGGCAGCTGGCCGGGACGGTGGGATACGTCGCGTGCGCAAGCGCTGGGGCTAAGCGGCGAGCGCAGCTTTGCCGACGTGATCCGCAGTTATGTCGCGGACGAGCATATCCAGATCCGCTAGTCGTAGTTCTGCTTGCCGCGGTTTCGCACAGAGCCCTACAGCGGTCCTCATGCACGCCGCAGGCAGTCTTCCAGCCTCGTGCCGGCGCCTTGACCAAGGCGCGCCGGCACGGGCGCGTCAATCGTCAGATCCTTTTGCAAGAATCGTCGCAGGCTGCACGTATTCCCTGGTGCGGGCGCGGCCGCGCTTGACATGGTTTCGGCCGCGCGCCTATTATCGAGGCTGGTTGTTCGATATATGACCGTGTGTTCGTGTAAAGAACAAATAGCCTCAGTCCCGAGGTCATCGTTTATCATCCGCGCGAGGCTGAGTTGACGTGAGGGCTGCCCCGCAGCTGCTTCCCGTCGCGTTCAAGTCCACTTGCAGGACGCCGGGCCGGCGCATCCGTGCATCCAGCCTGCGCCGCGCCGCGCCGCAATTCCGGTCGTGGCGCAGCGCATGCAGCACATCCATTGGAGACATCATGACCGAAGCATTCCTGTGCGACGCGATTCGCACCCCTATCGGCCGCTATGCGGGATCGCTGTCGTCGGTGCGCGCAGACGATCTGGGCGCCGTGCCGCTCAAAGCGCTGATGGAGCGCAACAAAGACGTCGACTGGAACGCGATCGACGACGTGATCTACGGCTGCGCGAACCAGGCCGGCGAGGACAACCGCAACGTCGCGCGCATGTCGCTGCTGCTGGCCGGCTTGCCGCAAGGCGTGCCGGGCACGACGGTGAACCGCCTGTGCGGTTCGGGCATGGACGCGGTCGGCATTGCGGCGCGCGCCATCAAATCGGGCGAGGCCGCGTTGATGGTGGCCGGCGGTGTGGAAAGCATGAGCCGCGCGCCGTTCGTGATGGGCAAGGCGGCCAGCGCGTTCTCGCGCCAGGCCGAGATTTACGACACGACCATCGGCTGGCGCTTCGTCAATCCGTTGATGAAGAAACTGTACGGTGTCGATTCGATGCCGGAAACCGGCGAAAACGTCGCGACCGACTACAACATCAGCCGCGCCGATCAGGATGCTTTCGCGTTGCGCAGCCAGCAGAAGGCGGCGCGCGCGCAACGCGACGGCACGCTCGCGCAGGAAATCGTCGGCGTGACGATCGCACAGAAGAAGGGCGATCCGGTCACGGTATCGCAAGACGAGCATCCGCGCGAGACGAGTCTCGATGCGCTCGCGAAACTCAAGGGCGTGGTGCGTCCGGACGGCACGGTCACGGCAGGCAATGCTTCCGGCGTGAACGACGGCGCAGCGGCGCTGCTGCTCGCCAATGAAGAAATCGCAAAGCGTTTCGGCCTCACGCCGCGTGCTCGCGTGCTGGGTATTGCAACGGCCGGCGTCGCGCCGCGCGTGATGGGCATCGGCCCGGCGCCCGCCACGCAAAAACTGCTGGCGCGTCTGAACATGACCGTCGATCAATTCGATGTGATCGAACTGAACGAGGCGTTTGCTTCGCAAGGTATCGCCGTGCTGCGCGCACTCGGCGTGGCCGACGACGACGCGCGCGTGAATCCGAATGGCGGCGCGATCGCGCTCGGCCACCCGCTCGGCATGAGCGGCGCGCGTCTGGTGACCACCGCGATGTATCAGTTGCATCGTACGCAGGGCCGTTTTGCGCTGTGCACGATGTGCATCGGCGTCGGGCAGGGCATTGCGATCGCGATTGAACGGGTGTGAGGGTTTAGCGGTCGAGCCGGCGCGCTTGGGTTCAAGCTTTGGTTCAAGAAAAAAGAAACAGCTTCTTCGCTCACGCGACGAGGCTGTTTTTTTGTGCCGCGCGCAGATCAGGCGGATATCGAATTTGCGTCTGATTCGGATTATGTTCGAATTTCACGGAACATTGATTTCGCATTCGCCAGTCTTGCAGTATGTATTTAATTCTGGCCGCATTTCAGACATGCCGGTCATTAAGAGCGGCCGGGAAATGTCACAGTATTGTCAATGGGTGGCATTTCGCTGCGGCGCAACGCCGCGGCGCCTGACGGCACTGCCAGCATTCATTCGAAAATCACAATTCAATCAATCAAAGTTCGCTGCAAGCCATGTAAAATCGTCCGCGTCGTACCTTTTAAAAAACTATCATCCTGACGATATCCTGGGTACTCGCGGCGTTAAACATCGGCATTCCAGAGTTTCAGATTGCCGTCTCGCCGAATCAAATAATTTTTCAAGGAGCACATATATGAAGGCAGCGACAATTGGCGCAGCGTTGATGGTCGCGGCATTCGCCGCAGCTCAGCCGGCGTGGGCGCAAGATTCGATGGCCAGTGCCGCGCAGGGCGTTGTCAGCGCAGTGGAGCCGGTGCATGTGAAGGCGCAGATCGTCGGCATCGATCCGGGCAGCCGCACGCTCACGCTCAAAGGGCCGGACGGTAACGCGGTGGTCGTGCTGGTGAGCCAGCAGGTCGCCGGTTTCGACCAGTTGAAAGTGGGTGACCGGGTTGACGTGCTCTACAAGAACGCGCTGCTCGTGAAGGCCGAGAAAGTCAGCGGTAAAGACAAGGGTGTTCGTGCGCGCGTCGATACGCAGGTGTACGCGCCGGCCTCGGGCGGCTTCGAATCGGCACGCCAGGTCGAGGTGCTCGCCACGGTGCAGAAGATCGATCGCAAGAAACGGCTGGTCACGCTGCGCGGCGCGTATCAGACGCAAACGCTCCAGGTCGGACCGGACGTCGATCTGAAGGACGTCAAGGTGGGCGATACGATCCATGCGGTCTTCGTGTCGGCAGCGGCGGTGGAAGTCACGCCGCAAGACGCGGCGAAGTGATCGCCGTCACCCCCGCACTAACGTTCACATCAACGCTATGCGCGCGAGCGTGACAATGCCTTCATGCAAGACGGCATGTGGGTCGTTCTGAGTCCGCAAGCCCGTCAGACAGACGTACCGAAACACCCCTCATAGCAGGGGTGTTTGTTTATCGGGCGCGCGCAAGCCTCGTCGATCGCGCGTTCATCAGCGCTGCTAACGCGGCGCAGGCGGTCCGAGGCTCAACCATGCGAGCCTTCCCAGCCAGCGTCTGAACGGGCCAACTTTCGGCGCAAGCACATAGCTCAATGACACCCGCGCGGCGCATTCGCTATCCGTACTGAGCCATACGCGCTCACCGCGTTGCAACTGGAATGTCTGTCCCGGGTCGAGCCAATGATCGTAAGGGGAACTGATGCGTGTGAGCCAGAGGCGCTCGTCTTTCACTGCAAGCGTGCTGTCGGCTTCGACACGCCAGGTCAGCGTAGCGCCAGGCATTACAGAAAAATGCACCACCACCTTCGGTAGACGCTCGTGCTGCTGATATGCAACCGGACTCGAGTCGTCATCCATGCACTGCGGGCTTGCCTGATCCATCTTGCTCTCCGTCATCAAGCCGGCGGACGGAGGCGCGCACAAAACAAAAGGCCCCTTCCGTTACCGGCGGGGCCTTGGGGATTGGTTACGCAGATTAGACTGCTAACGCACGCATACCCCCAATGGCCAGCCGATCATGGCTCGCTTCGGGTGTGTAATCGCATTAGCGATGGAGATGTGCGTCAACATGGGATTGAGTGTGCCGTTTTGCCGCGGGTCTTGTCAACAGGAAATCGCAATCCATGCAGACGGCTATACGAACCACGTAACCTGCATTTCACCTCCCGGCCACGTTGCGAAGCTGATCGAGCAAGCCGCGGCAACCTCCAGCAAGCAATGATCGACCGCGATGCGCCGCCTGAGATCGTACCGATTGCTCGATGCGGTATTCGCGACGGTCTCACGCCGCACGCGAGGCAGCCCGCTGCTGCCGCAACACCTTCACGAAGTTCAGCACGGTCGGCGACTTCTCGCGTTGCCGATGAATCAGCGCGATACCTGTTGAAAGCGGTTTGCCCTGCAGTTCGTGGTACGACACGCCTTCCACCTGGATCTGCCGGATCGATGCGGGAACCACCGCAACTCCGAATCCCGCCGCCACGAGGTTAGCCGCCGACGAGATCTGCGGCGACTCCATGCCGATGGCGGGCGCAAAGCCGGCCTCACGGCACGCGCTGATGATCGAGTCGTACAGGTTCGGGCCGATCGGCCGCGGAAAGAGGATGAACGGATCTTTCGCCAGGCCCGCCAGATCGACGCGCCGCCGCCGGCTCAGGCGGTGGCTAGCCGGCAGCACGACCAGCATGTCTTCGTCGACCAGCGGTTCCACGACCAGATCCCGGCAGTTCAGCGGCATGCGCACCAGAGCGGCGTCGAGTTGCCGCTCAGCCACCTTGTCGAGCAGCAGCGAACTGTTGCTCTCCTCGCAACTGATGGACACGCGCTCATAGGCATGCCGATACTGTTGCATCGTCATCGCGACGGTGGGATGAAACACCGTGGAACCCGCGAACCCAAGCGAAAGCCGCCCGGTCTCTCCGCGCCCCGCGTTCTGCACTTCGACAAACGCCTCTCGCGCATCCTCCACGATGCGCTGGGCACGCTCGCGAAACAGCCGCCCGGCCTCGGTCAATTCGACGCGGCGCGGATGGCGGATGAACAACCGCGTGCCGATTTCCCGCTCCAGCTTCAGGATTTGCTGGCTCAAAGGCGGTTGGGCGATGCCGAGGTGCGTTGCGGCGTCCGTGAAATGCAGGTGCTCGGCGACCGCGAGGAAGTAGCGTAACTGGCGGAATTCCATATCTTTTTCGTCTCCAGAAAGTGACTTCGAGATATTGGACTAATGACTGCGCTCATTCTAACCTTTGCGTCAACCCGATGCGCTCAAAGGCCGCACCCGAACCACCGGCCGGGATCGACGCGTATCTCACCCAACATTTCCCGAGGAGAAGTTCGATGTCCGCAGCGCGCACACCACTAGCCAACCTGCCGGCCAACGCGGCCCAAATGCTCGTTGCGGATTTGCGCAACATCGTCGGCAGGAAGCACACGCTGACGGGTGACGGTGCGACCCATCGCTATTGCACGGGCTTTCGTTTCGGCGCGGGCAGGGCGCTCGCCGTAGTGCGTCCCGGCACAGTCGTCGAACAGTGGAAGGTGTTGCAGGCATGCATCGCGGCGAACGTGATTGTCATTACGCAGGCGTCGAATACGGGCCTCACCGGCGGCTCGACGCCTGATGGCAACGACTACGATCGCGACATCCTGATTGTCAGCACGACCCGGATGAAGAAGGTGTACGTCATCGACGACGGCAAGCAGGTGGTCTGCCTTCCGGGCGCGACGCTCGATCAGTTGGAAAAAGTGCTGAAGCCTCTCGGCCGCGAGCCACATTCGGTGATCGGCTCGAGTTGCATCGGCGCTTCGGTATTCGGTGGTGTCTGCAACAACTCGGGCGGTGCGCTGGTGCAACGCGGGCCGGCATATACGGAAATGGCGGTATTCGCGCAGGTCGATGCGACAGGCAGACTGAACCTGGTCAACCATCTCGGCATCTCACTGGGCAAGACGCCGGACGAGATTCTCGGCCGACTCGAACGCGGTGAGTTTTCTGCTGCCGATGTCCGGCACGACGCGGGCGCCGGGTCCGACCACGGCTACGCGACACACGTGCGTGAGATCGATGCCGATACACCGGCGCGCTTTAACGCCGATCCGCAGCGCCTCCATGAAGCGTCGGGCTCCGCCGGCAAGCTGATGGTGTTCGGCGTGCGGCTCGACACCTTTCCGATCGAGCAGAATGCCAAGGTGTTCTATATCGGCACGAACCGGCCGGACGAGCTTACGGTGATCCGCCGCCACGCGCTGCACGACTTCAAGCATCTGCCGATCTCTGGCGAATACCTGCATCGCGATGCCTTCGACATTGCGGAGGAGTACGGCAAGGATACTTTCCTCGCGATCAATTACCTCGGCACTTCCAGGCTGCCCGCGCTATTCGGACTGAAAAGCCGCTTCGACGCGCTATTCGATCGCCTTGGTTTTTTCCCTTCGCATTTCACCGACCGCGTGATGCAGGCCGCGAGCCGGCTGTTTCCGAGCCATCTGCCGCCGCGCATGAAGCAGTATCGCGACAAATACGAGCATCACCTGATGCTGAAGGTGGCGGCTGGCAGCGTCGAGGAAACGCGCGCTTTTCTCTCCGGCTATTTCGAAAGCGCGACCGGCGGTTATTTCGAATGCACCGACGAAGAAGGCAGGAAAGCGTTCCTGCATCGCTTCGCCGCCGCTGGCGCCGCAGTTCGCTACCGCGCGGTGCATCCGCGTGAGGTGGAGAACATCGTCGCGCTCGACGTGGCGTTGCGCCGCAACGATCGCGACTGGATCGAGACGCTGCCACCCGAGATCGAAGAGACGATTTCCATCAAGCTGTACTACGGCCACTTCCTGTGCCACGTGTTCCACCAGGATTACATCGTGAAGAAGGGCAACGATTGCCTCGAAGTCGAACACAAGATGTGGACGCTGCTGGACCGCCGCGGCGCGGAATATCCGGCGGAACATAACGTCGGGCATCTGTATCACGCGAAGCCGCAGCTCGCCGCGTTCTATCAGCAACTCGATCCTTGCAACTGCTTCAACCCGGGAATCGGACAGATGTCGAAGTTCGCGAATTATCGCGAAGCGGCGGGTTGAAGCGCCACGATTGAGGAGGTGACTGGAAGAGGGCGGCTGAACGCCAGCTCAATTCAACGCGCCAACGCCCGCGTCATGGAGAATCTTGCTCCACATGGTCGAGTCGTCGCGAATTCGCTGACGCAATTGAGCCGGCGTGCTGGTCTCCAGCGTAATGCCGCGGGAAGCCGCGAACCCGCGCACGTCGGGCGCGGCGAGGGCTCTCACCAATGCGTCGTGCAATTTGTCGACGACCTCTTTGGACGTGCCCGCGGGCGCGAGCAATGCGTGCCATGTCGTCATGATGTAACTCGGCACGCCCGCTTCCTTCATGGTGGGCACGTCCGGCAATGGTCCGAGGCGCTGCGCGCCCGTTACCGCGAGCGGCCTGACTGTGTTGGCCTTGATAAACCCGATCGAACTCGACAGGCTGCCGAACACGAGGTCGGCCTCGCCAGTGAGCACCGGTAAAGCCGTATTCCCCGCATACGTGATGTTCACGGTCTGAGTGCCGGTGCGTGCCATGAACAGCATGTTCGCGAGATACAGCGGACTGCCGACGCCTGCGGTCGACACGTTGAGTTTGCCGGGATGTTCGCGGGCGTACTGAACGAGTTCCTGAAGCGAGTGAACGGGCACCTTCGGATTGACGACAAGCACGAAACCCGATTCGGCCATCATCGAGATCGGTGTGAGATCTTTTTCGACCGAGTACGACAGATCTTTGTACAGAATGGGATTGACGGTCAACTGCGTGCCGAGTCCCCACAGCAGCGTATAGCCGTCCTTCGGCGAATGAGCGACGAGTGCCGCTGCAATGTTCCCCGCCGCACCCGGTCGGTTTTCGATCACGACCGAGGTGTTCAGCGCCTTGCCGAGTTCCTGTCCGACTATGCGCGCCAGCGGATCGGTCTCGCCGCCCGGAGGAAACAGAATCACGATCCGTATCGGGTGGTCGGGATATTCAGCCCGCGCAACCGTTGTCGCGAGTGTGCAAGCTATGCACGACAGCGCGAGGACAAGCCAATGACGGACGCCGCGCATCGATATTCTCCGGTTCGGTGTGAGTTACAACCGCCATGCCCTACCGCGCCACATCACACGGGGACGTTCGCCGGCGAGGCGGATCGCGTCCATTCCGGTTCGTCCATGACGGTTGCGCGATGCATCTCGCGCCGATCCGTCGGCGGCGAGTAGCGCAGGCCGCGGTGTATCAGTGTCCGGTTGTCCCACATCACGAGGTCTTTGACAGTCCAGTGGTGGGTGTAAATGAATTGCGGCTGCGTGGCGAACTCCATCAGTTCCCGCAACAGATCGCGGCCTTCGGGAATCGGCCAGTCCACTACGTGAGTCGCATGCACCGAAAGATAGAGCGTCTTGCGTCCCGACAGCGGATGCGTTTTCACCAGCCGGTGGATCGACGGCTTGAGCATCGCGCGCTCTTCTTCCGGGAAATCGGTGAAGCCGCACATCGCTCGCGTATGAAGGATGTCGAACTCCGCGGAGAGATTTTCAATCGTCTCGCGAAGATCCTGCGGCAATGAGTCATAGACGAGGCGCATGTCGGCGAACTGGGACTCGCCGCCTCTCGTGGGCACCGAGTAGTTGAGCAGGAAAGAGTAGCGGGCGGGAATGGGCTGATACGACTGGTCCGAATGCCAGCGGCGGCTCACAAACGTATTCATGCGACGGTTGTCGCCCGCCTTGAACGTCTCGTTGTCCTTGCCGACGTTCGAAATGTCGCTGATGCGCGGCTGCAGGCGATGTTCGTTCTGACGCGTCGCGTATTGCACGGAGACCTGTACCGGCCCGAAGTTTTCGCTGAACGCGAGCAGTTGATTGTCGTCGATATCCTGCGCCGGGAATACGAGTACCGGATACTGTGCAATTACGTTGTCGATGGCTTGCGCGTCGGCAGCCGACAGAGGTTGCCGAAGGTCGAGGCCGGTAATACGCGCTGCAATGGGTTCCTGGATTGCTTCGACTGCGAAGGTCATGAGCGCCTCATCGATGGAGATGACGGAAAGACTGCTTGTCGGAATGGCCGGCCGGATGCGGGCCAGGTCAGATCAAGCGTAGGCGCGCGCGCCTTCATGCGACAAGCGAGATTAAGTCACAGCGGGCGTGATATCGGCGTGATATCGGCGTGATGTCGATGTGATATCGATGTGAAGCGGGAGCGGCTGGTTGTGACGCGGAGTGTGACTTTAACGCGCTTGTGACGGAGCGGCGTTGCGCCCTAGCATCGCAACACATGCCGCGTGTGGAGGGTGACAGCGCGCTGGAATGACCCGTATTGAACCGCTTATTCACTGCATGGGAGATAGCATGGACCTCGAACTTCGCGGACGCACGGCGCTCGTCACAGGCGCGAGCACGGGCATTGGAACGGGCATTGCAAGGGCGCTGGCGAGCGAGGGCGTGCGGCTTGCGATCACCGCGCGGCGCGATGCACTGCTGGAGGAGGTGGCGGCGTCGATCGTGGCGGAGGGCGGCATGCGGCCGATCGTGATCGTCGGCGATCTCACCGCGCCCGGTCACATCGAGCGCATTCTCGCGCAGGCGACCGACGCGCTGGGGCAGATCGATATTCTGGTGAACAATGCGGGCGCGTCGCGGCCCGCGCCGCTCGATGCGGGCGAAGACGTCTGGGAAGAGGCGTTCGCGCTCAATTTCACCGCAGCGCGACGCATGACACATGCGGTTCTGCCGGCAATGCGCTCGCGCAAATGGGGGCGCGTGATCAATATCAGCGGTTCGATGGAACCGCGTGGACTCAATCCCAGTGGTCCGGCGAAGGCGGCGCTGCATCTATGGGCCAAGAGCCTCTCGCGCGAAATTGCCGCGGACGGCATCACGATCAACACTATCCCGCCGGGCAGAATTCATAGCGAGCAAATCGAAAAGCGCCTGCATCCCACCGAAGAATCGAAACAGGCGTTTATTACGCGCAACGTGCCGATCGGCTACTTCGGCGATCCGCTCGACATCGGTTATCTGGCGGCATTTCTTGCGTCGCCGCGCGCGAGGTACATCACGGGAGATGTGATTCCAGTGGACGGCGGCATGCATTTTTACGCGCACTAATGGTCGATTCGGAAGCGTCCCGCCGCGTGATACGCGGCTTGCTTCGTGCTTCGTTGTTGCCGCGAAGCTCAATGGCTGTTTCTCGCGAGGAAATCGCGAACCACGGCCACCGCGGAAGGAATGCAGCCGGCGGGCTCTTTCCACGGTTGCAGGGTGCGGACACTCGGAGCCAGCCGCGCAAGTTCTTCCGCAATGACCGCCGGGTGCTCCAGGTCGGCGCCCGGCAGGATCAGCATGGGCGTCTGGCACGAGGCGACAAACTCCCGGCTCACGCTCAGGACGAAATCGCCAGCCCACATTCTGCGGCCGAAATCCTCAAGCGCTGTCGGGCTCAGGTCCTGACGATTGGCGGTCAGTTCATCGGCCCACTTGCGCCATGAATTGGGCATGACCTGACGGTTGGCTTCGTCGATACCAATGGGCTGCTGGAGCACCAGCGACGCCACGCGCGACGGTGCGAGCCGCGCAAGATTCAATGCGTAAGACGCGCCGATGCAGCATCCCATTACGTGACAGCGCTCGATACCAAGGTGGTTGAGCAAGCCGAGATGGTCAGCCGCATACTGATCCCACGGATTGCCGTCGGCGAGCGGCCCGGTGGACTGGCCGGCGTTGCGTTGATCGAGTGCGATCACCCGAAAGTCGTGGCGGAAGATCTCGACGGGATTGAACGCCATGCGCTGCCAGTCGTCGATGGTTGCCCGCATGCCGCCAGGAGGAAGCAATAGCAAGGGAAAGCCGCTTCCATATTGTTCATAGCGGATCGAAACGTCGCCTTTTCTGAAGAATGTCATTTCGTCCTCGATTGAAAGCTGTCGTGCGCGATCGTGGCCGGTCGCGCCACTGCGTTTTACGATCCCACACCGGCAGCGATTCCCACAAGCCCGTTTTTTACACACACGGTCTGACTTTTGCAGACGCTGACTGCTATCCGCGGCTCGATCCGGCGCACTTGCGCGCATTCGCGCGCGGCGCTCACACGCGGTGTGATCTAAATGCGCTTGTGAGCCCATGCCGACACCTTCTACGATGGCTGAATACTCGCCTCGTGTGGGGCATCATGGAGCAGCTATGGCGTTTACCGTTGAGGTCGTGCACCCGTTATTGGCCGCCCGCATTCACGGCCTCGATCTGCATCAACCCGTCGCGCTGGAAGATGTCGAGGCGATCGAGCAGACAAGCGGCCGTTATCCGGTTCTGATCTTTCCGAAGCAGTTCATCAACGACGACGAACTGCTCGCGTTCAGCGCGAACTTCGGGCCGGTCCACACCGCCATGTCGTATCAGACGCGTGAGAAAGAGCACCGGTTGCAGCCGAAGATCACCGACATCTCGAACCTCGGCAAGGACAATCAGACGTTCAAGCGCGGTGATCATCGCCGGATGAACAACTTCGTCAGCAAGCGGTGGCATACGGACGCTTCATATGAAGCAATTCCGGCGCGCTACTCGTTCCTGCTGGCGTATACCGTGGCGCAGCGGGGCGGCGAGACACAGTTCGCCGATATGCGGGCGGCGTACGACGAGATGCCTGAAGATCTTCGCCCGGTAGTCGAAGATCTGAGCTGCGAGTACAACATCTTGTGGGCGCGCATGCTGAGCGGCTACACCGAGTTTCCGGACGAGGAGCGGGCGAAGCTGCCGCCCGCGCAGCACAAGCTCGTCAGGCGGCATCCCGTGTCGGGACGCAAGACGCTCTATCTGTCGGGGCACGCGACGCACGTAGTGGACTGGCCGATTCCCGAAGGCCGCGACCTGTTGCGCGAATTGATGGAATTCGCGACGCAGCCCCAGTTCGTCTATACCCATAAATGGCACGAACGCGATCTGGTGATGTGGGACAACCGCGCGTTGATGCACCGCGGGCGCCGCCATATTCCCGATACCGACCCGCGCGAGATGCATCGCGCGACGGTAATGGACGATCCTGCGTGGACGCGAGCGGACAGCAGCGTGCGCAGCGAAGCGGGAACGTGACGTGGCGTGGCGTAAAACATGCGCCGGCGGCGGTTGCGAGAAAACCGCCGCCGGCGCTACGCATGTCACACGTCTGGCTATCGGAAAGAGCGCAGAAAGAACCCAGAAAGAACGCGCCGTTATTGCGCCCTGAGACCCGCCTGTGCAAAAAGTTGACTCCAGAGCGGCACTTCGGTGCGAATGCGCTGATCTATCTCGCCCGGCGAACTGCTGACCGGCAGAAAGCCGAGCTGTTCGAGACTACGCCGGACATCCGGCTGCACGATGGCGCTGACCGTGGCATCGTGCAGCGTTGCAACTACCTTATCGGGCGTCGCTCGCGGCACCGAGATGCAATTCCACACCGCGAACGCGTAACCGGGCAGGCCGGCTTCGGCAATGGTCGGCACATCGGGCAGCACGGGCACTCGCGACTTTCCGGTAACACCGAGCGCACGCAGCTTGCCCGAACGGATATGCGCGGTGACGTTCGGCACACCGCCGAATTCCATATCCGCAATACCGCTCAACACGGCGACGGTGTCTTCCGCGCCTCCTTTATAGGGCACGTCCTGCAACTGGATTGCCGCCTTCGACGTGAACTCCAGTGCGGCGAGATAGAGATTGCTGCCAATGCCCGCCGTTGCGTTGGTCAGTTTCTTCGGGTTCTGTTTGGCGTAAGCGATCAGCTCCGGAATCGATCGCGCGCGGACCGACGGATTCACCACCAGTACGAACTGCTGCTCGGACAGCAGACTGACATGCCGGAAGTCGTTCGCGCTGAAGCCTGGCGTTTTGTACAGCAGCGGATTCGCTTCGAAGATCGCGCTGATGCCGAGCAGCATCGTGTAGCCGTCGGGCGCCGCATTGGCCACGTAGTGGGCCGCGATGTTGCCGCCGGCCCCTGGATGCGCCTCGACCACCACGGGCGCACCCAGCAGGCTCTGCAATGCTTTGGCGACGATGCGAGCCTGCACGTCGTCGGAGCCGGCCGCATAAGGGTTGACGAAGCGCACCGGGCTTGATGGATAGTTCGCCGCGAAAACCGGGCGCGATACGCCGGACAGCGCGGCCGACCCCAGTGCAGCAAGAAAAGCGCGCCGCGCGTTCATTGCATGTGATCTCCGTCGGCTATTGCGCTGTCTGATTTCCGGGGCTCCGCCGAAGGGACGCCCGGTTTGCATCGTTCCATGCGTTTGCATGCGGACAGCTTGCACGGATGCTAGTTGTCGCGTGAGCTTCCTGACAAGCGCGAATAAGTCACGACTGCTGTGATGAACCGCTGTGATGTACACATGGCACGCCCGAGGTGCCGAAAAGTCGCTTGCGGGTCTTCGGCGGCGGTGCGAGCGTGAGACATTTGCACGGTCGCGCCGCGGATAGATTCCATGTCGAATTGCATGGAGAGGGCGGCGGCCGGCGTGTGAAAAATCATCCACTCACTGCTCGCGTGCCGCCATGTTCAATGTACCCAGAATCAAGACGGAAGTCTTCGCCAGTCTGCCCGCCTCCTTTCGTGTAACCGATCATGCGGAAGTTCGCTTCGGCGTGATTCGCGACTCATTTCTGGAGGGACCAGCATTCGATCGCGAAGGCAACCTGTATTGCGTCGACATACCCTATGGCCGTATTTTCCGGATCGCGCGGAGCGGTCAATTCGAACTCGTCTGCCAGTACGATGGGCGGCCTAACGGCATTGCGATTCATCGGGACGGCCGCATCTTCATTGCCGATCAATTGCGCGGAATCGTCGTGCTGGACCCGTTGCGCGGCACGGTCGAAGATCTGGTGAAGACCGGCGGATTCGAACCGTTTCGCGGTCCCAATGATCTGATATTTAACCGCGCCGGCGAGCTGTTCTTCACGGACCAGGGGCAGACCGGCCTCGATCGGCCGTTCGGGTGTCTTTATCGTTTGACTGTCGAAGGCAGGCTCGACAGGCTGCTCGACAATATCCCAAGTCCCAACGGACTCGCGTTGAGCCCCGATGAACGCACGCTATATCTGGCGGTAACGCGCGCGAATGCCGTCTGGCGTGTGCCGCTGGATCCGTTCGGCAACGGCTCGGTCGCGCGGGTCGGCCACTATCTGCAATTGTCCGGCGGCACCGGGCCGGACGGTCTCGCGTGCGCCGTCGACGGCAGTCTTGCGGTCGCGCACATCGGCTTGGGCGCCGTTTGGCTCTTTGACAGGATCGGCGAACCGGTTGCCCGGGTGTGTTCGTGTGCCGGGCTGCAGACTTCGAACGTGGCATTCGATCCCGCCGACAGCGGTGTGGTCTACATTACGGAGTCTGAATCCGGACAGATTCTGCGCGCCGCGGTGCCGCTTCAGGGCGCCCGTCCTTACTCGCACGACTAGACCGCGTCACGACAAAAAACACCTTCGCGAAGCCCAGGCTGATGCACCCAGTGGCATTAGCGAGGGCGTGGCCGTATCGAGCTTTCAGACGGGCAGGCGCACAACACTAGGCGACGCTTGCCGCGACGGGCTGATTGCTGCCGCGCGTCCACGTGCGGTCGTCGAGCGTCGTTGCGCGATGCATCTCGCGAACGTCGGTTTCCGGAATATGCGGACGACCGCGATGCATCAGCGCACGGTTGTCCCACATGACGAGGTCGCGAACCGACCATTCGTGCGAATACACGAACTGCGGCTGCGTGGCGAACTCGGTCAGTTCGCGCAGCAGATCGCGGCCTTCCGGCTCTGGCCAGCCGACCACATGCGTCGCGTGGCTCGACAGGTACAGCGATTTGCGCCTGGAGATGGCATGCGTGCGGACCAGTTCGTGAATGCACGGCGCGAGCGCCTTGCGTTCTTCGTCGGATGCGTCGTAGAAGCCGGCGGCCGCGCGTGACGCCATGATGTCGTAGTGGCAGCTCAGGCCTTCGACAACCTTGCGTAAATGATCAGGCAGGTTGTCATACGCGGCGCGCATGTCGGCGAACTGCGTTTGACCGCCGACCGCCGGTACGATATACGAGAGCAGAAACGAATAGCGTGCGGGCAGCGGCAGATACGAGGCATCCGAGTGCCAGCGGCGGCTCGTGAGGTTGTTCATCCTGCGGCGGTCGCCGGGCCGGTAGGTCTGGTTCTCCTTGCTGAGATTGGAGATGTCGTTGATCATCGGGGCGAGCCGGTGATCCTCCGGGCGCGTCGAGTATGAGACGGCAATCTGCAGCGGACCGAAGCCGGCGGCGAATGCAAGCAACTGGTCGTCGTCGATGTACTGGCGCGGAAAGATCAGTACCGGATATTGGCCGCTGGCCTGCTCGATTTCAACGATACGCTCATCGGAAAGCGGTTTTGACAGATCGAGTCCGTGGATGCGCGCAGCGATGAATGGATGGACGGCTTCGACGTTCAGGCTCATGGATGTTCCTTGTATCGGACGAGGGTGGAGTTCGTCAGGCACGCGCGAATGCGCGCTACGAGTTCGCTCCATTCCATCGTACCGACCGCATGCGGCGGCTCACAAGCGAGTTTATTGAACACCTGGTGTGAGGTTGCGTCGGGCGGCGGCGCTACACCACTTCGATGTGCTCGGCCTGGGTCCGGTCGATCTCTTCGATCGTTTTGCGCACCTCGTCCTTGAGCCATTCGGAGAAGCGCAGAATGACCGGCTGCTCGCTCTTCATTTCGTTGTGCACGAGGTAATACGATCGGCCGGTCTTCACGCGCTGCGGAAGCGCCGCGACCAGCCGCCTGTTGGCAAGGTCTTCCTGCACGAACAGCGTTTGCGCCATGGCGAGGCCCAGACCGTCTACCGCACCCTGATACGCGAGGCCCGAGTATTCGAGTTTCAAACCCTTGTAGCCGTCCACACGTGTCGCGCCGGTCGCGCTCAGCCAGCGCTGCCAGTCGTCGTGGCGCGCTGCCGCGTGCAGCAGAAGGAACGATTCGAGATCGTCCGGATTGCCAAGTTCGTGTCCGGCGAGCAACGTGGGGCTGCCGACCGGTACGAGTTCTTCATGGAACAGATGCTCGCTGACCAGACCCGGCCAGTCGCCGTTGCCGAACCAGATCGCAACGTCGACCTCTTCGTCTCTCGGCGACACGTGTTCGTGCGCGCTTTCGACCTGAAGGGTGATCTCGGGATATAGCTTCTTGAAGCGCGCGAGCCGTGGAATCAGAAAGCGCATCGCGAATGTGGACAGCACGCCGATACGCAAGGACGCATTGTCCGGCCGCGCGTAGAAGTATTCGGCGGTCACGTCCTGGATCTGATCGAACAGCACCTGCAAGCGGGACGCGTAAGCGGCGCCGCGCTTGGTGAGCACGACCTGCTGGTGGCCGCGCTCGAACAGCTTGGCGTTGAGGTAGTCCTCGAGCTTCGCGACATGGCGGCTGATCGCGCTGTGCGTTACGCACAGCTCCTCCGCCGCGCGCGTCATGCTCTGATTGCGCGCGGCGGACTCGAAAGCGCGCAACGCATTCAATGAAGGAAGTCGGCGTTTGGGCATCGCGTGTCTCCGTCAATCATCCGGGAGCAGTGGGGGCTGTCCCGGTCGCGCCAATTATTTCGAGCGACGAATCTGACGCGGATCGATGTCGGTTCGAACAGCGAGTAACTGCGCCGCAGTCTCACTGTCTAAAAAAGGCTCGCACTCGCGCGACTAATTATCAAGATAGGGTTTTCCATTGAAAGCCCCGCCGCTCGGGCATCCCGTCGATAATGCGCATACCGCGTGTGCCAAAAAGTGTCTTGCGACGCCGCTTTGGCACGTGTGATTCTTGGGGCGCCGGAGTCACCGTTCGACGCGAAACGCCGCATGCCTTGACCGGTGTCTGCGAATGCGGCTTTCACTCCCGAACGGCCGCCCTGGCTCCTTTGAGGACACTTCCAGATGAGCAACGTGGTGGGCAGTGGAGCAATGACGTACCGGATCGTCGAGGGTTGGGGCACCTTGCCCGACGGCTGGGAACTCTATGACGTCGCGGCGGTGGGCGTCGACAGCAACGATCAGGTGTACGTGTTTCACCGGGGGCGCCATCCCGTGATCGTGTTCGACCGGGCCGGCAACTTTCTGCGTGCGTGGGGCGACGATCTGTTCCGCCACGCGCACGGCATTCATATCGGCCACGACGGCGCGCTCTACCTGACCGACGATTTCGATCACACCGTGCGCAAATGCACGCCCGAGGGCAAATTGCTGATGACGATCGGCGTGCCCGGCGAGCCTTCCATGTTCATGAGCGGCATGCCTTTCAACCGGTGCACGCACACGGCGCTTTCGCCTCGCGGCGACATTTACGTGGCCGACGGCTACGGCAACGGGCGGATCCATAAGTATTCGCCTGACGGAAAAAGAATCCTGTCATGGGGCGAGCCAGGATCGAGCAAGGGCCAGTTCAATCTCCCGCACAATATTTCATGCGACGAAGACGGCTGGGTCTATGTCGCGGACCGTGAGAATCACCGCATCCAGGTGTTCGACGGCGACGGCCGCTTCGAAACGCAGTGGCACAACCTGCACCGGCCTTGCGGCATGTACATGCCACCCGGAAAGTGCCCGCTGTGTTACGTCGGCGAGACCGGTCCTTACTATTCCTTCAATCGCGGCGCGCCCAATCTCGGACCGCGCGTGAGCATCCTGTCGAACAAGGGCGAACTGCTCGCGCGCATCACCACGACGCCGGCGGCCGGCACGGGCCCCGGCCAGTTTCTCGGGCCGCATGGTCTCGCGGTCGATTCGCGCGGCGACATCTACGTGGGCGAGGTCTCTTATACCGCATGGCCGTCGCTGTTTCCAGGCGTCGAGCCGCCGCCGCGTTTGCGATGCCTGCAGAAGTTCGAAAAGATCGCGGCGTGACAGCGCTATGCACGCGCTGATCCACGCCTGAATTCGCCATTCCGGTTTAGCCTTGGAGAATCCTCATGCACACTCTGACATCTAGCTCTGTTTCACTATTGCCCGAGGTCGCGCGCTTTCTCGACGCGGGGCCGCTCGGCGGCGTGATCGACGGCCGCGATGAACAGGCCGTCGACGGCGCCACCTTCGAGACGCTGGACCCCGGCACCGGCGAACATCTCGCGACGGTTGCCGCGATGAGATCCGCGGACGTCGATCGTGCGGTCGACGCGGCACGGCGCGCGTTCGCCCGGTCGGGCTGGGCCACGATGCACCCGAACGACCGCGCGATCTGGCTGCACCGGCTCGCGGACGAAGTCGAACGGCGCAAGGCGATCATCGGCCAGATCGAAGCGCTCGACGCCGGCAAGATCGAACAGCAGGCGCAAGGCGACGTGCAGAGCTTCGTCGATACGCTGCGTTACTTCAACGAGCTGGCCCTGAACACGGAGCGCCGCTCGGCATTGCCGGTATCCGGCTACGAGGCGTGGACCACGCGGCAGCCCTGGGGCGCGTGCGGATTCATCGTTCCGTGGAACTTCCCGATGGTGCTGATCGGATGGAATATCTCTCCGGCACTCGCGGCGGGCAATACGGTGGTCATCAAACCGGCGGAGGACACGCCGCTGTCGGCCATTTACCTGGCTCGGCTCGCGCGCGAGATCGGCTTTCCAGATGGCGTCATCAACGTCGTGACGGGTTTGGGTGAGATAGCGGGCGCTGCATTGTCGCGCCATCCGGGACTCAAGCGCATGTCGTTTACCGGTTCGCCGGAAGTCGGACGCATGGTGGCGGAAGCTTGCGGCAGAAATCTCGTGCCATGCAAACTCGAACTGGGCGGTAAGGGCGCAGCCGTGATTTTCGACGATGTGGATATCGAGGAGACCGCGGACAAACTTGCGCGCGCAATCACATTCCACACGGGCCAGGTCTGCTGCGATGCGACTCGCTGGCTCGTGCACGAATCGATCTTCGAGCGTTTCGTCGATGCGAGCGTCGCTGCGTTGCAGCGCACAAAGATCGGCTATCAACTCGACCCCGGCGCGGAGATGGGGCCGGTCGTGAGCGCGAAACAGCGCGAGCGGGTGCTCGGCTATCTGGAGCGCGGACAACGCGACGGCGCGCGAGCCGTCCTCAAGGGCGGCGCAGTCGACGTGGCCGGGCACGACGGTTTCTACGTGAGTCCCGCGTTGCTCGCGGGCTCGCTCGAGAACGTGGCCGCGCGCGAAGAGATTTTCGGTCCGGTCGCCTTTCTTGCGCCGTTCAGGGACGAAGCGCAAGCCGTCGAGCTCGCGAACGACACTGACTACGGTCTTGCCAACAGCGTATGGAGCCACGACCCGAGACGCGCGGCGCGGGTTGCGGAAGCGATGGTGGCGGGCAATAGCTGGATCAACGCACACAACCTGTTTCCACTCGGCGTGCCGTATGCGGGAGTGAACAGGAGCGGCATGGGCGGCGGCGTCAACAGTGTCGAGACGCTGTTCGACTACTGGCGAAGCCAGTCGATGGTGCGGCCCACACGTTGAACGAGGTTGACCGGCCGCGCATGCGAAACATGCAAAAAGCTTTCGAAAATCGCACGCGCGCTGTGACATAAATGACGTTGCGGGTCCATGCCCGTGTGAGCAAACTGGGTTCACGACGTGTCGCGACATACACGCCGCGCGACGCATCCGACTGGCGGACGCAGGCACCGATGACCTCGGCGCCTGCGGACTTCGACCGGCGAATGCGGCGAACAGAACAGGAGACGGATTTGGCCGACATCGACGCAGCGCAGGTGACGCGCATAGCGCACATTGCCGACGCGCTACTCGGCGCACGGCGTTCGAATAATGTGCTGCCCATGCTCGCAGCGCAGGACGCATCCGTCTCGATGGCCGAGGCATTCGCCGTGCAAAGCGAAATGACGCGGCTGCTCGGTCAGCCGATCGCGGGCTGGAAGGTCGGCTACGTGCGCGACGTGCGGCTCACGCATGCCCCCGTCTATCGCGACGCGTGTGTTGCGGGCGGCGCGCGGGTCCGGCTGACCTCATCCCCTGCGCCGGCCGTCGAAGGCGAGGTGGCCTTCGTCCTGAGCCGCGACCTGCCGCCGCGAGCCTCACCCTATACACCGGACGAAGTTGCCGACGCCGTGAGTTCCGTATGTGCCGCCATCGAGATTGGTGCGCCACGCCTCGGAAATTTCATGGAAGCTCCCCTCGAACACAAGATTGCTGACAACATGGGCAACTGTGCGCTGATTTACGGCAGCGGTCAGCGCAACTGGCGGGACATTGCGCTGGAGAGCTTGCGCGTGACGCTCGCGATCGACGGCGTGGTGGTGACCGAAACCTGCGGCGGCAATGCGGCGGGCAATCCATTCGATGCGCTGGTGGCGCTTGCCAACGCACCGCATAAGCGTGAGCCTTTGCGCGCGGGGCATGTCGTGATTACCGGAACGTGCACGGGGATTTATCCGGCGCGCGCGGGCATGCAAGCGCGCGTTGCATTCGAAGGTCTCGGCGAAGTATCGGTGACACTGGAATAGGCGCGGGCGCGCTTTGCGGCTGTGTTTTGCGGCTGTCAGGAAACTCGAACACTGCTGATCAATGTTGAACGAACACGGGAGAAGGCTCTTGTTGGGACCGACTACACAGCGCAGACGGCTGCGCCAGATTCTCGATCGGGAAGATTGCGTGACGATGGCCACCATCTTCGATCCGATTTCCGCGCGGCTTGCCGAACAACTCGGCTATGAAGCGGGCCTGATGGGCGGCTCGCTCGCGTCGTACGCGGTGCTCGGCGCGCCGGATCTGATCGTGCTGACACTGACTGAGCTCGCCGAACAGGTGCATCGGTGCACGCGGGTGTCGGACGTGCCGCTCGTCGTGGACGGCGACCACGGTTATGGCAATGCGCTATCGGTGATGCGCACCGTGCACGAACTGGACCGCGCGGGCGCCGCGGCCGTGACGATCGAAGACACACTGCTGCCGCGGCCTTACGGAAGCTCCGGCAAACCGGCGCTGGTTTCGTTCGACGAAGCGGTGGCGCGCGTCGAGGCCGCCGTCGCGGCGCGCGGCGACTCCGACCTGCTGGTGCTGGGGCGCACGAGCGCCGCGACCATCAACGGTATCGAGGACGCCGTCGCGCGTTTCAAGGCATTCGAAGCGGCAGGCGTCGACGCGATCTTTCTGCCGGGGCCGCAGCAGCGCGAACAGATCGACGCGATCTCGGACGCGGTCAAAGTGCCGCTGTTGATGGCGGGCGCACCGGAAGCGCTATGCGATCCGGCCTATCTTGCTACCCGCCGGGTGAAGGCGTGGTCGGCGGGACACCAGACCTTCTCGGTCGCGCTCAAGGCGCTGCACGATTCGATGCAACTGGTGCGTTCGGGCACGCTGTCGCTGCACCTGCCCGGCCAGGCGTCGAAGCAATTGCTGGAACAGGCGACCGGCGTTCCGGAATATGACGAGTGGACCCGCCAGTACCTGGTTGGTGGTGCATAAGCAGTACATGGCAGTACATGGCAGTACATGGCAGTACATGGCAGTACACGGCGGTAGATGGCAGTACACGGCGGTAGATGGCGGAACGACGACCGCACGGCAGCAACGACCCGCACAGGAGTGCAATGCGATGGACGCGACTGGATCGACCGATTCGACCGAACACGTGAATGCGCGCCGCCGCGACTACTACGCCGGCATGCTGATGGCCGCCGTGGGGCTGGGCGCGATCTACGACGGCATACGCTACAGCATCGGCACGTTGAGCCAGATGGGGCCGGGTTTCTTTCCTGTTTCGATCGGCGTGGCGCTCGTCTGCACGGGCGTGGCGATCGCGGTCGTGGCGAGATATGCGGCGCCGCAGGACGGCGAAAAGAAGCTGGCGCCCGAGCGCAAGGCGTGGTGCTTCATTCTCGGCAGCATCGTTGCGTTCATCGTGCTCGGTAAATATGGCGGTCTCGTTCCGGCCACTTTCGCGATCGTCTTCATTTCCGCGCTCGGCGATCGGGAGAACACGATATGGCGCGCGTTGCTGCTCGCCGCCGGAATGACGGTGCTCTGTGTGTTGGTGTTCTGGTGGGCGCTGTCGTTGCAGTTCCCGCTCTTTCAATGGGGCTAGACAAGCATGAGCCAGTCTCTGATCGATCTCTGGTATGGCTTCGGCGTCGCGCTGGAGTGGCATAACCTCGCGTGGTCGTTCTTCGGCGTGGTGGTGGGCAACCTGATCGGCGTGCTGCCGGGCATGGGGCCGCTTTCCGCCATCTCCATGCTGTTGCCGCTTACCTACACCATGCATCCCGTCCCCGCGATCATGATGCTGGCGGGCATCTTCTACGGGTCGCAGTATGGCGGCGCGATCGGCGCCATCCTGCTGAATCTGCCGTGTCATCCGCCTCACGCGGTGACGTGTCTGGACGGCTATCCGCTGACGCGGCAGGGCAAAGGCGGAACCGCGCTCGGCATCGCGATGATCTCGTCGTTCTTCGCGGCGTCGTGCGGGATCGTGCTGATGATTTTCGCCTCGCCGCTGCTCGTCAGCATCGCGTTCAAGTTCGGACCCGCGGAACTGTTCTCGATCATGCTGCTGGGTCTTCTGGCCGGCGGAACGATGTCGCGCGGGCCGGTATTGAAAGGCGTGGCGATGACGCTGTTCGGCTTGCTGATCGGTGTTGTCGGCACCGACATCAACACCGGTACGATGCGCTTTACGTTCGGCTTCCCGAAGCTCGGCGACGGTGTCGAGATCGTTGCGCTCGCACTGGGGCTGTTCGGTGTGGCCGATTTCCTGCGCAACGTGAACCGCCTGCAGGTCGTGAGCCGGGCCACGCATGTGCGATTGCGCGACATGCGCCCGAGCTGGAAGGAGCTCAAGCAGGCCTTCTTCCCGATGGTTCGCGGCACAGCGGTCGGCGCGCTGTTCGGCGGCATGCCGGGCACGGGCTCGACGATCACCACCTTCATTGCTTACGCACTCGAACAGAAGATTTCCCGCAACCCGAAGAAGTTCGGTCAGGGTGCGATCGAGGGTGTCGCCGCGCCCGAGGCCGCCTCGCACTCGAAAACCCAGGTCGACTTCATCCCGACAATGAGCCTCGGCATACCCGGCGACGCCGTCATGGCGCTGATTCTCGGCGCGTTGATGATCCAGGGCATTCAGCCCGGACCGCAACTGATCACCGATCACGCGGACCTCTTCTGGGGGCTTGTCGCCAGCTTCTGGGTGGGCAATATTCTGCTGATGCTGCTGAACGTGCCGCTGATCGGCATCTGGGTCAAGTTCTTGCGCGTGCCTTATCGCTATCTCTATCCGTCGGCGTTGCTGTTCATTGCGGTCGGCGTCTACAGCACGAACAACAGTCTGTTCGAAGTGGGTGAAGTCCTGGCGTTCGGCGTGATCGGCGCGATTCTGCTCGCGCTGGCGTTTCCGGTCGCGCCGATTCTGCTCGGCTTCGTGCTCGGACCGATGGTCGAAGACAACTTCCGGCGCGCACTGCTGCTCTCGCGCGGCGATATGGCGGTGTTCGTCCAGCGCCCGATCAGCGCGGTGTTCATCGCCATCTCCGTGCTGCTGATCGCCTTGCAGGTGGGCTTTGCGATTCGTGCCGCGATCCGCAGACGCAAGAGCAAACCCAAGGCCTTTCGTGTGACAGGCTCGACGCAAACCACCTCGCACGACAACGCATAATCGCGCGCATGCCTTCGGGCATTCTGCGCAACGCGAACGAATCAACGGAGACACGCTCGATGGATGAGCCCACGCGCAGAAACGTCGTCACGCGACGCACCTGTCTCGCCTCGCTCGCCGCGCTTGCCGCGAGCGCGTGGATACCGGCGGCGCGAGCGGACTATCCGGACAGCCCGATCCGCATCATCATCGCGTTTCCGGCGGGCGCGGGCGAGGCCGAAGCGCGCATCGTCGCGAAGACGCTCGGCGCGAAGCTCGGCCAGCCGGTGATCGTCGAAGCTCATCCGGGCGCCGGCGGCAATATCGCCGCCGCCTACGTGGCGAAATCGCGCGGCGACGGCTATATGCTGCTGCTGGGCGTGAGCACGTTCTTCGAGACCAATCCGATGATCTATCGTGACATCGGCTACAAGCCTGCGGACCTGCAACCCGTCAGCATCATTTCCGAGCAGCCGTTCCTGTTGATCGTAAACGCCTCGCTGCCCGTTCACTCTTTGCAGGAACTGATTGCTTATGCGAGGGCGCGGCCGGGCAAGGTCACCAATGCCACGGCCGGCCCCGGCAGTCCGCTCGATCTGATCGGCAAGGAGTTCATGGTGCGCGCCGGCGTGCAGATCATCAACGTGCCGTACAAGGGCGGCGGCGAAGACGCGATGGCCGTGCTCGGCGGCTTCTGCGACATGCTGTTCGGCGGCGTGGCGGATGTCATGGCGGGGATCCAGTCCGGCAAGATGCGGCCGATCTGCGTGACCGGAAGCCGCCGCCTGCCGCATTTTCCCGACCTGCCGACGATCGCCGAGGCGGGCTTGCAGGGCTACGATTTCAGCGTCTGGAACTGCCTGTCGGCGCCCGCGTCCACGCCTGCGCCCGTGGTCGAAAAGTTGCACGCCGCGATCGTGCAGACTATGGCTTCGCCCGAGGTTCAGGCGGGCTTCGACAGAATCGGGTTCTTTCCGGTGAGCGGTACGGGCGCCGAACTGTCGCGCCGTATCGCGACCGAAACGGAGGTCTGGCGCGGCGTTCTGAAGAAGGCGGGGGTTGCTCCGCAGTAGGGTGCGGGGCGGGCGAGGTTCGTCACGCGTGCCGGCCCGGCGCGCGGGCGGCGGCGCGGGCACGCGGCACGCGTCGCGCAGCACCCTGCACGCGCGTCAACTTTTGGCGTTGCCGCGGAAAAGCGGCTCCGGCAGGCCACGTACGCCGGGTTGGAACGCGAGGAGGGCGCCGGCAAACGGCTGCTTCGCCAGTTCATCCGGCGTGAGTCTTTGCGAAGCGGTGGTGATGTAGAGCGTATCGAGATTGCGTCCGCCGAACGTGCAACTGGTCGGGTTCTGCACGGGCATGTCGAACACACGGTCCACGCTGCCGTCCGGCGCATAGCGCTTGATACACCAGCCGCCGTATTCCGCGATCCAGATATGGCCTTGCTCGTCGACCGTCGCGCCGTCTGGCACGGCGGGCAGTGTCGTCTTCGCGAACTCGCGGCGTTCACCGAGCGCGCCCGTTCCGGGATCGAGCGCGTAAGTGAAAATGGTCTGCAGATCGGAATCGGCGAAGTACATGGTGCGGCCATCGGGACTGAAACAGGTGCCGTTCGGCACCCGGATGCCCGCCTCGATACTGACGGCACCGCGCTCGTCCACGCGAAACAGTTCTCCCACCGGCTCGCGCGTGCGGTCGTTCATCGTGCCGACCCAGAAGCGGCCCTGGCGGTCGCATTTGCCGTCGTTAAAGCGCAGCGCCGGATCTTCGGCGCGCTGCGGCGCGAAGCGGGTCATTTCCCCCGTGCGCGTGTCCAGGTAAAACAGTGATCGCGACGCGACCAGCAAGCGGTTGTCGCGGCACAACGCAATCGAGCCGACGAGGTCGGGCATGGGCCAGTAGCGCAGCGCGTCGCTTGCGGGATGCCAGCGCTGGATGCCCGGCCGCCGGATGTCGATCCAGTACAGCGCCTGTTCAGCCTCGCTCCATAGCGGGCATTCGCCGAGAATATCGGTCGTTTCTGTGACGCGTTGAGCGGCGGTCATCTTGACTCCGGTGCGCGCATGAAGGAGAGGGGCGGCCCTGTCCGGCAACTCGCCGGCAGCTCAATGCCGCCCCCTATGCGGTCCGATTTTAAGAGTCGGTAAAAGGCTCGCAAGCGCAATAAACGCACATTGCGTGTGACCACGCTGGCGCTTCAAAGCGGCCGAGCGCCGCGGACCATCGGCGCCCGCTCAGCGCGCGTGGGCGACACTGCGCAGGATCTCGATGAACTTGTCGGCGTGCGTGGCCTGATTGTCGAACGCGGAGCGCACGATGCACGGCGTCAACGTGATCGGCTCGGCAAGCGGACGTTGCATCAGGTCGTGCCATGCGCCCGCGCACGCCGTGTATTCGTCGACGATGGCGATACCCGCGCCGGCCCGCACCAGCGAGCACGCCACGTCGGTCTGGAACACGTTGACGCGCGAGCGCATTTCGAGGCCCGCGTCGCGAAACGCGGTCGAAACGAGTTTGCCGAACGTGATGCTCGGATGATGCACGATCAGCGGATACGCCGAGACGTCGGCGAGCGACAGCACGGTCTGACTGCCGAGCGGATGATCCTTGGGCAGCACGCAGGCCATCTTGCCGGTCGTGAACACTTCGACTTTCACGTTCGGATGCTGGATCGGCATCACGGCGACAGCGACATCGACCTTGTTGCTGAGCACCTCGGTCGCCATGCAGTTCAGTTGCGACGTGTGATAAACCACCCGGATCTTCGGATAGCGCGCAATGAACTGGGCAATGGCGCGCGGCATTACCGTATAGCTCAGACACGGACTGGACGAGAGATTGAGCGTACCGGTCGCGCCTTGCGCCAGATCGCGCGCGAAATTGTTGACCTGTAGCGCGTGTTCGTAGAACTCATCGACCTGCCGGAATAGCGCGACGCCTTCGGGTGTCGGAATCAGCTTGCCTTTCGCGCGATTGAAAAGCTTCAGGCCGAGCGTCTGTTCGGTATGGGCAATGATGCGGCTCACGGCGGGCTGCGAAATGAACAGCAGCTTGGCTGCGCCATTGATCGACCCGGTCAGCATGACCGAGCGGAATATCTCCATTTGACGCAGCCGGAAGTCCATGACGTCTCCAAGCGGGCAGGCAGCCCTGTTCCGGGCCGGCGCCGGGCGGTGCTTCGAGGCTGATGGCTGGGCGTCCCGGCGGGCGGCGGCACCACTTTTTCAAGCGTACAGAAATCTGGCCGCGCGTCCAGTCGGGTTGGTGCCTATGCGCGCACCGGATTGCTTCGGTGTGCATTGAAACGCGGCAGTGAGCGCCTGCCGGAGATCGGACGTCACGCATGCTGTGAATTAATCTGTCTTGTGATGACGCGACCGGCAAGCCTACGATAGTCCTGAATCATCGCACCGGCATACGCGCTGCGGCGCTGCTCGTGCGTGGGAATCCGCTTAACCCAATCAGAGAGATCTGCAAATGAGCCTGGATATCGAACCTGCCCATCCAACAATCGCAGCGCGCATTCGCGGTCTGGATCTGCGCCAGCCGTTCAGCGACGAACAGGTCGATGAAATCGGCCAGGCAAGCGCCATTTACCCTGTGCTGATCTTCCCCAATCAGTTGATCGACGACGCGCAGCTGATGGCGTTCAGTCAGAACTTCGGTCCGCTGCAGCCGGTGGTTTCGTTTCATACGGCGAAAGCCGATCATCGGCTCTCGCCGATGGTGTCGGACATCTCCAACCTCGACAAGAACAACCGGACGTTCCCCGCCGGCGACCGGCGCCGGATGAATTTCCTGAGCAGCCGGCGCTGGCACACGGACGGTTCCTATCTGCCCACGCCGAACCGCTATTCGATGCTGCTCGCGTATACGGTCGCACGCGTTGGCGGGCAGACGCAGTTCGCCGACATGCGCGCGGCGTACGACGCGCTGCCCGCCGAGTGGCTGGAGCTCGTCGAAGACCTGACGCTGGAGCACAACGTGATGCATTCGCGCGCGGTGGCCGGCTTCACGGATTTCGACGAAGAAGAACGGCGGCGCTTTCCGGCGACCCATAAAAAACTGGTGCGGCGGCATCCGGTTTCCGGACGCCTGTCGCTGTACCTGTCCGGACACGCATCGCATGTCGTCGGCTGGCCGATTCCGGAAGGACTCGATCTGCTGCGCGAGCTGACCGAATTCGCCACGCAGCCGCAGTTCGTCTACACGCACGAGTGGTCGGTCCGCGACCTCGTGATGTGGGACAACCGTTCGCTGATGCATCGCGCGCGCCGTCATTTTCCTGATACCGACGTGCGCGAGATGCATCGCGCCTCCACCATCGACGACCTCACGTGGGTCCGTCCAAAAACCATTGCGTTGGCGGGATAGCCGGCGCAAGCGCGAGGGACGTCATGCCAGAATCCTTGACTCGAACGATCGCCCACACGATCACTCACACGATTCGCAGCGGGCTGTCGTTCGCCGAAGGCGCACGCTGGCACGACGGGAGGCTGTGGTTTTCCGATCTGTACACCCACCAGGTCGAGGCCATCGATCTGACAGGGCGCGCCGAAATCGTTGCACGGGTGCCGCAGCGTCCTTCGGGGCTCGGCTTCATGCCGGATGGCACGCCGCTCGTCGTGTCGATGCTCGACCGCTGCCTGCTCGCCATCAATTCCGACGGAACGACGCGGCTCGTCGCCGATCTGCGCGATGTGGCAGGCGGCCCGTGCAACGACATGGTGGTGGATCGGCATGGACGCGCGTATGTCGGCAACTTCGGTTACGACAAGAACAACGGCGAGCCGCCGAAGCTCACGCGCATCATTCGCGTGGACCCGGACGGCTCGATCCATCAGACCGGCAGCGCGGTCAGTTTTCCGAACGGCATGGTGATCACGCCGGGTGAACGGCATCTGATCGTCGCCGAAACGTTCGCGCACCGCGTGAGCATGTTCGATATCGACAGCAAGGGCGATCTGTCAGCACACCGTTTTTTCGCGGAGATCGACGGCTGCAATCCGGACGGAATCGCTCTCGACGCCGAGGGTGCGATCTGGATCGCCGACCCTGCCGGCAAGCGCGTGCTGCGCGTGTTCGAGGGCGGCCGCATCGCGCGGGAGATCACCTTCGAGCAGGGCCGCGGCGCCTACACCTGCACGCTGGGCGGCCGGGAAAAGCGTACTCTGTATATCGTCACCAACACGTCGAGCGGACCGCAGATGGCCGGGCTGCGCGACGGCCGCATCGAAAGCATCGAAGTGGATGTCCCGGGCGCCGGATGGCAGTAATCCGCCGCCTTCCCCGTTGCCTTACTCATCCGGAAGGAGAGCGCCCATGTCCGAGTCCGTCGAGACCCCACCTGTCTGGTTGATCACCGGATGTTCCACCGGCTTCGGCCGTGAACTGGCTGCCGCCGTGCTCGCGCGCGGCTGGCGCACGGTTGTCACGGCGCGCGATCCGGCATCGATCGCGGATCTGGTCGAGGGCCGCGAAACGCATGCGCTTGCCGCACGACTCGACGTCACCAGCGCAAGCGATATCGAAACGGTCGTGGCCCGGACGCTGGACGCCTACGGCCAGATCGATTTCCTCGTGAACAATGCGGGCTACGGCTATCTCGCCGCAGTCGAAGAAGGTGAAGACGCCGAGATGCGCGCCATGTTCGAGGTCAATTTCTTCGGGGCGGTCAATATGATCAAGGCGGTCTTGCCGTCCATGCGCGCGCGCCGCTCGGGCCATATCGTCAACGTCACATCGGTCGGCGGGTTCGTCGGCAATCCGAGTAGCGGGTACTATGCTGCTACCAAATTCGCGCTCGAAGGATTGAGCGAGTCGCTCGCGCGCGAAACGGCGGAGCTCGGCATCCGGGTGACGGCCGTCGAACCCGGTCCGTTCAGAACCGACTGGGCGGGACGATCGCTGAAGCAGACGGGAACGCCGATCGATGACTACGCGTCGATTGCCGGCAAGCGACGCACGCAGGTGGTCGAGCGCAGCGGCCGGCAACCGGGCAGTCCCGAGCGCGCCGCCGAAGCGATCATCGCCGCGGTCACTGACCGCGAACCGCCCGAGCACCTCGTGCTCGGCAGCGCCGGCCTCGCGATGGTGCGAAGCAAACTGGCGCGCGTGGCGGCGGACCTCGAGGCGTGGGAGAGCACGACCGTATGGACTGACGACCCGCTTACATAACGGCGGCCGCGCGCACGAGGTCGGCAGGAAGGCTCTGCGAGGCGGCCGGATAACAAGGAACCGCCCGCGCCAGCGCATCTTCGGGATGCAAGGAGACAATCATGTTGACCAGACGTGCGTTCATCGCCGGACTCGGCGTGCCATTGATGAGCTGGGCGCTCGACGCGCGCGCCGCCTATCCGGACAGTCCGTTGCGGCTGATCGTCGGCTTTCCGGGCGGCTCCGGCGAGGCGCAGGCGCGTATCGTCGCCAAGACACTCGGGCAGATTCTCGGCCAGCCGATCATCGTGCAAGGTCAAGGCGGGGCCGGCGGCAACATTGCCGCGGCGTATGTCGCGAAAGCCCGCGCGGACGGCTATACGATGCTGCTCGGCGTCAGCACGTTCTTCGAGATCAATCCGCTGATCTATCGCAATCCGGGCTTCACGGCGCGTGATCTGCGACCGGTGTCGCTGCTGTCCGAGCAGGAGTTCGTGCTCGTGGTCAGGCCTCAACTGCCGATCCATTCCGTGCAGGAACTGGTGGCGTATGCACGCGCCAATCCCAACAAGCTGACTAACGCAACCGGCGGACTCGGCAGTCCGCTCGATCTGTGCAGCCGTGAATTCATGTCGCGCACCGGCGCGAAGATACTGAGCGTGCCGTACAAGGGCGGTGGTGAAGACACGCTCGCGCTGCTGGGCGGATTCGCCGACATGATGTTCGGCAGCGTGACGGATGTGACGGGCAATATCGAGGCAGGCAAGATGCGCGCGCTCGGCGTGACGGGCACCCGGCGCCTGAAGAATTTCCCCAGCATCCCGCCGATCGCCGAGGCGGGCGTGCCCGGTTATGACGTGACGATATGGACCTGCCTGTCGCTGCCGGCAGGCACGCCGGACGAGGTCGTGACGCGGCTGCAGGCGGCATCGGAGAAAGCGATTGCCGATCCTGCATGCCGCGCCGGCCTCGAACAGATGGGGCTGTTCCCGCTGCATCTGAACGGCGCCGACGTTGCGCGCCGGATCGAAACCGAAGCGCCGATGTGGCGGGAGATTTTCCGCAAGGCGGGCGTCGAGCCGGTATAACGTTGGTATGGCGTGGGTGGCGTTGATATGGCGCCGATGCCTCACCGTGGTTGTACCGGCTGTACGAAAATGTGACTTGCCGGCGCTTCATGCCCCATGTGATCGTTGAGCTACACGACCGGCATTTCCACATGGGGCGAAGCACATGAACAGACTTTACGGCAGTGGCGAATACACGTATCGGCTCGTCGACAATTGGGCAAAACTGCCTGACGGCTGGCGTTTCGGCGACGTGGCCGCGGTGGGCGTCGACAGTGCCGACGATGTGTACGTGTTCCACCGCGGAGCGCATCCGGTGATCGTGTTCGATCGCGACGGCAACTTTCGCCGCGCATGGGGCGACGAACTGTTCAAACGCCCGCACGGATTGCATATCGGGCCGGACGGCGACGTCTATCTGACTGACGACGGCGATCACACCGTCAGGAAGTGCACACCGGACGGCAAGCTGCTGATGACACTGGGGACGCCCGGCAAAGCCGCGCCCTTTATGAGCGGCGAGCCGTTCAACCGCTGCACGCACACGGCGCTCTCGCCGCGCGGCGATATTTACGTTTCCGACGGTTACGGCAACGGGCGCATCCACAAGTACTCGCCCGACGGGAAGCTGTTGTTCTCATGGGGCGAGTCCGGTTCGGATCCGGGCCAATTCAACCTGCCGCACAACATTTCCTGCGATGAGGACGGCTGGGTCTATGTCGCCGACCGCGAGAATCATCGCATCCAGGTCTTCGACGGCGAAGGGCGCTTCGAAACGCAGTGGCACGAACTGCATCGGCCTTGCGGCATGTATATGCCTGCGGGCAAGTGTCCGATCTGCTACGTCGGCGAGACCGGCCCGTACTGGGGTTTCAACCGCGGTGCGCCGAACCTCGGGCCGCGCGTGTCGATCCTGTCGAACAAAGGCGAGCTGCTCGCGCGGATTACGAGCAATCCCGCGGCAGGCATCGGTTCGGGTCAGTTTCTGTCGCCGCACGGGCTTGCGGTCGACTCGCGAGGCGACGTGTATGTCGGTGAGGTCGGCTATACGGCGTGGCCGTCGCTATTTCCGGAAGTGCCCATGCCGGACGAAGGGCTGCGGTGTCTGCAGAAGTTTGCCCGCGTCGGCGCATGAATGAGTGAGCGCCGGCCACGGCCGGCGCTCCGGCGTCGAAAAGATGCGGACACCCAATCAACCGTGCGCGAAGCTCTGCGCCGCGCTCACATCTGCTTGAACCCGGACTTGTCGAAAATGGACCGCCATTGCGCGGTCTCCGACGCGATGCGCTGCACGACCGCTTCGCTCGAACTGCTCACGGGTATCAGGTTCAATTGCGCGAAACCGTTGCGCACCTCGGGGTCCGCAATCGTCTTGATGACGGCGGCGTTGAGCTGCTGGATGATCGGCGCGGGTGTGGTGCTGGGAACGGACAGGCAACTCCACACCGAGAAGTCGAAACCGGGCAGGCCCGCCTCGGCGATGGTGGGAATATCGGGCAGGCTCGCGAGTCGGCGTGAGCCGGTGATGCCAAGCGCGCGAAGCTTGCCCGCGTGTATGTTGCCGACCACGTTCGGAATGCCGCCGAACTCAAGGTCGGTGAATCCGCTCATCACGGCCATGGTGTCTTCACCGCCGCCCTTGTACGGCACGGGTGTCGTCGTCACGCCCGCGTGCGCCATGAACTGCCGGTTCGCCAGATCGAGCGGACTGCCTGGCCCCGCGGTCGCGACCGTGATCTTGCCAGGGTTCTGCTTCGCATAGCGAATCAGATCGGGCACATTGCTGACCGGCAGCGTGGGCCGCGACACCAGCAGAAACGGCTGTTCGGACAACAGGCTCACCGGCGTCAGATTGCTCAGCTTGTAGCCGATGTCCTTGTAGATCAACGGATTGGTCTCGAAGAAGGTACTGACGCCGAGCAGCATCGTATAACCGTCGCCGCGCGCCTTGGCAACGTAGGCGGCGCCGATGTTGCCGCCGGCGCCTGGATGCGCTTCGACGATCACGGGCTGGCCGATGTACTTGCCCAGGGATTTGGCGAGCAGCCGGGCCTGCGCTTCCTGGGTGCCGCCCGGAAATGGAATCACAAAGCGGATCGGACTTTCGGGGTAGGCCGCCATTGCATATCGGGCGGGCCAGGCTGCCAGTGCCGTGGCGCCCAACGAGGCGACGAATTGGCGTCGGGAAACCATCGCTGAAGTCCTCCGTGTTGTTCTGCGGGCGGCGCCCTATCGCATTGCTGAACCGCTGCGAGGGCGCGGCGTCTCCATCCGCCCGGCTCCGGCGAGATACCGGATACACGTCATGCTAACGGGCAATGAAAGCCTTTCACAAGCCAGATAAAGTCACAGCGAGTATCACAAAACGGAAGCCTCGCCACGGTTCGGCGCCGCGCGCCGACAACCGCTTTGGGCAACCTGAAGGTCATATGCGGCGTGCAAAAAATAACCTTGCGACCGAGTCTTTCGCCGTGGGACTGTAACGGAACTGGACACGTTGCGTGCACAGCGGCAATTCACGTGTACGCACGCCGCACGCACGTGTCCCTGTTCCGACTTTCGAGGATCGACTTCATGGCAACCATTGTGGGCAGCGGTGAGTTTACCTATCAGACCGTGGACGGTTGGGCGCAGTTGCCCGACGGCTGGAAGATGGGCGAGGTTGCCGCGGTCGGCGTGGACCGGCACGACAACGTCTACGTTTTCAATCGCGGCGAACATCCGATGATCGTGTTCGATCGCGAAGGCCAGTTTCTGCGCTCGTGGGGCGAGGGTTTCTATGCACGTCCGCATGGCGTGCACATGGGGCCCGACGACACCATCTATCTGACCGACGACGGCGCCAGCGCAGTCTACAAATGCGATCTCTACGGCAAGACCCTGATGACGGTGGGCGTGCCTCGCGAGCCGACGCCGTTCATGAGCGGCCTGCCGTTCAATCACTGCACGCACACTGCGCTCTCTCCGGCGGGCGACCTGTTCGTGTCGGACGGCTACGGCAATGCGCGCATTCACAAGTACACCCCCGACGGCAAGTTGATCAAATCATGGGGCGAGCCGGGTTGCGAGCCCGGCCAGTTCAACCTGCCGCACAACATTTCCTGCGACGAGGACGGTTGGCTCTACGTCGCCGATCGCGAGAATCACCGCATCCAGATCTTCGACAGCGACGGGCGCTTCGAGACCCAATGGCACAACCTGCATCGTCCGAATGGCATGTATATGCCGCGCGGCAAGTGTCCACTGTGTTACGTCGGCGAGACGGGCCCCATGTACGGTTTCAATCGCGGCGCGCCGAACCTCGGTCCGCGGCTGTCGATTCTGTCGAACAAGGGTGAGGTGCTGGTGCGGATTCAAAGCACGCCGTCTGCCGGTACGGCGCCGGGGCAATTTCTTTCGGTGCATGGCGTCGCGGTCGACTCGCACGGCGATATCTATGTGGGAGAAACGTCGTATACGTCGTGGCCGCTGTTGTTCCCCGACAAGCCGATGCCGACCACGCTGCGCAGTTTGCAGAAGTTTCAGAAGATCGCGCCGCAGACCGTAGCGCAATGACCCTTGCCGGTTCGAGATGAAATACAGGAGGCAGCGATGATCGTCGAGGAACGAATCTATGATTTGCGGCCGAACGGCGCGCGTGAGTTCGCGCAGCACTTCGAGCGCGAAGGCATTGCGATCCAGCGGCCGGTGCTGGGCAGGCTGATCGGCTATTTCTATACCGACATCGGTCCGCTGAATCAGGTGGTCCACCTGTGGGGCTACGAAGATCTTGAGGATCGCGCGCGCCGCCGCGCGATTCTGCTGGCCATGCCCGAATGGCAGGAGTATGTGCGCAAGAACATCCAGCCGTTGCTCGTGCGCATGCAGAACAAGATCCTGCTGCCCATGTCGTTCTCGCCGCCACTGCCGCCGCTGTGGCAACCCGAAGACGAGCATGCGCGACGTTGAGGGCGCGCGCGATGTCGCGCAGGCCGGCGCCGGCGCCGCCGCTGATGCTGACGCTGGAGCCGGAGCTGACACCGGACCCGACGCCGGCGCGCAAGGTGCCGCAGAACCAGTCCCGTTGAATGTCTCCCGGCTTGCCGAGGCGCTCGCGAGTGCACGTCTATGCGGCCGGCCATTGCAGGTGCTGCCATGCGTCGACGTGCCGCTCTCGTTCGAAGATGCAATGGCGGTGCAGCGCGAGGTCGGCCGTCGTCTGGGCGCCGCGGTGGCGGGCTGGAAAGCGGGCCTGATACCGGGTGTGCGCTTCACGTGCGCGGCTGTCTTTGCTGCGGACGTGCTAGAGAGCCCGGCCGTGTATCGGTTGCCCTGTGTGCCGTCGGAGGGCGAGGCCACGGCTTTCGTGGAAGGCGAAGTCGCGTTTTCCCTCGCACATGACCTGCCGCCGCGAGTACAACCGTATTCGAATGACGAGGTCGCGCACGCCGTGGACCGCTGCCACGCAGCGATAGAAATCGGCAATCCCCGCATGGTTCATTTCGACGCCGCGTCCTTGATGCATAAACTGGCCGACAGCATGGGCAACGGCGCGATCGTCTGGGGGGCGGGCACGAGTGGATGGCGCGCCATCGACTGGTCGGCTTTGCGCGTGCGCATGATGCTCGACGGCAAAACGGTCGTCGATCACGTGGACAGCGGCAAGGGCGCCGATCCGCTTGCCACGCTTGTCGCGCTGGCCAATGCGCGGAACCGCGAGCCGTTGCGCGCGGGGCAGGTCGTGATCACCGGAAACCGCACGGGCTTCAACGTCGCGAGAACGGGAACCCGCATTCATGTCGCGATCGGCGGGCTCGGCGAGGTGAGTGTGCAACTCGTGTAGGGTTTGCGTACCGTCATGCTTCCGGCAACGGTGAAAACGACATGGGCAGCAGAATCCGGTTGCGTTGACGGATGGAAAGTACGCGCACCTTCTTCGAGTATTCCATCCAGCCGGGATCGGCGGCGAGCCGTGCGCGGCGTGCGGCTCGGTCCGCGTAACTTTCGTATGCCCAGATATGGACGATCTGGTTCAGCGGGCCGAGGTCGGTATGGAAATAGCCGATGAGTCGGCCGAGGATCGGGCGCTGGATCGCGATGCCCTCGTTCTGGATGAGCTCGATGTACTCGCCCAGCCTGCCGGGCTGCAGATCGTAAGTCCGTTCTTCAATGATCATATGCGCTCCTGTCCTGCGGCATGCGTGAAACGCGCGTCGGGCAGAGAGCAGCGAGGGCTTCTGTCCGGCGGCAGGGAGTGGAAAAAAAGCCGCGCTCAGAAAAGATGCCGGATGGCAAGCCGGACCACGCCCTGGTGATTGACCGAGGACGGCGACAGGAAGTTGAGCGCGGCCACCGCTGGCGTGCCGTTTGAATTGACGCCCGACGCTTTCTGATACGAAGCCACCAGATAGAAGTCGGTGCGTTTGGAGACGATGTAGTCGGCCCCTATCGACACCTGGTTGTATTTCGCGCCGACGTCGCCGTTTACCGACGCACGCCGGGTGTAGTTATAGGCGGCGGTCGTCGAAAATGCCGGGGTGAACTGGTAGCCCACTTCCGCTTCGTAATCGTTGATTGCCGCGGTGCCTCGCAGACGGGCACCCGCGCCCGCGTTGCCCGGATCAGCGCCCAGTTGCAGAAAGCGGCTGTTTGTATAGGTGCCGCCGAAGTACAGCTTGCCGATCGTGTAGATCGCTCCCGCTGCGAATATATCGAGGGCGCGGGCCGACGCATAAGCGTTATAGACGGGCGACGTAATCGCAGCGGGCGCGTTGGCGCCGTTGTTGTACGCGGAAACGAACGGATCCTGCATATCGGTGTACGCAATCGCGGCCTGCAGCCCGCCGCCCGTATAGCCGATGCCCGCACCCCAGCCCGAATTCTTGTTGAAATTGCCGCCCGTGCCGCCGAGGCTATACAAACCGCCAACCGTGAAGCCGTGATAGCTGATGCTGTTGTAGCGGATCGAGTTGTTCACGCGGAAGGTATTGTTCAGATTGTCGACGTCGCCGGCATGAGCAATGAAGCCGCCGCCCCAGCGACTCGAGGCCACGAGATTCGCGCCGACGAACTCATAGACGGTGGAGTACTGGCGTCCCACGGTCAACGTGCCGAACTGCTTCGAGTCGATGCCGACATACGCCGCGCGGCCAAACAGCAGGCCGTTCTGTCCGAGCTTGCCCGTGTCGATATCGAAACCGTTCTCCAGCCGGAAGATCACCGACTGACCGGCGCCGAGGTCTTCGGTGCCTTTCAGGCCCCACCGGCTGCCGTACCACTCGCCGCTGACCATGTTGAACTGGCGCCCGCCGTTGGCATTGCTGACGTAGTTGATACCGGTTTCGGCGATACCGTATAGCGTCAGACTGTTTTGCGCGTGGGCCGCGCCGGCACATAAAACCAGAACGAATGATGTCGCGCATTTCATGTTCATGAAATGGTCTCCTTAGTATTTGATCTTGACGAGCTACCGCGCCTTTTAGCCGCTCTTCGCATTACCGTACACCTTCGCCGAACGAAACTTTGTCTGCAACGACACGCGGCGGACCCGGCTTTAATATCGTGCTTCCGTAAGCGGGCTGTAGTCATGCTAGGCAGGCCGGATGAACGGATCAAAGCGCGTTTTAGTCACAGCGAATGTGACGAAATCGCGAGGAGTGCGCAGCAACGATCACGGCTCTATCGCTGTAAGCCAATACGGGCGGGGCTGTGCGTCAAATGCGCGGAGCGAATCCGCCGCACGGAAAAACGCCGGGCCTTAACCGCGTGTTATATCCGACCGCTGTTTTTGCATGCGACGAAAGTCACCGCTATCCCTAAGATTTCCATACGGACGGTCGCAAAGCGGTTCAGCCGCACCGGCCACGGACGATGAGCGTCCATACGGATCTCAGAACAAACGCTTAACGGGAGCATGACGACGTGAAAATCGGACTCATCGGATTGGGCAACATCGGACAGCATTTCGCCACCCGGCTTCTTGCCGCGGGTCATCCGCTGGTGGTGTACGACACGCGCGACGAAGCGATGCAGCGATTCGGCGCGCTGGGTGCCGAACTCGCGAAGGACACGGTCGATCTCGCGTCGCGCGCGGAGGTCGTGTTCCTCAGTCTGCCGCTTCCTTCCGTCGTCGAGGAGGTGGCTACGGGTCCGCACGGCGTGTCGCAAGGCAGCAGCGTGCGCATCGTAGTCGACCTGTCCACCACGGGGCCCAGCGTATCGAATGCCATTGCGCGCAAACTCGCGGATCGTCATATCCAGTTTCTCGGTGCGCCGGTGAGCGGGGGCACGGTGGCCGCGGAGAAGGGAACGCTCACGGTGATGGCGGCCGGCCCGATGGAAGCGTTTGAAACGGTGGAACCCTGGCTTCGCGTGATCGGCAAGAACCTCTTCTATCTGGGTGGCGGCGCCGGACTCGGGCAAACCATGAAGATCATCAACAACACGCTGTGTGCCGTCGGCATGGTGGCGAGTTGCGAGGCGCTCGTGTTCGGCGTGAAAGCGGGACTCGATTCGGCAATGATGCTGGACATTCTGAACGTATCCAGCGGGCGCTCGTTCGCTACCCTCGAAAAAATTCCGCAGTGCATCCTGCACCGTGATTTCCCGATGCGTTTCACGACCGAACTGATTCACAAGGACGTCAAGCTGTGCATCGAAGAGGCCGAGAAACTCGGCGTGCCGATGATCGTCAGTCCGGCGGCGCGCGCGTTTCTGTCGTTCGCGATCACGCAGGGCGACGGCGGCAAGGACTATGCGCACACGATCGAGCATTTCGAAAAATGGGCGCGCGTGCAGTTCGGATCGACGTCCGAAACATCCGGCGAATAGCGGCTGTCCGTTGCGTTCGCCGGCGTTTGCCACGTTTAACCGGAGAGGCTCCCATGTCGTTGATCAAGATACGCAAGAAACTGCTCACCATCGAAACCGTCTATCACGAAGGTGGGCCGCGCGCGGATGTGCCGCTGAAGCTCGGCGCTATCGCGTGCATTATCGAGAACCCCTTTGCCGGACGCTACGTCGAAGACCTGAGTCCGCTTGTGCGCGACGCGCGCGAGATGGCCAATGAGATGGTGCCCGAACTCGTCGAGGCGCTCGGCGGCAAGGACAGAATAGAAGCGTATGGGAAGGGCGCGATCGTCGGTCTGAACGGCGAACTGGAGCATGGCGCAATCTGGCATGAAGCGGGTGGCTGGGCCATGCGCGCGGTACTGACCGAAGCCAAATCGATCGTGCCGGCGGCGAAGGTCGTCGCGTCGGCCGGCTTTCACCTGCAGATTCCGTTGCATCACATTCGCGCCGCGTACGTGCGCAGCCATTTCAATACGTTCGACATGGGCGTGGTGGACGCGCCGCGTCCAGACGAACTGCTGTACGCGCTGGTGATGGCGACCGGCAGCCGTATTCATGAACGTCTCGGCGGCCTGCGCGTCGAGCAGATATCGGTCAACGACGGACAGCGCTAACCCGGTCAACCGTGCGCCGGGCGGCACGCCGCAAACTTTACAGGACGGTCCGCGACGTGCCTCGCACTCAATCACTCTGGATACCAATAACATGGGCGACGCACCGACATCGCAGAACTCCGGCAAACCCGTTGCGCTCGTGCTGGTGTTTATCACCGAGGCACATCGTGAACTGGTCGCGCAATCGTTCGATCTGATCTATGCGCCCAACGCCGCGCTGGGTGCGGACCGTTCGAACGGCGCGGCGCAGATCGCCGCGCATGGACCGGCAATCGAGGTGGTACTGACGAACGGCACCAACGGCATTACCCCCGATGAACTCGACGCGATGCCCAACCTGAAGATTGTTTGTACGTTGGGCGTCGGCTACGAAAACGTGCCGCTCGACCATGCGCGGCAACGCGGCGTGGCGGTCTGCAATGCCGCCAACACCAACGACGACTGCGTCGCCGACCACGCGATGGCGATCCTGCTGGCGGCGGTGCGCGGCGTTCCAAAACTGAATCGGCAATGCCGCGAAGGTATCTGGCGCGACGATATCCCACGGCCGCCGCACGTCTCCGGAAGACGCATGGGCATTCTCGGCCTCGGCGCGATCGGGCGCAAGATCGCGCGCCGCGGGGTCGGCTTCGACCTGGAAATCGGCTATTTCAATCGCGCGCCGAGGCACGATGTGCCATACCGCTACTTTACCGGCGTCGTTGCCCTCGCGGCGTGGTGCGATTACCTGATGGTCACCGTTCCCGGCGGCACGCAGACGCAGCATATGGTGAACGCCGAGGTGCTCGATGCGTTGGGGCCGCAAGGCGTGCTCGTGAATGTCGCGCGCGGCGGAGTGGTCGATACGGCGGCGCTGGCGCAGTCGTTGCGCGAAGGGCGGGTGTACAACGCCGCGCTGGATGTCTACGAAGGCGAACCCGAGCCGCCGCGAGTGCTGTTCGAGTTCGACAACGTGGTGCTCACGCCGCATGTCGGCGGAATCTCGCCGCAGGCGATTCACGCTTCAGTCGTGCGTTTCATCGAGAATGCGAAGCTTCATCTTGCCGGCAAGCCGCTGCTCTCACGGGTCAATTGAAGAGCAGCTTGCCCGGGTTGAACAGATTGTGCGGATCGAGCGCGTTCTTGACCGCTTGCATGGCCTGAAGGCTCGCGACATCGAGCGCCTGATGCAGCAGATTGTTTTTGCGGCTGCCAATGCCGTGCTCGGCCGAAATGCTGCCCCCGAGTCGCAGCACCTCGCCGTACACGAATTCGTCAATGCGGTCGCAAAGCGCGTTCGGCATCGCATCCGGGATCAGCACGTTGGCGTGCAGGTTGCCGTCGCCGAGGTGTCCGAAGCCGGCCCACGCGCAGCGCTCCGTCATGCTCGAAAGATAGCCTTCGAGATGCGCGACGAATTCGCCCATATTGCCGGCGGGCAGCGAGACGTCGTGTTTCAACGAACGGCACCGTGCTTCGGCCAGCGGGAGACGTTCGCGCAGAGTCCAGAATGCGTCGCGCTCGGCAAGGCTCGACGCGAGCGCGGCGTCCGCGGCGAAGCCCGAGGCGATGGCCTGATCGAGCGCACTGGCGAGTATGTCGTCCAGCAGACCGGGCGGCGTCGATCCAGATAGTTCGACGAGACACAGACAGGATTCGTCGAAGCCGGGTGGCATTCTCGTGTCCGGGAACTGCGTCGATACATTGGAGAGCGAGCCGTTCGACATCCATTCGACACCGCTCAGAAAGTCCGCACAGTGAGCGCGCAATACGCCGAGCAATTGCAGCGCGTGTTCGATGTTCGCGCATTTGACCAGCGCGGTGGCGTGGGCAAAGGGGCGCGGAAACAGACGGAGCGCCGCGCCGGTGATGATGCCGAGCGTGCCCTCGCTACCGATCAGCAGATCGCGCAGGCTATAGCCCGTATTGTTCTTGCGCAAGCATTTGAGGTCGCCGATAAGGCGGCCGTGTGCGTCGACGGCTTCGATGCCCACGCATAGTTCGCGCATATTGCCGTAGCGCAGCACCGCATTGCCGCCCGCATTGGTGGCGAGATTGCCGCCGATCGTGCAACTGCCTTGCGCGGCGAGGCTGAGCGGAAAGAGACGGTCGTGGCTTAGCGCTGCATCTTGCACGTTCTGCAGGATGCAGCCCGCGTCGACCGTGATGAAGTTGCCGAGCAGATCGATGCCGCGAATGCGGTTCAGGCGGCGTGTGCATAGAACGAGTTGCCCGCCGGTCGAATCCGGGGTCGCTCCGCCGGCCAAACCGGTGTTGCCGCCTTGCGGAACGACGGAAACCTGATGTCGCTTCGCGATGCGTATCGTCTCGCCTACGTCTTCGACTCGCGATGGACACACCACGGCGAGTGACCGGCCATGCAGGTGGCCACGCCAGTCGACATCGTACTGTGCGCGGTCTTCGTCGCGCACAATGGCGGCGCGGCCGAGCGCGTTTTCGAGTTCTTGCAGACAGTCGGTCGACATCGGCTACCTCGTGCTGAGTTGTTCGGCCACTGTACCGGCTAACGCGGCGCGCGATAAATCGCAAATTCCGGCGCGTTGATAAGGGAACGAGATGAATGACGGAAGCACGGTCTCGCGGCGCGCGACACTGAAGCAGTTGAGGGCGTTCTGCGAAGTTGCCGAGCGCGGCGGTTTCAACGCTGCCGCTCAGGCGCTGCATGCAACGCAGCCAGCGGTCAGCGGCTATATCCGACAGTTGGAGCGCGCGTTAGGCGTCTTGCTGATCGAGCGCACCACGCGCAGTGTCGCGCTGACGCCGGCAGGTCGCGAGCTCTTGCCGCGACTGCGCAGTGCGCTCGCCGACATGGATGCAGTGTTGATCGAGGTCTGCGCGCTCGCGCGCGAGCCATGCGCTCACGTAGCCATCGCGGCCGCCGGCTCGGTCGTCACGCTTTTGCTTGCGCCGGTCGTCGCGGCACTGCGTGAGAGCCATCCGCATCTGACGCTGCGCGTCATCGAGACAAGCGGGCAACATGTCCGGCGTCTCGTGCAAAGCGGTGAAGTTTCGTTTGGCATGACGACACTCGACGGATGCGAACCTGAGCTCGATGCGCGCCCGCTGTTGTCGGATCGGTTCGGCGCGCTCATGGCGAAGCATCATCCCCTTGCGTACGGCGAGCGTGCGTTGAACTGGTCCATGCTCGCTGGCGAAACGCTGGTCGAGCTCACCGAGGAGAACTGCATGCGCCGACTCTTCGACGACTCCGTCGCATTTCGCGCAAACGCCGGGCCTCGCATTGAAGTGTCGACCGTTCATGCGGCGGTGGCGCTCGCCGCGCAGGGCGGAAGCATTGCGGTACTGCCGGCGCTATGCGCGCATGCGTTTGGGACGCCATCGACCGTTTTTCACCCGGTGGATGGTCCGGAAATCTGGCGCAGTGTCGGTGTCGTGCGTCGGCGTGGTGCCGTGATATCCGTGGTGGAAGAGCAGATTGTGCGCAGCCTGGGCGGCGAGGCCGAAGCGCTTGCATTTAGCGCTGCTACGCGTTCAGGTACGCACGGCGACGCGCTGCATCTGCGTTTGGCCGACATGGCCTGCACGTCACCTCGTGCGTGACATAAACGAACTTGTGAGCCTCGCGGTGTGGTGAATATGATGGTGCATGATTGCCCGCCATCCCTGACGAATAGTGAGTGCGATGTTCCACTGCGACGAACTGAAGATCCATCGTATTGTCGACTATCAGGGGGCGATGGTCGCGGCAACCACGATGTTTCCCGATCTCACCGAAGACGTGCTCGCCGCGAACCGTTCGTGGCTTCAGGGAATCGGCGCGCTCTCGCCGGATGACCGCATCGTGCTGTGTTTTCAGTCGTATCTGATCCAGACACCGAACCATGTCGTGCTCGTGGATACCTGTATCGGCAACGACAAGGAACGGCAGACGCGGCCGCATTGGCATCACAGGCGGGATGAAACCTATCTTCGCGCGCTGGCCCGCATCGGCATGACGCCCGCGGATGTGGACTTCGTGTTGTGTACCCATCTGCATGTCGATCATGTGGGCTGGAATACTCGCCTCGAGAATGGACGCTGGGTGCCGACATTTCCCAACGCGCGCTATCTGTTCTCGGCGAAGGAGATGGCGTTCTGGGCCGCGCGAAACCAGGAGCAACCCGTACCGCACCTGATCGATAGTGTCCTGCCCGTGATCGAGGCCGGGCGTGCGGAGTTGGTGCGCAATACGCATGAATGTAGCGAACATGTCCGCCTCATTCCCACGCCAGGGCATACGGTCGATCATGTCGGCATCGCACTCGGACGGAACCGTGATTCGGCAGTGGTCACGGGTGATCTGATTCATTCGCCCTTGCAGTTGAGGCATCCGCAACTGTCGATGCTTCGCGATTTCGATCCGCTCGTCGCGACCGCAACCCGCCGACGTTTTCTCGAGCGCTACGCTGAAACGGAGACCCTGTGCTGCGCGGCGCATTTCCCCACGCCGTCGGTGGGCCGGATTCTGCGCGTTCCTGAAAGCGACGCGTTCGAGATGGTTGCGGCATGAGTTCCGCTCGAACCGGCACGGAACACTGGCGCTGGCGTGCCATGCTGGCGGCCTGCACTGTCGTGCTTGGCGTGTCGGGCGCGCTTACGCAGACCGACGCGCGGGCGGAGTGGCCGGAAGGACCGATCCGGCTTGTAATTGCCTTTCCAGGAGGATCGAGCGAAGCACAGGCGCGCATTCTTGCCAAAGCACTCAACACCTATCTGGGCCAGCCGATCGTTGTCCAGGCGCAACCGGGCGCGGGCGGCAATATCGCTTCCGCTTACGTTGCGAGAGCGAGGCCTGACGGCTATACCATTCTGCTCGGCTCCAACACTTTTTTCGAAACCAATCCGCTCGTCTATAAAGACATCGGTTATCAACTGGTCGACCTCAAGCCGGTGAGCATGCTGTCCGAACAGACTTATGTGCTCGCCGTTCGACCTGGTCTCGGGCTGCGAACGGTCCGTGAACTGGTTGACTTCGCCACCCGCAATCCCGGAAAGCTGACCAATGCGACGGCAGGTATCGGCAGTCCGGTTGCACTTGCCAAACTGGAGTTCGAGCAGAAGACAGGCGTGCGCTTAACCGACATTCCGTACAAGGGCGGCGGCGAAGACACGATGGCGGTTCTGGGCGGATTCGCCGACCTCGAATTCAGCGGCGTAACCGATGTTGCCGGCAACATCGAGGCCGGCACGTTGCTGGCGTTGGGCGTGACGAGCCGTCAACGGGCGCCTCGCCTACCCAACGTGCCGAGTCTCGAAGAAGCGGGGCTTACGGGATATCAGTTCACAACCTGGAATTGCATTTTCGTGCCCGCTGCGACAGCGGCGCCGATCGTCGCCCGGTTGCATGCCGCACTCGTGAAATCCATTCAAACACCGGAGGTGAGAGCCGAATTCGAGCAATTGGGATTTGCCGCAGTCAGTAGTACCGGAGATGCTGCCGCCCGCAGGCTGGCTTCCGAGGCACAGAGCTGGAGTGCGCTCTTCCGCTCGCGTGGCATTGTCGCAAAGTAGAAGCAGCCGATAAGAAATTCTCTCGACGGATCAAACAAGGTCCGTCTTACATCTGGAGACGCCACCATGATCCGCCTTTTTTCTACACGGGTATCCGCCGTTGCTGCGTTGATGTCGGTCGCTTTCGTGTTTTCGCCGCTGGTTGATGCACAGGGTACGGACACGAGCGCATCTTCACCAAAGCAAGTTCGAAAAGCACAGCGCAAGGCCGCGCGCGCCAATCGGACCGCGGAACTCAAACAACTCGAGAGCAATGGTTATAAACCGGGTAAGGATCAGGCCAACTATCCGCAAGATATTCAGAACGCCGAGCGCAAGTCCGGGCCGGCGGCACATCCGGCGCCGGCGTCGGGACAGTAAGCTTTCAGGCGTGGAGAATATGCGCGGCGGCGAATTGCATTGACGCGTTAGATCGATTCGTTTGCCCGTCGCGTCGAGATCAATCGGAGCCGAAGTGAAAGATACTTCGGATTCGCTGTAGCAATTGCCCTTGCGGACCGATGTCGGGCGAGGCACGAACGGCTACCTCACGGTGGAGTATCTCCATGCCACGACGTACCGACTTGTCGAAAGCGAATGCCAATTCCGTGTTTTTTGCCAGCAGGGGTGCGATCGCTTCGCGCGGAAGCCGGTAGATCCTGCAATGGGTGCGTGCCACCGCGGTAGCCGCGTGCGGCGCCGCGGTGAGCATGCCGATTTCGCCGACATACTCTCCAGCACCAATGCAGCCGACCGTTCCGGCTACGGCTCCCGATTTTCGCGTCAACTCCAGAATTCCCGCGGCTACCATGTAGAGCGCGGCGTCCGCTGCGTCTTCCGAGAAAAGCGCCTCTCCGGGTTCGAGCCGGAGCAATTCGAAAAGATCGGCAAGACTGTCGAGTTGCCGTTCGTCGAGGTACTCGAACAGGGTGATGTCGCGAAGCAGTCTGCGGACCGTCAACGCCTCATCGGTGAGATTGAGCGTTGCCGTTTCGTCCCGGCGGTCCTGGTCGAGAAAGCCGGCATAGTGCAGTTGACGGCGCGCGGCCCGCAGCAGGATGTCTTTAGTAGAAGAAAGGTGGCGGGTATTCCCGACGAAGAAAGAGATCTTGTAGGCATTGCGCCTTGCACCGAGTTGAGTGAGCACGGCACTCGGCGCGGGCACCGAAAGAATATCCGGACACAGCAGTGTCGCGTGAAGCAGGGTTTCGATAACGCGTTCCGGAACCGCACTTTCGGGGCAGACTATCTCGACGGATGCGGCCCTGCGTTGGCTCGGACTGCTTCGGTTGACGATCTCGGCCTTGGCAATCAGGCTATTTGGAATGATCGCCATGTCGTCTCCGTCCGTGTGAATCCGGATCGACCGCCAGTTGATCTGCGCGACGACGCCCTCGATCTTGTCTGCGATCTGGATTCGATCCCCCACGCTGAACGGTGCCTCGATGCCGACTGCGATGCCGGAAAAGACGTCCGCCAATGTATTCTGCAGTGCGAGAGCGAGCACGATCGCCACGACGCCGGAAGTGGCGACCACGCCGGTAATCGGCAGCGCGAAGACCGAGTTCAGCACGATCGCGGCGGTCGCGATATAGATAGCCGCTGCGAACAGGTCCGAGAAAAGCCGGGCCCCGCGCGAGCGCCGGTCGCGATGGAGTGCGAACCAGAGGCCGCCAACCACGATGCGCGAACCCAGCAGCCACCATGCGCCGCCTATCGCTCGCAGCCACAGCGCCCCGCTGTCGGCATGATCGGGCAAGGGCGGGAATACCGGAAAGAAGATGCCCTGTTTGTGAAAATAGAAACTGATGACGAGAAAGCAGCTGACGTCGAACGTGATACGGACTTTGTCCGAGAAGCGCCGCAGCCCGAGCACGCCCACGAGCGTGATCGCGACCAGCATGGCGGCGGAGAGCAGAGTCAGATTCATCTCGTTCTCCTTCGGCGCTATTCAGGTGTGGTGCCGAGCGTGCCGGTCGCCAGCGCCAGCATGGCCGCGGCGGACAAAGCCGTGCTGTATGCGTCGGTGGATGCGTTTCGTGCCTGCAGAAGCTGGCTGTTCGCCAACGTCAGGTCCGTGATGGAGCCGACGCCGCTGTGATACGCCGCGAGCGCCGCATCGAATGTGGTTTGGGCCGCGCCGGCGAGTGCTTTCGATGCCTGGTATGCCGAAAGACTCGTGCGCAATGCATTGTCGGCTTGTACGATCTGGCGGACTGCTTCGTCGCGCACGTGCGTCAGGCGGGTGTCGGCGTTATCGGCATCGGCCCGCGCCTGGGCCAGTACCGCCGAGCGCGTGCCGCCGTCGTAGAGCGGTATCGTCAGGCCGACGAAGATGCCGCCGTTGAAACGGTGCCCGTTGACGTTGACGGTCGGCGGTTCCTGACTGGCCGAGGGGAGCGCTGTCAGATTCAGGCCTCCCTCGTTGTATGAGCCGATGGCCGACAGGAAAATTTTCGGCATGAATTCGGCTTGTGCCGCCCGAATGTTCGCGAGGCTTGCGCTTCGTGCCGCGTAAGCGCCGAGCACGTCGGGCCGCCGCCCGAGCGATTCGGAAACGATCGCTTCCACCGAGGTCGCCATTGACGGTGACAGATTGCGTCCCGCTACATCGGCGACCTTGATGCGGGTGAGGGGCGAGACGCCCATCGCCGTCAACAAGGCCAGATACGCATCCTGTTCGCCGCCGGTGGCCTGCACGAGTGCGAGGTTCGCCTGTGCGGTGCCTTGGCGTGCCTGCGCGACCTCGATCACGGTGCCTATGCCGTGTTTGTAGCGCTCTTCCGCGGCGCTCTGAACGGCTTGCGCGTCGCTCAGCGACTGCGCGGCGGTCGCGGCGCGGGCTTTGGCGGCGGCATACGTGTAAAACGCAAGGGTGACGTTGTAGATGACCTGCTGATGGGTGGCGTTAAAGGCGATGTTCGAGATGACCGACGCCTGCTTCGCCGCCTCGACCACCGCCGCGCGTTTGCCGAAGTCGAATAGCAGCCATTGCAGAGATACCGCCGAGACGGTGCCGTTCGCGGAGCCGCTATTGTTGAAGTTCACGCCTTGCACCGAATCGCTGCCGCTGTTGCCCTGAAAACCGCCGATCGCCGTGGCGGTGATCCTTGGCAGGTAGGTGCTCTCGGCGATGCCCGCGGCGAGCGCCACCCGTCGTGCGTCGTTCCAGGCAATGCGTGTCGCCGAGTTGTTCGATTCAGCGACGTCGATCAGCCTGGGCAGGGAATAGACCTCGTTGGGATCGACAGCGGGAGCAGGCGGGATATTCGTCAGCGCGGAGTTCACGGGAAGCACATAGCCGTTCGCCGTTGCCACCGGGTTTCGTTCGCCGGCGATGATTTCGCCGCTGGATGTGGTCGAGGGCGACCAGGGCTGATCCGGTCGGGGCGGCGCCATATCGAGCGCCGATGTCGCGCAGCCGGCCAGCAGAAACGACGCCAGGACGGCGACGATGGAGCCGATGGAGCCGATGGAGCCGATGGAACCGATGGAACCGTTACGCACGCACATAGTCGGCCCTCCCGTTCTCGTCTTCGACTGGCCGGTTGACTGCGTCTTCCAGCCTGGCGAGAAAGGGATCGACGAGCGCATGCGTTGCACCCAGGGCATTCGCTTTCGCTGCGTCTCCGGAGTAGCGCGGTGAATCCGCGTGTTCTGACGCCGGCAGCGTCGCTTGCCCTGTCGTGTCAGGGCCAAATGTTGCGGCCAGGCGATCGAGCCGGCTCGCGAGCGCAGCAACTGCGAGAGGCTCTCGCGCGGAGTCGATGAGGAGCGGCCCCTGCAGCAGTGCGACGGCATCCGCAACGCGCCTGCGCCGGTCGAGCCAGCCAGGCGCAGGGCGAATGGAGGACGGCTCATAGCGCGACAGATCGAGATCCTGCTCGATGGCGCCAAGCGCTGCCTGAGCCTCGGCGGCGAGCGCCCAGCGCCTCGGCTGCGTGTCGGAGCCGGCCATTGCGGCCAGGCGGCGAAGCAGGGCTGCAATGGCGGGATCGATGCGCTTCGCCACGCTGACCGGCCAGATCTGCGTGAACACTACTGCGACGACGAGGTTGCCGAAGAGAATGCCGATCACCCGGTCGCGAGCGGTGGTCATGTCGAAGGCAGGCGACGGGCCCTGAATCACACAAAGAAAAAATGCGAACGCAATCTGGAAGCCGATATAGGAAACACGCGGGCTGCCTGCCGCGATCCAGCCCGAGAAGAGCGTGGCGACGAAAACAATGGCCATCAGCGCACCGATCGACGTGACGTTCGGCATCAGGAACACAATCGCCGCAATGCCGGCTGCCGCGCCGATCAGGCAACCGACAATCCGCAACGTCAGCTTTTCGACAGTCTCGGCGGTGGTGCCGAGCGAAACGATGTAGCAGGTAATCAGGCAGGTGTGGATTCCAGGCCAGTTGAGCAGCGAATAGACGACATAGCAGAACATGGCCGCAGCGGTCGTCTTTAGCGCGTATTGGACATGGGCCGGGTTGGCGAACGCGTCCGGTACGAAAAACCCTCCGGTGCTCTTCGCTGCCGGTGGCGGTTGCAAGGCCGTCGGCGGCGGCTCGGCGAAGCCGGCCAGCGCGGCACGCAGTTCCGCCAGCGCCGCCGCCACGAGCGGCGACAACGCGCTCTCGCCGTCGATCTGCGCGAGCGTGATGTCGACCGGATAGTTGCCCGTCTGGAGAATCGCCGCCATCTCGTCGAGTGTCTGCGCGATGTGCTCGCAAAGGCGCCCGGTTTGCGGCGTTGCGGGTTCGCGCGCGATGACGTCCAACATGGCGAGGATCGCGGCGGTTGCCTGAGTGGCTTGCTTCAACGCGGCAATGTCCTGCGCGGGCGAGGTCTTCTCCGCGCCGGCCAGTTTCAGCCAGGCCGGGACTTCGCCGGCCCCTTCGTGCAGGCATGCGAGGAAAAGCCTGCGGGTGTTCTCATCGGGTGAGCGAAGCAGCGTTGCGCCGACGCGCAGCCGATGCGCCAGCGCGCGCCCGGCAAGTCGCCGCGGCGCCGGCCCGGCGACGAGGTTGACCACGATCGAAACGCCCGCCGGAATGCCGACGAAGAGCCATGCGTAGAGCAATGCGCGGGTCGCGATCTCGCCGATATGCGCCGTGCCGAGCAGATCGAGAGCATAAGCCGCGATCAGCGCGACGATGGCGGCGATCGGCTTGAGCTTGCTCGCCGACGCCGCGAACAGCATGCAGAACGACACCAGCGTCATCGCGACGACCCGCCAGAGCGGCGCGTCGATCACCTGCATGGTGATCAGGAGGACCGTGCTGACGATCAACGTGATCAGCAGAAGTAGGACAGCGCTTATGACGACACTCGTCGCGCGATCGGGTTTCATCACGAAGAAGGCGACATAGGCGGTGAGCGCCGGCTCGGGCGTCTGATAGATCTCGACGACGAGCGTCGTCAGCGCACAGATGACAGCCAGCCGGATCGCGAATTCGAGCCGGCCGGGAAACGGTTCGACAATGGCGCGAATCCGCTCCGCCGCGAAGGCCTGCTCGTTATCGACAGGCGTAGCCATGCTTGACCTCCACGACGGCTGTAGCGCCCAGTCTCATGAGCTGCTGCGGGGGATTCTCGAGGCGGATGCGCACCGGAAAGCGCTGAGCGACCCTGACCCAATTGAGCGAACGCTCGATATAGGGCACCGAGCGGGGCAGGGAGATCCGGTCGGTGTCGAGTACGCCGGCGCCGATACCCTGAACCGTGCCCTTGATGGGCCGGGCGCGGTCGATCATCGAGAAAGCCGTTACGCAGTCGCCGACGGCGATGGCATGCAGATCGGTTTCCCGGAAGTTCGCGACCACGAACCATTCATCGTCGTTGACCAGCGTGAACAATGTCTGCGCCGGTGCAACGATCTCACCGGTCAGCACGCTGAGTCCGACGACGCGCCCGCCGTGCGTCGCGCGTACGGTCGTGTCGTTCAGCGCGTGCCGCGCGATATCGAGCGCTGCCTGCCGCGCGCGCACCGTTGCCTCGGCGCCTGCTTCCGTGTCGATTGCCTGGACGGCTGCCGTTTGCTGTTCGCGCGCCTGCTGGAGCGAGGTGGTGGCATCGTGCCTTGCGGTCTGCGCCTGATCGAACTGCTGGGCCGGCACGTAGCCTTTCGACGCCAGCGGCCCAAGCCGTTCCACCGTGCGCTCCGCAAGGCCGAGATTGGCCTTGGCCCGTTGCACCTGATCCGCTGAGATGGTCGCGGTTGACCGCTGGGTCGACAGCACACGCCGCTGGGTATCCAGTGCGGCTTGCGCTACGCTCAGGTCCGCCTGGGTCTGCGCCACCGTCAGGCTATACGGAACCGGGTCGATCTGAAACAGCAGATCGCCTTTTGCGACGTGCATGTTCTCGGCCACCGGAATATCCACGATCCGGCCGCCGACCACGGACGCCACGTGGACGACATCGGCGTCGATCGTGGCGTCGTCGGTGGACGGCATGACCGAACTCCTGTGCAACACATAGAGTGCAAAGAGTACGGCGGCGGCGACGATTGCAAGCGAAATCAGCTTGGCCCAGAGCGGGCGACGAGGGCTGCCCGCAGCCCTCATGGTCCGTGCCCAAACCAGAGCACCCACACGAGCAGGCCCGCGCAGACGCCGATCGCCGTGCAAACGAAGAGCTGAAAGGGCAGGACGTCGGCCAGCCCGGAGAACACGAAGAGCGCTCGCGCGCCGATCGAGGCAAGGACGCCGAGCGCCGCGCAAAACATCCAGGCGGGAAAGAAGGCACCGAACAGCGCGAAAGAAGGTGCGCCGCGGGTGGCGCACCCGTTCAGGGTGCCCAGGGTGAGTGATATGAGGAGTGCGTGTCGTTGCCTCATGACCATCCTGTCATTCGGGTTTCGAGAACGGCGTTGTCGGTCGCCGTCGCTGCCAATGCACGGCACCGAGTGTACCATCGCGCCGCCGGTGTGGGCGCCCCGGCGAACTCGTCGTGGCCACCCGCTTGATTTGAGGTCGATTGCGATGCTGCGCCTGTTACGGTTCGTCAACCGCGGGGCATAGTTCGTGTCAGATGCCGGGTTTGCCGGAACAGAGAAGAGCATCGGGATCATCAAACGTTGAATGGGCAGGCGGTGATGACGTTGCAGATATATTTGCCATCCTAATCATCAAGACTGCCGTGCGCGGATCAGTGACCGCCTTCTGGCTCAAGGTATTTTCATCTCGGGATGATTCAGTGCCGGTCTGTGAGCGATCTGGCGGCGCTCGCGGGAAACTCGACAATCACCTCTGGACGGGAGAGCACGACAGATCTTAAAGTTATCCTGACCTCTCGCATATGTAACAACACACAATGGAGTTAGCTCTTTTCACAATGCCGATACGCGCGAGATCCGCCTACGAATTACCGTGTCGTTAGGGGAGAGTTGGCTGCGGGCGCGACGAGGCAGCGCACGCGGTGAAAAACCCTCGTGCCTGCTCTATCGTGCGCTGAAGGACGCGCCCGGAGTCGTCGTTCCCAAGCGCGGATAACCGGGCAATCTTTATTTGGGCGAGCCGCGCAGCTTGATGGCGATGTCGAGCTTCGATACCCAGCCGGCGTCGTCCAGTCTTGCGCCGAGAATATTTTCGATTCGCTCCAGCCGGTAGTTGAGCGTATTCGGATGAATACCCAGCACGCTTGCAGTTACCTTTCTTCGCTGGAGCTGATCGAAGTAGGTTCCGAGTGTTTCGAGCAGGTCCGGCTCACTGGCAAGCTGTTCGACCAGCGAGACGAGATAGCGCAGCGCGTTCTTCGCGCCACGCACACTCTCTTCGACGACGATCTCCGAATACAGACGCACGCGCTCTTCGCCGCTGCGAGCGCGGCCAAAGCCGAGTGCCCGGCTTGCCTCGTCCGCGGACGTGGCCCAGCCCGCCGCGCCTTCGCCCATGAGACCGACGCCAATCGCCCTGATTTCAGGCAATGTCTCCGCGATGGACGCTATCTGTTTGCCTACCTGACGATCATTGATGCTCATCAGGTCGCCGAGCCGTGAGGGTATCCACACGAGCAGTTGTCCACGAAACCAGATGGCGACGAGTTCGTCGACGGGCAATTTGAGGCGCCGGGCAGTCGCGGCAACGATCCGGTCGAGTTCGCTTTTGAAGCTGGGCGAATTGCTGTCGATCCGGTCGACGTCAATGGCCAGCGCTATGCGGGGAATAGTCCCGTCGAGGCGTAGCGCGGCTGCCGTTTTGGCGAATCCTTCGGTGTCTTCGGGGAAGTTGAAAATAATGCTGTGTAACTGATATCGCAGCGATTCACGCCAGCGGGCCTGCTTGTATTGTTCTTCCAGGTAAGTCTGCGAGATGATTTGCGCCATGATGTCGAAGAACTCCATCAAATACGGGGAGATCTGAAATAGCAGCTCATCCCGCAGGCTGTCGTCTTTCTCGTCGAGCTCAATATAAAAGCACCATAATTCGCGCGAGCCCAGTCGAAACGCACGCAACAGCGCTTCGAGGGGTACGCCCTGCTGAACCCGCCGGCGTCCGTACTCGCGGAACGTTTCAAGCTCCTCCCCGGAAGGCGCGCTCCCGGACAACAGCGTGCCGAACCATAGCTTCGAAGACAGAGCGATCGAATTGCGGATATCCAGCTTGGCGGATAAAGCAAGGTCGGCATACGGCTTGATATTCATCAACGCCGCATAGACCCGATCGATGACGCTCGCGTGATCCAGAGCCGCTTTCTCGGTCCACTTACGTAAGGATGGGGAGATTTCAGGTATGCGGATTGTCACGCTTTGCACTCCTCCAGGGGCTGCTCGACGTTGGTTGAAGCACAGGCGAGCGGGGGTTCGCGTCGAAAGGCCCATTCTGTGCCAGCTCGTGTGGGCCGGTTTGCAACTGGCGCAATGATAAGTGGGAAAACAAAACGCGCGTAGTCAATTGGATTGTGACAATCTACAACGCCATTGTGGCTTCGCCCAATGAAACAGCGTGTTCAATCTATGTCGAAATATGTCACGCTGTGCGGAAAACGCCCGCAAAACCCTTGTTTCACCGGCCCTCCTGCCGGTGAAACAGCGTGACATATCTTCCCTGTCGATTATGTCGGCGCGTCCTTCTATAGTCCGTTCGTTGCCACGCCGCAGTGATCGAAGTGGCCCGAATCCAGGAAGGATATATCGTGAAGAATCGTTCGTTCGTCGTTCCGGCCGGCGCATGCGCCGCTGCCTCCGTGCCCGCCCCGGTGACGCCGCCTTCGTCCGCACGCAGCGCGCTACGCAAGCTCATACTCTGCGCCGCAACGGCTGTACTCACGCTCGGCAGCGCATCGGCGTTCGCGTGGTCCGAACACGGCACCGCATATACGTCGCGCGGCACTTATAACGGCGCGCGTTACGGCGCGTGCGGCGGCGGCAGCTGTTCGCATGCGGGCGGTGTCGTCGGCCCCTACGGCGGCCTCGCCACCAACACCGGCACGGTGACTCGCACCGCGCCGGGCCAGTTCTCGAATTCGGGCACCGCGACGGGCCGCCACGGCAACTCCGTCCAGCACTCGGGCGATACCAGCTGCGCCGGTGGCACGTGTTCGCATACCGGCACCCTCACGGGGCCGGACGGCAAGACGGCCGCCACCTCCGGCGAGGTCACGAAGACCGGACTGGGGCAGTATTCGTCGTCGGGATCGGTGACTGGTTCGAACGGCAATACGGTTAGTCATTCGGCGTCGACGAATTGCACCGGTTCAACATGTTCGCGTTCGGGCACGGTGAGCGGACCGGATGGCGGAATCGTCAGTCACTCCGGTTCGGCCACGCGCGTTGCGTCGGGCGTCGTGACGACCTCGTCGAGCGTGACGGGCGTACACGGCAATACGGTGACGTCGGGCGGGACGGTTGTGGCGAGCACGGGTGTTGTGGCGACGGGCGGTACCACGGTCGTCGTGGCGCCGAAGCCGGTTGTCGTCGCGCCGCTGGTCGCGTATGTGCCGCCACCCGCAGTTGTCGTGTCGCCTGCGCCAGTCGTGGTTGCACCAAAGCCGGTCGTGGTCGCGCCAGCGGTGGCCTACGTGCCGCCGCCTCCAATTGTCTACGTACCGCCGCCTCTGCCGCCTGCCGTGTATGTCGCTCCGCGGGTGGTGTATGTCGCACCGGCGCCGCGTCCGGTGGTTTGGGTGCCGGGCCATTGGATCGGGCGTGTCTGGGTGCCTGCGCACTGGTCGTGATGGGAGCCGCCATGCGAGTCAAATCACGTGGGACAGTTGAGCAGAGTGAAAGCACTGCGTTCAGACCGGCTTTCAATGAATTGCGGCCCGGGCGATTCTACAAACCGGGCACGCTGGCAGCGATCGTCGTTGCGACAGGATTGGTGATTGCAATCAGCCGCTTCGGGACAGCAGCAGGCACGCGCGATGTGATGGGATCGTCGCGGGAATGCTCCGCCCGGTATGTGGCGCTGCTCGATCTCGCGGAACTGGCAAGACGTGATGGCAAGTCGTCCGAAGTGGTCGTGCGCGGGCTGAACGACAGGGGCGGCGCGATGAGCGGGTGTGTGTCGACGGGCGGCAGTGGATCGGTGGCCGCGCTGACCGCGCGGCCCTCCCGCTGAACACTCGCGCCCGCGTTGCTTCCATAGGGCGTATGCGTGAGCGTCGGAGTTGAGACTGGACCGGCTATATCACGTGTGGCCAATTCGCGATCAGCCTCGCGAATGTCAGTCTCCCGCGCTCTTATTGCGGTTCCGCGAGTGCCAGCGGGAAGCGGATCTCGAATGTAGTCCCCACACCTTCGCGCGACGCAAAATTGATCTGCCCGCCCAACACACGGCTCAGTTCCTTGACGATCGCGAGACCGAGACCCGTGCCGGGAATATCTTCGCCCGCAGCGCGCTCGAATTCGTCGAACACGCGGTCCGCGTCCGAAGGCGCAATACCCACGCCGGTATCGGAGACGCGAATCGTCCAGTGCGACTCGTCGGCCATCGCGAACTTGAGTTCGATGCCGCCGGACTTCGTGTACTTGGTTGCGTTGGAAAGCAGATTGACGGCAATCTGTTTGAGTTTGAGACGATTGGACGTGACCGCCGTCAATGCAGGATCAAAGGCTGCATGCAACGTGAGCCCTTTCGCCTCGATCGACGGACGCGAAGAGGCGACCAGTTCATCGTAGAGTTCCCGCAGTTCGACCTGTTCGAGTGTGAGCGGAGCGCCGTCGCCGAGCACGACGGAGTACTCGACGATCTGATCGACGAGCTGTTTCATATCCGCTGCCTGGCGGTTCGCCAGCGTCAACGCGGTATCGGCTTTGCCGGGCGCGCGCGCGATCAATTGCAGTGCGATGGTGAAGGCATTCAGAAAGTTGCGCAGATCATGAACCACGCTGCGCGTGATCTGCATGCGCGACTCGTAAAGGTCGCTCACCAGACGCTGTTTCAGCGTGAGTTCGTGATTGGCGCGTTCGAGCCGGCCGGTATATTCGTCGATCTTGCGGTCGCGTTCGCTCACCACTTCCTTGACCGACGTGAGAGTGACCATACTGAGCGTTTCGGCAATCAGGCGCCGTGCCCGACTCTCGTGGCGGCGCGTGAACGATTGATCGAGACTGGCGAATTCTTCCAGCATGTCGGCGAGCGTCTGATGAAAGAGATCGAGCTCACGCACCAGTTCCTCGATACGATAGCCCTGGCGCCAGCGCACCTTGCCATGTTTTCTCGCATCGCTCTCGATGCCCGGCTCGACCCGTTCGAGATCTTCGACATCCAGTGCCAGACACAGTCCTTCGAGAATTTCCGGCAGATGATCGGCGAGTTGCTGATAGGTAAGTTTGTCCGCTTCGATCAGATCGGCGTCGCCGAATACGGCGTTCATCCACTGCCGGGTGAGTCGGGTTCGTTCCGCGCGAATGAAATCGGCAAAATTGCGCAGGGGGCTAGTACGTATATCGGTCATGGTGTCGCATTGGGATCGGTTCCGCCATTATCACCGCAATCGCGCGCTATGGAACACCTCTTGCGTGACTGGAAGTCAATGAAGACGACCGGCTACACGACGGGCCTTTGATACGGTCAATTTTGCCGGTATTAATTCCCTATTAACCTGCTTCACGCAGCCGGATTGAGCGCCTTCAAAAAATCGACGAACGCGCGCAATGGTGCCGGCAAATGGCGACGCCCGGGATAATAGAGAAACGGGCCGGAAAAGCGCTGCCACCACGGCTCCAGAATCGGCTCCAATGCTCCGCTATCCAGATGCGGGCGCAGCATGTCTTCGAACAGATGAATGACGCCCACACCCGCGACGGCCGCGCTGATTGCGAGGTCGATTGCCGCGCCGGGGCGCACCAGCAGCGGTCCCGACGGATTCAACTGCAACACTTCACCATCGCGCTCGAAATACCAGATCGGCATCGCGCCGCCGGCGAACTGGCCACGTAGGCACGCGTGCGAGAGCAACTCACCCGGATGCTTGGGACGTCCGTGCACGTCGAGATAGCCTGGCGCCGCGGCCGTGGCGAAGCGTTGCACACGCGGTCCGATCGGAATCGCGATCATGTCCTGTTCGAGTCGCTCGTCATAGCGAATGCCGGCATCGCAACCGATGGACAACACGTCGACGAAACCATCTTCGACTACCACCTCCACGCGTATGTCGGGATACGCTTTCAGGAACGCCGCGATGATGCCCGGCAAGACGATGCGCGCGGCGCTCGACGGCACGTTCAGTTTGAGCGTGCCGGCCGGCTTGTCCCTGAAGACGTTCAGTACGTCCAGCGCCGCTTCCATTTCGCTGAATAGCGGCGTCAGCTTCTCGATCAGACGCAACCCGGCCTCGGTCGGAGCGAGACTGCGCGTGGTGCGGTTGAGGAGGCGCAAACCGAGCTTCGCTTCGAGACGGCGCACGGCGATGCTCAGACTCGACGCCGAAACGTTGCCGATGCGCGCCGCGTCGCGAAAGCCGCCTGCGCGCGCGACCGAGACGAATGCAGCCAGATCGTTCAATTCCATGATCACTGTTCACATTATTAAACAACCTGTACACGTTAGACGTCTTTATTTAACAGCGCAACCACCGCCATACTCTGCTCGACCACTCACCAAGGAGAGCACCATGTCGAATCCCACCACCCCGGACACCTTCCTGCTGGCCGGCCGTCCGGTGCGCCGCATGGGCTACGGGGCCATGCAACTGGCCGGCCCCGGCGTATTCGGACCGCCGAACGATCGTCACGCCGCTGTCGCCTTGCTGCGCGAGGCGCTGGCTTCTGGCGTCAATCACATCGATACGAGCGATTTCTACGGGCCGCACATTACCAACCAGTTGATTCGCGAGGCGCTGCATCCGTATCCCGGCGACCTCGTGATCGTCACCAAGGTGGGTGCCGTGCGCGGCAGCGATGGCGCGTGGTTGCCGGCGCTCGAACCGGAGGATATCGAGCGTGGCGTGCATGACAATCTGCGCAATCTCGGCCTCGACGTGCTCGACGTCGTCAATATGCGGATGATGGGCAACGTGCATGAACCCGCTGAAGGTTCGCTCGAAAAGCAGGTGACGGCCCTCGCCGAACTTCAACGCCGCGGGCTCGTGCGCCATATCGGTCTGAGCAACGTCACCGCGACGCAGATAACGGAGGCGCAGCGCATCGCGGAAATCGTCTGTGTGCAGAACCACTACAACCTCGTCCGCCGCGAAGATGACGCGCTGATCGACGAACTCGCGGGGAAGGGCATTGCGTATGTGCCGTTCTTCCCGCTTGGCGGCTTCACGCCGATTCAGTCGTCCGCGCTGTCGGACATTGCGCAAACCCTCGGCGCGACGCCGATGCAGGTGGCGCTTGCCTGGCTATTGCATCGGTCCCCTAACATTCTGCTGATCCCCGGCACGTCGACGCTCGGGCATCTGCGGGAAAATCTGCAGGCGTCGCAGTTGAGCTTTACCGACGAGGTGCGCGCGCAACTGGATGCGATAGGCGGTTGACCAGGGCCGGTGGCGCAACGCGTCGATCCGCACGCTGGGCGCGCGCGAAGATTGACGGCGACTCGAGACGGCCGGTGCTATCAGCGGTACTGGCTCCCGTCGCACGGAGCCGGTCTCACACCGAATTCGCGATGTACTCCCTGAGCCACTGATGCGCCGGGTCGCGATGCGAGCGTTCGTGCCAGAGCATCGCCATTTCGTAGCCCGGCAGCTCCACCGGCGGCTCGACCATCCGCAGCGCGCTGTTGGCGCGCGCGAGCCGCGCGGGCAGCATCCCCACCAGGTCGGTACTCTCCAGCACCGATGACATGAACAGAAAGTGCGGCACGGACAGCACGACCCGGCGTGTCAGGCCGGCCTGCGCGAGCACGTTGTCGGTCACGCCGATAAAGCCGCCGCCGTCCGGCGACACGATCACATGCTCGAGCTTGCAGAACTGCGCGAGCGTCGGCCGCCGTTTCAGGCGCGGATGACCGGCGCGGCCGACCAGCACGTAGCGCTCGGCAAACAGCAACCGGCGGCGCAAACCTTCGGGCGCCCCTTCGCTCGTATGAAAAGCGAGATCGATCTCTCCCTGTTCTGCCTGCCGCGCAATGCGTGGCGGAGCCGCTTCGACAATGGCGAGACGCGTGCCCGCCGCCGCGGCGCGCAAGCCGGCCAAAGAGGGCAGGATGATCGTCGATTCGGCGTAGTCGCTCGCGGCAATGCGCCATGTGTGATTTGCTTCGGCTGGATTGAACGGGCGGGTCGGCGCCACCGCGCGCTCCAGTGCCTGGAGGGCTTCGCGCAAGGCTTCGCGCAACGCTTCGGCGCGGGCGGTGGGCCGCATGCCGCGCGGTCCGGGCAGCAGCAACGGGTCGCCCAGGGCATCCCGCAGTTTGGCCAGATGCACGCTCACCGAGGGTTGGGAGAAGTTCAGCCGTTGCGCTGCGCGGGTCACATTGTGTTCCGACAGCAGCACGTCGAGCGTGACCAGCAGGTTGAGGTCCAACCCTCTCAGATTATTCATGGCTATACCTGACATATTGGGAATTCATTTCCAATATACCGGAGCAGGGTCTATCTTTGGTTTCTTTCAGTCACGAAGGCCCAGTCATGAACGTTCTTCTTGTTTACGCGCACCCGGAACCCAAATCGTTGAACGGATCCCTCAAGGACTTTACCGTCAAACGCCTTCAAGATGCCGGACACACGGTTCAGGTATCCGACCTGTACGCGATGAAGTGGAAAGCAGTGCTCGACGCGCACGACAGTCTCGCGAAAGAACCCGGCGAGCTTTTTTATCCGTCCCGCGACTCGAAGCATGCGTTCGAGAATGGTCTGCAGAGCAAAGACATCGAGCTCGAGCAGGAGAAACTCTTGTGGGCAGATGCGGTCATTCTGCAGTTTCCGCTCTGGTGGTTCACCATGCCGGCCATCCTCAAGGGATGGGTGGAGCGCGTGTACGCCTATGGCTTTGCGTACGGTGTCGGAGAGCACTCCGATGCGCGCTGGGGCGAACGCTACGGCGAGGGTCGGCTCGCCGGAAAACGTGCAATGCTGGTGGTCACGACGGGTGGCTGGGAATCGCACTATAGCTCGCGAGGCATCAATGGTCCGATGGACGACGTGCTGTTCCCGATTCAGCACGGCATTCTGTATTACCCCGGCTTCGACGTGTTGCCGCCGTTCGTGATCTACCGGACGAGCCGTATCGATGAAACGAATTATCCCGCTGTGCAAGATGCGCTTGGTCAGCGTCTGGACAAACTCTGGACGACGGCGCCGATTCCGTTCCGGGCTCAGAACGGCGGCGCGTACACGATTCCGGAACTGACTTTGCGGGCCGATATTGCGCCGGATCAAGTCGGCTTCGGTGCGCATGTCGAGCAGGAGCGGGATGGGTACGCAGTAGGCTCTTCATACGGCGCAAGCGCGAGACTCCGCACCTCTGCATCACCCGTCGCCATCCCGGACTGACCGAAGCTGACGAGACCGTATGCCTGACTGAAATTTGGTTGTAAGTCGCCGTTGCTAGAGTCCTTGAAAGGATTTTGCCGCCGGATACCGGACAGTGTTCTTCGGACACCTAGATAGGGAAGAGCGACAAACCATGAACCAAGCTCGTGCGTTCTGGCTCATTCTGACGCTGCTTTTTACGGCGCCTGCCTGGGCATTTCAGTCCCGGGTCGTCACGATTCCAAGCGTCGCCATGCACAAGTCGCTCGAGGCGACGGTCGTGCTGCCCGACCAGTACGCGCGCGGGAAAGGGGTTGACCGCTTTCCCGTGGTCTATCTGTTGCATGGCTCGGGCGGCGACTATACCGACTGGACCTCGAATTCGCAGATCGGCAAGCTGGCCGACCGTTACCACGTGATACTCGTGATGCCCGACGGCGGCCACGAAAGCTGGTATATCGACAGCCCGGTCGATCCGCGCAGCCGTTACGAAACCTATGTGGGTACGGAGGTGGTGACGTATGTCGATGCGCATTTCCGCACGATCGCGGCGCGCCGCGGGCGCGCCATTACCGGCTTGAGCATGGGCGGATTCGGCGCCTTGCATATCGCGCTGGACCGGCCGGACGAGTTCGGTGCCGCAGGCAGTATCAGCGGCGCGGTGGATCCGCGAGGCTGTGAGGACGAGCCCGGCATCGACCAGGTATTCGGCGATCCGGCGCGGCATGCCGACTTCTGGAACAACGAGGCGATCGTCGAGAATGCGCGCAGCTTCGGCGCCGCGCATATCGCGCTCACGATCGACTGCGGGGTGAACGACTCGCTCGTGCAGTCGAACCGGACGCTGCACGAGCGTCTGGTCGAACTTGGCGTGCCGCACGATTACGCGGAACGGCCCGGCGGCCACACCTGGAAGTACTGGGCCAATGCGGTGCAGTATCAGGTGCTGTTTTTCGCCGGGGCGTTCAAGCGCAACGGGAGCGGCGCCACGAGCGCCACGGCTTGAGACCGTGCCGCGCTGTGGGGTGTGCTGTGGGGCGCGCTTTGATGCGGCTTCAGGCCGCCCGCTGATCCATCAATCGATTCCATGAAAAACCGCGTCGTCCGGACCGAGATAGACCGGCGGGCGCCACGCCGCATCGCGCATGGAATGCTGAACCAGTTTCTCCACGCCCAGCAGCACCGCGAAAATCGCCATGCGCACCGGAATGCCGTTGTCGGTCTGCCGGAAGATCGCCAGCCGTGAATCGTGGTTCAGGTCCACGCTCAGATCGTTCGCGCCTGGGCGGCTGTCGCGCGGCAGTGGGTGCATGATCAGCGTATCGACGCCGCACACGCTGTCCACCAGCGCCTGATTGATCTGGAAATCCGGCGTATAGCCTTCGAACGATTCGTCGGTAAAGCGCTCTTTCTGGATGCGCGTGGCGTACACCACGTCGGCGCCGCGCAGGCCGGTGGACAGATCGTGAGTCTGCTCGATCACGTGGTCGTTGCGCGAAATCTGCTCGATGATATAGCTCGGCATTTCGAGCATAGGCGGCGAGATCAGCGTGAACTTGATGCCGCGGTACAGCGCCAGCAGTTTGACCAGCGAGTGCACGGTGCGCCCGTACTTCAGGTCGCCGACCAGGGCGATATGGGCACCGTCGACGATTTTGCCGAGGCGCGAGAACTCACGCTGAATGGTGTACAGATCGAGCAGCGCCTGGCTCGGGTGTTCGCCCGGCCCGTCGCCGCCGTTGATCACGGGCACATTGGTCGCGCGCGCGAATTCGGCCACCGAGCCTTGCTCCGGATGGCGGATCACCAGGGCGTCCACATAGCCGCTCATCACGCGGCTGGTGTCGTAGATCGATTCGCCCTTGGCCATCGACGAAAACGTGAAACCGGTGGTGTCGCAAACCGAGCCGCCCAGCCGGCAGAACGCCGCGCCGAAGCTCACGCGGGTGCGCGTGCTCGCCTCGAAGAACAGATTGCCGAGCACAGCGCCTTCCAGCACGCGGGAGATTTTGCGGCGCCGGGCGATCGGCTGCATGATGTCGGCGACGCGGAAGAGCGCTTCCACCGAGTCGCGCGAGAATTGATCCACCGAGAGCAACTGCGGCTTGCCCTCGAAAAGCATTTGGCTCGCGAGCGACTGTGAGTCTACGCTTTGCGTATGTTTTTCGCCCGGCTCGCCGTGCACCACGATTTCCGACACGAAGCGCTCCACGATCTCCGGCATGGCCCGCGATTCCTGCGAGTCGTCCGGCAGGAGCCATGTATCGAGCGCCCGGCGCGACACGCCGATGCGGCTCGCGAACGTGTCGCGCGTCATGTTCAGGCGACGCATCGCGTCGCGTAAGAAGGCTTGTTGCGGGACGCTCATGGAGGCACCTGTCGGAAGGAGGGGATGGTGGGCGCGATGTACGCTTTGCGTATATTAATTTCCCCGCGCCAGAAGTCAAGCGATTTTCGCGACAGGCTTTGCCAGGCCGCGCCGGTCGCGGTTACACTGCGTCTCATGCACTCCGGCCCAACGTTCAGACTCCGCCCGTCGACCTTCACGCGTCTCGCCCATGCGAGCGTCGCGATCGCGCGCGCGAGTGATTCGAACGTCGGCGCCAAAGCCAAAAAACAGCCGCTCATCTGACCGGAGCACGCTGTTCCGTCAGATGCGACGGAACAGCCGGTCAACGCCCGCCTGGGCACTTTCCTGTCTTTCCTCCCTCGCACGCTGCACGGAATCGATACGGTCGTCATCGAGGTAAAGACATGTCTATTTTTTCGGGTATGTGGGTTCCGCTCATCACGCCGTTCGCCGACGGCGCCGTCGATCACGCCGCCTTGCGCGCACTGGTGCGCCGCTATGCCGGCGCGGGCATTGCCGGGCTGGTCGCGCTCGGCACCACCGGCGAACCGGCCGCGCTCAATGCCGCCGAGCAGGACGCCGTGCTGGCCACGATTCTCGACGAAGCGCAGGCCGCCGCTCGCCACCCGCATGATGCGCGGGCGCTGCCGGTGCTGGTCGGCGTGTCGGGCAATCACACGGCGAGCATGCGCGAGCGTATCGAGCAACTGAATCCGCTGCCGATCGCGGGCGTGCTGATGGCCGCGCCGTACTACATCCGGCCTTCGCAGGCCGGCATTGTCGAACACTTCACGGCGCTTGCCGATGCGAGCGCGAAGCCGGTCGTGCTGTACGACATTCCCTATCGAACCGGCGTGCGGCTCGAACTCGACACGCTGTTTGCGCTCGCCGCGCATCCACGGATTCAGGCGGTGAAGGATTGCGCCGGTTCGCTCGACATCACGCTCGCGCTGATTCGGGATGGCCGCCTGCAAGTGCTGGCCGGCGAGGACATCAATATTTTCAACACCTTGTGTCTGGGCGGCAGCGGGGCGATTGCGGCATCCGCGCATGTGCGGACCGAGCGCTTTGTCGCGCTATATCGCACGCTCGCGGCGGGGCGGCTCGACGAAGGCCGGCGCATTTTTCACGCGCTCGCGCCGCTGATCCAGACGCTGTTCGCCGAGCCGAATCCGGCGCCCGTCAAGGCACTGCTGGCCGCGCAAGGGTTGATACGCGACGAACTGCGCATGCCGATGACGCGTTCCGGCGGGGCGCTGCGCGAGCGGCTCGCCGCGTTGGCCGAACGGGAACGGAGCGAGGCGCAGGAGACCGAAGCATCGGTTTGAGCGGAGCGGCCGCTGCAGCGCCGCGTGCGGGTGATGGCGCGGCGTGCCGGTCACGGCGTGTCGCAGATATACATTACCCGGTCTCCTGGTATTTGAGATGATGCTTCGTGATGCCAGGTGATAATCGGCGCCCTCTGCCCATTATCGCGGCCGGCGTATATCCGGTCGATGCCGTATGCAGTCAGTCCCGATGGCCGATCTTCTGTTCCGCTCGCAATCGCGTGGTACGTGTCGCACATGGCGCACGTTTAGCGCGCTGAACGCGTTGTCCATTCCGAACACGCACTGCGCCATGTTCGGGCGAATGCGTTCAGCGAGCCCGTCGCGCGCGGGGTGCCGCTAATGGCTTCCGTGTTTCGCGCCGGTAATCGGCTTGCCAGCGGCTCGGTCGGCTTCGTCACGCGCCGCACTGCGTTGACGCTGTCTTTGAGCGCAGCCGGCGGCGCGTCTGCGCTCGCACTCGCCGCGGGCTTTGCGATCGGCTCGCACTGGCCGGTGCACGTTGCCGGGTCCGGCGAACCGGTGACGGCTCACGTCGAGCACGACTATGCGATCGATCAGCTCGGCAAGCTGAATGCTTCAGTGGCGCAGATCGAGCCGCGCATCGCGCGACTGACCGCGCAGGTCGGCAACTTACGCGATTTCGAAGCACGCCTGAACATGCCACGGCCGGCGCCGCGCGCGCCTGTCGTGCCTGCCTCGCCGGCTGCGGCGCCCGCCTCCGATACGGCCGCCACCGACAGCGAAGACGAAGGCGAGGGCGGCCCTTCGCTGCCGCCGCTTCGCTGCAGCGAACTCGCGCCGGCGCCGAGCCGCCATGCCGATGCCGAGCGCACCGCCCAGCAACTGGATTGCATTGCCGCGACGCTGTCGGCGCTCGAACAGCAGACCGCCGGGCACGCGGTCGCGTTCGCCGCCTTTCCCGGCCGCATGCCTGCCGACGGCGCACGCTTCGGCTCACCATTCGGTAATCGTATCGATCCGTTCACGCATCGTTTGAGCTTTCATCCGGGACTCGATCTGGTTGCGAAAACCGGCACGCCGATTCTCGCGGCGGCTGGTGGCCGCGTGGTCCTCGCCGGCGAGAAATCGGGGTATGGCAATGCGGTCGAAATCGATCACGGCAACGGCCTCATGACTCGCTATGGCCACGCGTCGCGCATTGTCGTGCATGTCGGCGATCTGGTGCTGCCGCGCCAATATATTGCCGATGTCGGCTCGACTGGCCGCTCCACCGGTCCGCATCTGCATTTCGAAGTGCTGGTCAACGGTGCGCCGGTCAATCCGGTTGCCTACCTCGCGCTTTTTTCGCCCGCGCCTCATGGCTGACCGACGTCTTCGGCGCAATGCGGGCAGCCTGACTCACCGCACCTATATGCTGCGGCCAGCGCGTTCGCTGGGTTTTCGCGTGATGGTGTGGGCCGTGGCATGCGTGCTGTGCGCTTGTGCGGGTGCGGCCGGCCTGGCGTTCTGGCACGCGAAGCGCGCGGACACGCCGCTCGCGCCATGCAACGCGGCGCCCGCCGACAGGAGCACCGAGCAGATCGAGTTGACGCGTGCGCGGCTCGCGTTGGCGGAAGAATCGGCGGCGCGCGCTGCGGTGCAGAAAACGGCGGACGGCGCCGCAGCCGAGGTTGCACGGCTCAACGCGGAGTTGCAATTTCTGCGCGGCCAGAGCAAGGGCCGGCCGTCGGCACAGACCGAAGCCGAGGGCCGCTGATCGTTCCTGGCCTACGCGAACCACCCACGTCACCTGGTCACGACAACCAGCAAACACACCAGCCACACCCGGTTCGACGCCGCGCCCGGCATTGCACGACGACCCTTTCCATTCACAAGAGATTGCTATGTTCAACAAGAAAAAAGCCGCGGGCATCCAGCAGACCAAGCTCGCCACCCTGGTCGCCCACGACGTGCGGATCACCGGCGACCTTCAGTTCAGCAACGGCCTGCGCATGGACGGCCACGTCACAGGCAACGTCAGCGGCGAGCCGGGCGGCCAGACGCTGCTCGTATTGAGCGATCGCGGTTCGATCGAAGGCAACGTGCACGGTTACGACGTGGTGGTCAACGGCAGGATCGTCGGCGACGTGATTGCCGATCACTTCGTCGAGTTGCAGAGCAATGCGCATGTGACGGGCAACATCTACTACCAGCAGTTGCGCATGGATTGCGGCGCCTCGGTGGACGGCAAGCTCACCAAACAGGACGTGGCGCAGGTGGCGACGCCGCATCTGGTGTCGGTGGCCGACAGCGCGTTCGACGAGCGCAAGGCCGGCTAGGCGGGCGGCGTATCAGACCGGCCCCGGCAGCGACTGGCGCTGCGCCGACGTGTCGTGGCCGAGCGCATCGCCGCGCGCGGGCCGCATATCGCGTTCCGCGCGCAGTGCCCGCGTTGTGGCGAGACGTTCCACGGCGCCGCGCTCCAGCGTGGCGAGCATGTTCATTTCGACCATCTGCAATTTGAAAGCGAGCACGATCAGGCCGCTCGCCAGCAGCAGGTCGCCCGCGAACACGACCGCGTAAAGCGCCGAGGTATGCTGCGGATTGCCGAGCAGCAGCGACAGATTGGTGCGATCGAGCAGCACGAGCAGGAGCGGCACGATTGCATTGAGCGTGGCGATCGTGCCGCCGATCATCGCGATCAGGCGAGCGGGCCCGAGCTGCGGACGGCGCCGGCGGCACACTTCATACAATGTGGCGGCGCGAAGCGGCAGAAAAAACAGCACGAGCAGGCCGGCGCGCAACATGAGCGGCACCTTGAACAGCAGGGCACAGGTGTACAGCGCGCAGAATACGGCTGTGCCGGCAAGCCCGGCGCGCCACGGCGCGCTCACGCCGAACAGCTTGCGCGTGCCGGCCCAGATCAGCAGGCGGCTTTGCAGCGCAAGCGTCGCGGTGGCGATCAGCAACACGTCGTAATTCCACCTGAAATGCAAGGCGAAGCAGGCCGAAGACGCAGCCAGCAGATAGAAGCCGACCGCCCAGAAGCGGAACGCGACGACGCGCGCGAACATATGCGACAGCGCAGTCGTAATAAGGGCGCAGCACAAAAACGTGATCAACCACAACGAAGTAAACGTCGCTACGTCGAATTTCATGAACTCTCCAACCCCAGAGCCGCCTGTTATTGTTCATTTGTAAATCGCGATCCGCCAAGGGGCGCGGTTAACGGCAATGCCGCGCTGCCCGCTTCAGAAGATCGCGACGCTCACGCAGCTACCATTCTCTCTCGCAGCAGGTTGCCGAAGTCGTCGGCGTTGAGCGGCTTGCCGAGCAGGAACCCCTGCATTTCATCGCACATCATGGTCCTGAGCATGTCGAGTTGCGATTCGGTTTCCACGCCCTCGGCTACCACATCCATTTCCAGCGAATGTGCGAGCGCGATGATCGCCGAAACGATCGCGCTGCCTTCCGGTCCATGCACGTCGAGACCGTTGGTGAAGAAGCGGTCGATCTTCAGTTGCTTCACGCGAAAGCGCTGCAGATAGGCGAGGCTCGAATAGCCGGTGCCGAAGTCGTCGATCGCGATCTCGAAGCCGCACGCCTGGAACTGGCGGATCATCTCGATGGTTTTGGGGGCGTCCTGCATCGCTACGGTTTCGGTGATCTCGAACATGATCTGCTCGCATTGCACGCCTTCGGCCTGGACGATCTCGAGCATGTTCGCGACGAGGTTCGGCTGCAGCATCTGGCGCGGCGACAGGTTGACCGCCACTTTCATCGACGGCAGGCCCTGAGAAATCCAGCGGCGAATCTGCCGGCACGTTTCGCGCACGACCCAATAGCCGATCTGCACGATCTGCCCCGAGCGCTCGGCGATCGGAATGAACTCGAGCGGCGCCAGATCGCCGAGTTGCGGGTGATGCAGACGGATCAGCGCTTCGGCTCCGGCCAGCGACTCGCCGCCGCCGTGAAACTTCGGCTGGAAGTGCAGCGAGAACTGACCGGCCGCGAGCGCGTCGTGCAACGCGTTCTGAATCTGCAGCGTGCGCATGGCCGCCTCGTTCATGCTGCGCTCGAAGAAGCGATAGGTGCTGCGGCCCGCACGTTTGGCTTCGTACATGGCGGCGTCCGCGTTTTTCAGCAGGCTGTCGACCGTGTCGCCGTCGTGCGGAAAGAGCGCGATGCCGATGCTCGGCATCACCTGGAGGGGCTGGGAGTCGGTCCACATGCCCATGCGCATCCGGTCGAGCACACCTTCGGCCAGCGCGCCGGCGTCTTCGCGCGAACCAAGATCTTCGGCCAGCACCACGAACTCGTCGCCGCCCAGTCGCGCCACGGTGTCGCTCGCGCGCACGCACAGCAGCAGGCGCTGTGCGAACGCGGTCAGCACCTGGTCGCCGACCGAGTGGCCGAGCGAATCATTGATCGTCTTGAAGCCGTCGAGGTCCATGAAGAGGACCGCGCACATGGAGCGCTGCCGCTGCGCGCGATGGATCGCGTGTTCGATCCGCTCGGTCAGCGTGCTGCGGTTCGGCAGACCGGTCAGACTGTCGAGCGTGGCGAGCCGCACGATCTGGCCGTTCAGGTTCGACACCGCGCCGACCAGAAAGGTGGTGCGCGCATCGAAACGAGACAGCATCAGCGTGACGATCAGAATGGCAAAGGTGAACAGGATCACCGAAGTCGCGAGCCACGTGGTGCTGACGCCGTTGGCCGCGCCGCATACGACGCCGGGCGGAAACCCGGCGGCGGCCATGCCGGCGTAATGCATGCCGCTGATCGCGATGCCCATCGCCAGTGCCGAGGCCAGACGCTTGCGCACCACGTGGCGCGCGTCGTCGTCGCTGAGCGCGCGCGCCAGCCACAGCGCGGCGCTCGACGCGCCGATCGCGATCGCGAGCGAGCCGGCGAACCATGCCGGCTGATAAACGATGCCGGGCGTCATCTGCATCGCGGCCATGCCGACGTAGTGCATGCCGGCAATGCCGCATCCCATTACTACGCCGCCGGCCAGCAGGCGGCTTGCGGTCAGTTGTTCACGGGTCGTGATGTGCAGCGCCAGGTACGAAGCAGCGACCGCGAGTCCGAGCGAAGCGGCGGTCGTCGCGAAGTCGTAGCCGAGCGGAATCGGCAGAGAAAAGGCGAGCATCGCGATGAAGTGCATCGACCAGATGCCGACGCCGAGTGCCGCGGCGCCGCCCAGGCGCCAGACATGCCGCAGACGCGGCGATGCCAGCAGGAAAATGCGGCCGGTCAGATCGAGCGCTGTATACGACGCGAGCGTCGCGACGACGAATGAAATGGCTACCAGCCAAAGGTTGTATGAGCTCTGCATGTTTAGTCCAACCGCCGGAAGGGAAGCGGCTGAACTGGTTATCGACCGTTCGAGGGATTTATTTAATTAGTTTTCGATCCATTTCGGCGGCGCGTGCCGCTTGTGTCTGGCCGACACCTTCGTTGAGCCGGCCTGAACCCAGCCTCATTCACCCGAGGACGCCGCGTGGCGCAGCTTGGCAAAAAATGTGGTTTGCAAAGTCGGTCTTCTTGCGCGGAACCCATCCGAGTGCATATTCGGCCGAGGGTGGACATCAGGATGGCGGATTGCAGCGTTCGCAAGAATCCAGCCTGGGTCCGGCGGCAAGGGGAAACCGACACTTGTACATATCGACCACAAGCGACCGTTTGGAACGGGTGACTGAATAGTTGGCACTCCATCTCGTCTCGTGAACAACGCGTACGCCAAGCGACAATCCTCGGCGGCCTCATCGCCACGCCAGCTAGACGACACAAGGCAGCTTCAGCGGTTTGTTTCATATTATTTGTGTCGGAATGCCCGATTCTTATCCGGTCCGTAATTTTTACGTATGCCGAGTTTCAGCACGGCACTCATTTAAAGCGTACTGGCCGATAAATTTAATGGCATGGATTGCAGATGGTTACGGCGTAACCGATCCGGTTATCTTCAGGAACGTTCTCTGCTGCCGATAGACCTGTCACAGAAACGCGCCTGAATACCGTCATGGGTTAGCAGGAACAGGATCCACTGCCGGAGACGCTTCGTATGGGAATATCGAACGCAGAAAAGCAGCGCCGATTCAGGGCACGCAATCTCGGATCTGGTGGCAGCTACGAGCGGTTGACCGCGGTAATTCCGATCGCTACAAAACGACAGCTGGAAAGGCTCGCGAGCCATTACAGCTGTACGTTGGCGGGGATGATCGGGATGCTGGTTCATGAGCGGACGCTAAGTCTGCTGAATTCCTTGAGCGAAGTCGAGCAGGAGGAATTTTACAGTGAAACCCCGGTTCATCAGCGTCGGGAAAGCGACCAATCGCTATGTGACACAAACAATTGTTGTGATTGCAATGACAAATCGTAAAGAAATTGAGCTGTATCGATCTCAACGGAAAGCGTCTAAATCGATCGAATTTCTTATCCTGATGTTCGTAAAAAGCGCCGAAAAATATTGCCTAATTGTGGAAACATTTTGATATTTGTCTACGATAAATCTCTTCACACGACGGCTCGCGCTCTTGCTCTATCCGTGAAGACGATGCGAAAAATACAGCAAAAGAATGACGCGGCCGACTTCCCGGTCGGCACCGCTGAGTGGCAGGCCGCGATGGAGGAATTTGGCCGCGACATCATTACTGCGCTTGCTGAAAGTGCCGAGAACATGGTCGCCGATTGTGATCTGGTCTCGCAAATCGCACGGCAAGAGTAAGCGAACGTGCCCGGCCGTCCGATGAAATGTCTCCGCACTATCCCGCGCATCTGCCGGGAGCTGGCGCACGATCGTAGTCGCGCCTTCATCGCTGGCGTAGTCCCGGCGCGGACGAAAGCGCCTTCTTTACTGAATGGGCCTGGATCAAGGTGCTTCGGCCGCGCTTGCCGCCGTAGCCGAAGCGTGGGGCCTAAGTCCGCTACGGTCGATCCCGCGCGCGGCCCATGATCTATCGGAAGCCGGCCGTTCACGCGCTGTGCTTCCCGGGTCGCGGATATCGCAATTCCTCCAACGGACGCTCATATCACACGGCATAAGACATTGTGCCGGTCCATCGAGCCGCCGGATTCTTGACGCCGGTGCGCAAACGATTGCGTGGCGTCGTGAAAATGCATTGCCTGGAAGGCGCGAACTTCACAGAGCTGCAATACACAACAACCGATCAAAAGGGCTGAGTTGTACTATGAAAGGGGAATCGGAATCATTTTGGGCGAAGTTTGCCGATCCGGCGGTGCCGGAACTTCAGAGGGGACGAACGCAGTGGTTGCTGCCGGTTGCTTTGACGGTAGTCCTAACGATGACGGGCGCTCATGCGCAGGAGCATCGAGCGCTTATATCCGACACCGCTACCTCATTGCAGTCCGCGCAATCCGATCAATCGGACACCGATTGCATGAATCCTCCTCTGGCCCTCATCCCGGCAACGCTCGCTGGGGCGACCGCAACTCCAATGAAGCTTGTCGATGGCGCACGGTTGGCATGCAGTTTTTCCGCTGACGTGCCAAAGCCCGAGGCCGGCGTTCGACGTTCGTCACCAGGTCGTGCGACCGATGTCCCGCAGCCCGTTACGGGTCCGGTGGAGGATTCCGCCGACGCTGAGTTGGCGTATATGAGCGGCTTGCCGTCGGTAGCCTCTGGTCCCGCGTTCACCGGTCTTGTGCCGGAAACTTCGAGTTCTTCTCCGCCCGAAGAAGACCTGGATCTGACGGGGCCGACTGGATGCGAACGCGGCCAGGCTTGCGAAGGCGGAGCCGCGCCTGGCGAGGCGAGCGAATCGGCGCAGCCGGAGCCCGAGCCGGATGTGCGCCCGGTTGCAGGCGCCCGAACACGCGTAAGTCGCCGCCTGTTGGTGGGACTAGCGGCCTGGCTGGCTTTATGGCTGATGACATGCCTGCTTATCCACTGTGCGTGGATGTTCTACAAACGACACCTGACACCCGACGCGAAGCTCATTCGCGCTGCTAAAGCGGGGATAAAGAGGGGAGAGTTCCGGGTGGAATACCAGCCGCTGGTCAGCCTGAGCGAGGGGCGCTGTGTCGGGGTCGATGCGTTGATACGATGGGACAATGTGGAGTACGGGCAGTTGGGCCCCCATCACTACATGAGTCGTATCGAGCAGCGTTCGTTCATCGGGCCCGTTACGCGTTTCATTCTTTCGACGGCGGTCCGCGAACTCGGACCGCTGGTGGCTTCGAGATCCCTGTACATCGGAATCAAGGTTGCCGCGAGGCATGTCGAGAGTCCGACGTTCGTATCGGACGTGATCGGCTCGGCTGAATCGATCCTTTCCCGCCTGGTGTTGCATCTGCCTGAAGAACACTGTGCCAGACCGACAAAAGGCGTTCTCGATGCCGTCACCATGTTGAGAGCGCGGGGAGTGAGATTGGCGATGTCAGGTGCAACCAGTGTCGAGATGTACAGCACGCTTCACGAAGCGTTTCATTTCGATCTGTTGAAGATCGATCGGCGGATCCTTGCGCTCGACGACGGCGAACGCCGGCAACGGTTGGCGGCTTTAGTCGACGCGGCTCGGGAGTTGGGCTCGATTGTGGTTGCCGAGGGAGTCGAGAGTGCCAGCCACCATAGGGTGGTCAGCCGGTCCGGAGCTGAAATCGGTCAGGGGTTTTTCTACGGACGCACAATGATCTTGAGCCTCCTCGTGACGTTCCTCAACGCTGGCGGAAACTCTTTACGTGGGAAAAAAGTGCGCCTGTGGCAATGATTGCGCATCTGGCCGGCTACATTACCACGCAGCGGGCACCGCATGCCCGTCAGGCAGATAATCAGCGTCGGCGGTGCCGGTTCGCCCCGCGCGGCACGGAACTGCAACCCGGACTCAAGTCCGGCGCGTCAACGACGACGGCTGATCTGCACTATCCACGGAGCCTGTTTCAGGCTCGCTCGTGCACCATTCCCGCCACAACGCGAGCAGGATGGCAACCACGACCGGCCCGACGAACAGCCCGATAAACCCGAATGCGCCGATGCCGCCCAGTACGCCGAATAGGACGAGCAGAAAGGGAACACGCACGGCATTGCTGATAACCACGGGCCGTATCAGGTTGTCGACCCAGCTCACCACCAGCGCGCCCCATAACAGAAGTCCCACGCCGGCGAACGTGTTGCCGTTTGCGATCAGTCCGATGCCTACGGGTATCCAGACGAACGGTGTGCCGAACGGAATCAACGCAGCCAGCGTCGTGATGATCGTCAGGAGCAGCGGCGCCTCGACACCCGCCGCCCAATAACCCAACCCGGCAAGCGCGCCTTGCACTATCGCGGTGAGGGCGAGTCCATAGACGACCGAACGCGTGACGCCGCCGATCGCGCTCAGGTAGCCATCGAGCCGATCTCCCAGAACCGGCCGCATCACACGTTGAACCTGCCTGAGCAGGGTGTGTCCGTCGCGATACGCGAAGAACAGGGTCAGGGTGGCGAAACCAAGTTTGATCGCATTACGCCCAACGCTGCCGACCATTGATGCGAGTTCGCCGATCCAGCGGTCGCCCGACTGCGTGATATAGGCATGCAGTCTTTGAGGGTCATCCGCGAATTCGCTGACAAGCTGCTGTAGCGCATGTCCTAGCCACGGAATGCGCGCGATGAAATCCGGAATGCGAAGCGGGCCGGACGCCGCGTATTCGGCAACGTTGCGGTAGAGTGCCAGGAACTCGCGAAAGACGGGCGAAATCAGCGACGCGATCGGAATAAATGCAATCATTCCGACCAGCAGCGTCATCAACAGAGCGCTTATCCATGCGCGGCCTCTTATCAAGGCATGGAGCCGGCAGTACAACGGCCAGGTTACATACGCGATGATGAGCGCCCACGCGACAGGTATGACGAACGGCCAAAGAACGACGTAACCAAGCACCAGGATTGCGGCGAGCAACACGGCCTGGATAACACGCTTGCGGTCCGGCATGGTCGGATTGTGCTTCATTGGCGAGGATTGCTTGCGGTTGCGGATACGCCGGCTGACCGGTGACGGATGAACCACTTTTCCGCTTCCACCAGAACGAAAACCAGCGCGGACACGAAGAGGCAAAAGCCGAGTTCCTGCGCGTTCAGCGGCGCGGTGTCGAGTATGTTGTTGAGCGCGGGAACGTAGATCGCGGCGAGCTGCAACGCGATAGTCAGCGCAACCGCAGCAGCCAGCGGGCGGTTCGACAGCAAACCCTGGGTGAAGATCGACGTTTGCTCGGAACGGATGGCGAGCACATGTCCCATCTGGGACAAGGCCAGCACGGTGAAGGTCATGGTGCGCCAGTGTGCGTCGTCGAGCCCCATCGCAATCCACTGTGTGCCCATCGTTACGGCTGCTATTACGATGCCGATCCGCACCACGTATTGCCATAGTCCATGTGCGAACAGACTGTCGTCGGGAGGCCTGGGCGGCCGTTGCATGATGGTTGGTTCGCCAGGCTCAGCTGCCAGTGCAAGCCCCGGCAGGCCATCGGTCAGCAAGTTGATCCACAAGATCTGGATCGGCAGCAGGGGGATCGGAAGACCGAAAAGCGGTGCAAGCGCGATGGCGCAAAGTTCCGCCAGGTTGCCGGTCAATACGTAACGGATGAATTTGCGAACGTTGTCATAAACCCTTCGGCCTTCCCGGACTGCCGCGACTATCGTCGCGAAATTGTCGTCGAGCAGGACCACGCTGGCCGCTTCGCGCGCGACGTCAGTGCCGGCTTTGCCCATTGCCACGCCGATGTTTGCCGCCGCAAGGGCAGGTGCATCGTTGACACCGTCGCCGGTCATCGCAACGTAGTGCCCGGTCGACTGCATTGCTTTCACGATGCGGATCTTCTGCGAGGGATCCACCCTTGCGTAGACGCGGATGCGCTGTGTCGCTTCGAGCAGTGCCTCGTCGGACAGGCTGCTCAGCGCGTAGCCGGTCATGACCTGCCTTTCATCGGTAGCAATGCCGACTATTCTGGCAATCGCCAACGCGGTGACCGGGTGGTCGCCCGTAATCATCACCGGGGTGATGCCGGCCTCCCTGCACAATGCGACAGCACCTGCGGCCTCGGGGCGAGGCGGATCGAGCATGCCGATAAAGCCGAGTAACGTCAGGTCGCACTCGAGTTCGTCGATGCCGGCGGGTGGCATGTGCGGCCAGCGGCGCGCTGCCACAGCCAGCACGCGCAGTCCGTCCGCCGCCATCGCACCCGCCATCGACGTCAAGGTGGCCGCGTCGAACGGCGTGCCGTCCTGTCCGATAACCGATGTACACCGTTCAATCACGGTTTCAGGCGCACCCTTGGTATAGGCGATAAACGAGTCTTCAACCCGATGCACGGTGGTCATGCGTTTTCGTACGGAATCAAACGGCATTTCCGTGCAGCGCGGCGTCGATTTGTCGAGAGCGGAACGATCGACGCCGGCGTCCGCCGCGACCTGCCACAGTGCCACTTCAGTGGGATCGCCGGTCAGCTTGCCGGATGCGTCGTGCGCCGCGTCGTTGCACAGCGAAACGGCCCGCAGCAACTGCCCGGTGATATCGTCGATGCTCATGCTCGCGGCTTGCAACCGCCGCATCCCCGCCGGACATACTTCAACCACGCGCATTTCATTGAGCGTCAGCGTGCCGGTCTTGTCTGTGCAGATGAAACTCACGGAGCCGAGCGTCTCCACGGCAGGAAGGCGCCGGACCAGCGCCGCGCGCTGCGCCATGCTGCGTGCACCGAGGGCCAGCATCATCGTGACAACCGCGGGCAATGCTTCTGGAATGGCGGCGACGGCAAGGCTCAGTGCGGTGAGCAACATGAGTATCGGTGGCTCGCCGCTCGATACGCCGAACACGAATATCAGCACGCAGAATGCGAGAATGGCTATGGCGAGTTGCTTGCCGAATCGACTCAGCCGCCGTTGCAGCGGAGTCTGTAGGGCGGGAGCCGACTCCAGCAGGGCGGCGATCTTGCCGAGTTCCGTATTCATCCCCGTTGCGACTGCCACGCCGCGAGCCCGCCCATAGGTCACGATGGTGCCCTTGTAGACCATGTTGGTCCGGTCGGCGATGGGGAGCGTCGCATCGCCCGTTAGCGGCAGCGGATGCTTGTCGACGGGGGCGGCCTCGCCCGTCAGCGTTGCTTCGCTGACTCTTAACTGCGGAGCCTCGATCACTCGCAGGTCGGCGGGAACGGCGCCGCCTGCTTCGAGAAGGACGATATCTCCGGGAACGACTTCGGCGGCGGTAATCGTCAATGGACGTCCGTCACGGACGACCGACGCGTGAAACGCGGCCAGTCGCTTGAGTTCCGCCATAGCGTGTTCGGCGCGAAAGTCCTGAAAAAAGCCAATCGTTCCGTTCAGTACGACGATCGCGACGATCACGAGCGCATCTTCAAGGTCGCCGACGACTCCCGACACGATGGCAGCGGCGAGCAGAACGAGGATCATGAAATCCTTGAATTGCTCGATCAGCATCGTGGCGATCCGGCGCCGTTCCGTTTCGATGATTTCGTTACGTCCGTAGACCGTGCGCCGACGCGCCACCTCGTCGGCGTCGAGTCCCCTTATCGCGTCGGTGCCGAAGCATTCAATCGTGGACTCAGCGGTCTCCGCATGCCAGGCGCGGTGCTCAGGTAGTGCGCGATGCTGCATGTCTCGAGGATTCATGCCGGAACCTGTGTGCTGATCGAATGGCGCTTTTCTTCGTCCCGACCGCCGGCATTGCAAATCGCAGTCTGCGGCGGTGACTTTGGAATCAGCATCGTCGTCGTGGGCCTGCGCGGCCTTGACACAGGTCAATCAGAAAGTGAAGGTGGTGCGCTGAGCCGTGTTTCTGGCGTCAATTTCAAAACCATGTGCTTCTACGCGCTGTGAGACAGAACCACGTCGTTAGGCGACGGGCCGTGTAGGAGGCTATCCGCGCCGTGCCAGCGGCGACCTTTAGCATGTACTGCTGGCTGTTTTGCGCTCTTTCGCAAACTCGAGCACGAGAACGGTTGTGAGGTCGAAGCGATACTCGATATGACAACCGGCAGCAAGCCGCTGCCGGTTGTCCAATGGCGCTCCTTTAACGGTCGATCTGCTGGATGCCCGCCAGTCGCCACCCTTCGTCGCCATGTACGCTCCTGACCATGTTCCAGATTTCCTGGAACGGCTGGGCGATCTGCGCGTCGTCTTCGCGCATCTGACCGTAAAAGCGCACGCTGACCAGCGTTTCATCTGCGTTGCTTTCCGTGCCCAGCACTTCGGCATCGAGTTGCGTCACGTCCGTACGGCTCGGCTCGTGGCCCCGGTGTTCGAGATCCTGCTTGAGTCGCATAAACATCTCCGGCGTTGTCAGCTCGAACAGATCGCCTTGCTCATTGCGGTCCCACGCGCCTTGAAGACGCATGAACATGGCCTTCGCCGAGACCAGAAACGCGGCCTGATCCGCGAGCGCGGGTTCCGGCGCCTTGACGCTGCCCGCCGCTCCGGTCGTACCCATCGCTGCGCGCGGCCAGTCGCGGAGATTCGTGTCAGGCCGCGCTTCGCGGACCTGATTCAGAAACGGCGAGCCGTTCGTTTGCTGCCGGTTTGCCGAACCGTGTCCATAAGCGAGATCCGGACGACGACGGTTGGCGATGAAGCGGAACAGCATCACGCCGGCGACAACCACCAGGCCGATCAGCAATGCATTGGACAGCATTTGCGCCAGCCCTTCGGCCAGACCGAACGATGAGAGCAACGCCGCGATGCCGAGTCCGGCGGCGAGTCCGGCGAGCGGGCCCATCCAGCGGCTGGCGCCGGAGGCCGCGGGCGCCTGCGCTGTCTGCTGGGCCGGTTGGGCCTGCTGGCTTCGTTGTCCTTGCCCGGTGGGCGACGCCGCCTGCGACTGCCGCCCGATGCTCTGGCTGCCGCCGACGCGCTTCGCTTCGGCGTCGTTCGAGGCCACGGCGCCGAGGGCAAGCAGTCCGGCCAGACCGAGCGCCGCTGTCCCGCGCGTGATCGCGCCGGCAGCACTTCGAAGTCGATTGATGATCTGCGTGTACATATGAAGCCTCTTTCGGTAAGCAAGGGGACTGTCCGCCTAGTGCGATTCAGGTCGCGCGAAAACATTACGAACGGTAATATTATTGGCTGGTCAAACTTGCTGTCCGTCGCGCTTGCAATCCGCTCTGGACAGCCTGAAAACCGTTGCCGTGGATATAGTGCTCAAGCTGCTGGATGGTCTGTTCCTGCTCGACAATCAGGTTCTGAACGAGGTCGCCGATCGACACCATTCCGATCACTTGTCCTGCGGTAATGACAGGCAGATAGCGGATCCGGTACTCCGTCATGAGAGCCATGCATTCTTCGGTTGTCTGGTCCGGGCTGACGTAGCGCACAGCCGTCGACATGATGTCGCGCACAGGCGTATGCCGCGACGAGCGGTCCATCAGCACGATTTTTCGTGCGTAGTCACGCTCCGTTACGATGCCGGCGATACGTCCCTCATGTGCGACGATCAGTGCGCCCACCCGCCGGTGCGCCATGACCGCTATCGCGTCGTAAACCGAAGCGCAGGCCTGAGTCGACCACACCCTCTGGGACGCTTTTGAACGCAGGAGTTGCGCAACGGATGCCATATGTCACCTCTCTCAGTGGTCGTTAGCCGCCCGCTGGCGCCTAAGTACGAGGCTTCAATGTAACTGAACGTGATGAAGCGTAAAATGCGTATTTTCGATGTGAATACTTCGAGAAAACCGTAGTGTCTATGGTTTGACGGAGGAGGGAGAGGGCGTGAACTTCAAGCATCTGCATTACTTCTGGGTTGCGGCACACGCGGGAGGAATCGTGAGGGCCGGCGAGCAGTTGCACATCTCGCCGCAAACGCTCAGCGGGCAGATCAAACTGCTGGAAGAAGCGCTGGATAAAAAGCTGTTCAGGAAAAACGGGCGAACGATCGAACTCACCGACGCTGGCCGCCTGGCGCTCGATTACGCCGATGAAATATTCTCGCTAGGCTCGGAGCTAGAAAGCGCCGTGCGGCGCGAGAGCGAAGCCGGCGCGCAAACGCGGTTCCGCGTTGGGATCGCGGATTCGGTACCCAAGGCGATCGCGTACCGGCTACTGGAACCGGCGCTGAGTGCTTCCATGTCGCTGCGTATGATCTGTCACGAAGGCAAACTGCATGCGCTGCTCGCGCAACTGGCCGTACACCGGCTCGATCTGATCATCGCCGACGCCCCCATTCCCGCCGACGTCAACATCAAGGCGTTCAATCACCGGCTCGGCCGTTCTACGCTTAGCTGTTTTGGTGCGCAGGCGCTGATTCAAAGCGGGAAGAAACGCTTCCCGCTGTCGCTCGGCCAGTTGCCGGTGTTGCTGCCCGGCACGGAATCCGCAGTGCGACGCAAGCTGGATCACTGGCTCGCGTCGCATGCCATTTCGCCGCGCATCGTCGGGGAGTTCGACGACGGGGCCATGACCCTGGCGTTCGGCCGGGAAGGCCGCGGGTTGCTGTTCGCGCCGACGGTGCTGGAAAACCAGTTACAGGCCGAGCACAACCTGACGATAGTCGGGCAGATCAATTCCATCGTGGAGGAATTCTTCGCAATCTCGATCGAGCGCCGAATCAGTCACCCGGCTGTCGCGGTGATCATGGACGCGGCGCGTAGTGAATTGTTCAATGGCTAGATGAGAGTTGGCTCGGATCGGGAGCAGTGAAGCGCGATGATGGGGAAGCCCGGCATCGCCCGCCGTATCAACTAGCGCTTGCCAGCCGCGAAACTGGGGCGGAGGTCGCAGTTTCGCTTGCGCCCCATGCGATTGAAGCATGTTCGCTTTGCGCTTTATTCGCGGCTGGTTGTCATTTTTAGCAGCTGTTATTGGCCAGCAGCCGGCGACACTACGCTCGGGGTCGCCAGCGTGTTGTTGCTCTTCGGAGCGCTCGTGCCGGATGTCGAACTGCTGTTCGTGCCACTCGGCAGACCTGAGTTCGGCGGCCTGTTGGCCGTACCGCTGTCCGAACGAGTAGCGCCCGGTGTGCCGTAGCCACCCGTTGCACCGTTCGCCTGATTCGCCGGGCTGGCCGTGCTGCCTGCCGAACCGCTGCCGCTCGAACCTCCGGCCGTTTGTGCATAAGCGCCGCCCGACAGCGTAAGTGCGGCGAGGGCCGCGATTAATGTGCTGGTTACCTTGCTCATGATCCATCCCTCCTTTGATCGGACTGGAATATAGACGCAGACGATCGCCGCCTGCTTGATCACGAGTGCAGCAATGACCGTGCCGCGGGCTCTTACTCGTGGCGAAACGATGTGCATTGCAGCAAGCGGCTGTCGTCTGAGCCAGTCAGACGCGCCACGCCGTTCAGCCCGCCGCTGCGTGCACAGTCGCCGCCACACCGACCCTTACTTTCGGAAAGCAAGCCGCGTCCAGCTAACTTGCATGTTTCGCCGCAATTGGTTGTCACCCAATCCGTTGAACCCATTGACTCCGCCAACTCGGCGCTTCAAAGGGATCCGAAAAATACTGGGTCTCGTGAACGACCTTGCCGTTGCGGAATTCCATAATACTGACCGTGTAAGCCGGTCGCCCGTTATAGGTGATGGAGTATTCAGTGATCCAAAGATTACCTTCTCCTTGAATTCGCCTGACATCGAACCCTGCTGGCTTGCCTGGATGATGACTCCGCAGTGCCTGCAAATTCATTCGCCCGAGAATTCGTTCACCCGACTGGGGATAGTCACAGATGGCATCATCATCGTAAATATCGTGTTCCGCGTCGAAGTCGCCGGCCGCCGACGCTTGCCAGTGCGCATTCAGGGCTTCACGTATCTTTTCTCTCTGCATGGCGTGCCTCCGCATACCGTTTACGTTCGTCTATTGCGTGCGTCATGGAATGAACACGAGGCTGCCCGTCTTGACGATTTCGGGACTCCACGAAGCATGCGCTCAATGAGTGCTTTTACCGCGCCAGGTAGCAGTCTAATCTTCATCGCGACAGGCAGTTGCCAGCAAGGGACGACTTCGCGAATTGCCTATGCTCAGACGTCGGAAACGTCAGTCGACGGCGTTGACGTTCGGAAACTTGTTACGGAACGCCTGCGGCATCGGCGCGACTTTTTTCGTCTCGTAGTTGAAGAACACGAAACCCGATTTCGCCATTGCGACAAGCGTGCCATCTGCCGGCCGCGTAATGCGGAAGATGATGTCGCCGCCATATTTGTTGAAATCCATGATGCCGACTTCGAAGCACAACTGGTCCCGCGCGTAAGCTTCAGCGCGATAGGTCGTGGCGAGATCGGTCACGATGATGCTCGTGTGCACGTCTTTCATGTCCTCGATACCCGCGTCGAACAGGAAGCGTGCGCGGGCCTCGGAAATCATCGAGATCATCGAATCGTTTGCGAGGTGGTTCGCGCCATTGATGTCGGTGACGCGCACTGTGAGATGCGTCGAATAGTAAAACTGGTCTTCGGGAAACTGCAATTGAATGCGGGCCATGACGTGAAAATTGTGGGTTGGAAGAGGTGGGCGCGCTTAAGCGCTGACGCCCGATTCTAGCCGTTCGATGTGCGGGGCGTGTGTAGAACCCAATACGCTGATCGTATGCAGATGATCATGTCGGCTGTACCGGGCACGCATGATTGGCGCTGCCCGACTTTGGCGGACCTCCGGTTCCGCGGATAGCGGCCCGTCAAAATCCTCTTGCGAGTCCCCGTTGTAAGTATCGGCGGGGGTTGCTGACACGGCTCACATCTGATTCTGGCGCCGGCATGCTCGCAATATTTCCTGAACCGCAAATGCCCCTCTCACGGTTTGAACATTCTGCAGGACACACACGTGATACGACCTTTCGCGCGGCAGGAGCAGTGCGCCATTTTTGTAAAGCGCCTCGCACGAGTTGCTAATCACGTGGGCCGCGAAGTTGCTCTGGCTGTTTCCTAGCGAACGCAGGATGCATTGATCGTAGTCTGGATTGTCGCCCCCGAGCGCCAGAGCGGGGAGCGGCGTGGCGAGCGTGATCGAGACAAGCAGATAAGCGAATTTGAGCATGATGTGAGAGCGGCTCAGGGATATATCGGCTGGCAATCGTAGCATGTCGCATTTCGATGCCAGCGTGCGTTTTAGAAGGCGCTTATGTCGGCTTCATCGGACAAGCGTTGCGCGATTGTCTGCGATTCATGCGACGAGGCTGATCGCAGGAACTGGCCGCGAACGGCGGATCGACCCGGCCAACGAAACGGCGTAGTGATGCACTCGTGCAGTAAAGCAGCTTTGTATCCGACCATGCCCGCACCCGCTATCGTGCCAGTCGCCGGATCACCTGCCGTCCATTCCTCCGTGATGTAGCCGTACCCGCGGGCCGCCAGATAGAGGTTTGAGCAATGAACTGCGCCATGCGCTACGCTCACTCATGTTCTGTTCGCCCGCTCTGGACCCGGTTTGGCTCGCGCACCAGATGCTTGCGGGTGATGGACACGACTGTCTGCGCCGCGCGTCCGGGTGATTTATGGTTGCGAGTTTTCGGTGATTCGACGACTGGCTTGCGATCGAAACTTCGAAGGGCCCAAGGCGTATCGCGATCATTTCAAATGGCTGTTGCGCCAGTTACGCGGCGTCACACCAAAGCGCGAATTAAACCAGTTTGTGAAGGAACCCTGCTGCGAATAGCCGAGCAGTGCGGAAACCCTCCCGATGGGATAGCGCGGATTGCTCATATAGCGCACGGCAAGTTCGCGCCTGACTTCCTCGACCAGATGCGAGAAGCTGGTATGCGCCACGTCAAGCTGGCGCTGCATGGTGCGAACACTCAGACGCAAATGGCGGGCAACCAGTTCGACGCTGGCCTGTTCGAGGGGCAACAGCAAGTAGATTGCCTTGCGCACTTCCAGCGCGGTCGAATCCACGCCCGTCATGTTGAGTGAATCCGCGAGACTTTCGGCATATCGCACCAGTTCGGGGTCAGCGGCGGGATTCGGGTAGTCGAGATCGGCGGCCGCACACACAAAGCCGTTGAAATCGCTGCCGAACTCCAGCGGGCAGCCGAAGAACCGTCGATGAAACGTCAGGTTTTTCGGGCCCTGATGAACAAAATGGACCGAGCGTGGCTTCCAGTGGTCACCCAGCAACGCGCTGGAGTGACGCCAGAGGACACCGACCGCGAGTTCAATCGCCTGATTCGTCGGGGTACCCGGTTCGACGACCAGTTCCTCCCGAATGGTGACTGTTTCGCCAGCATCCTCGACGTAAAGAGCCAGGGCTTCGTTCAGCAGATGCCGGTATTCGGCCGTAGCCAGCAGAACCTCGCGCAGCGTGCGCTTGTGCGCGAGCAGAACATTGACCACACCGGTACCGAACTTCTGCCGGGTCTCGGCCATTTGAAGCGCGAAAGTCGGGCATGACGCCTTGTTGGCTGTCAGTTCCAGCAGCCGGCACGATCTGGCTGCCGGAATGCGATCGTCCGGATTCGCAAGCGCCGCGGTATCGATCCCGACCTGCTGGGCAAGCTCGACCGGGTTCAGTCCGAGCCGCCGCGCCACATCGAAATAGCCGCTCATTGCTACCGAGCGCAACATCGTTTCCATGGCTTTGTCTCCGCACCCCTCTCGCGGGCGGCGTCGCTGTGTCTGGGAATGAAATGCCTACCGTGCGCACGTACTGGTGTTAACGCGCAGTGGCACGAAATACTAAAAAGATGGCGTTCAATCATAAAAGTGTAACGCAGGATTGCCGTATCGTGCGATCTCAGCGGTTCATCATGTTCCGACCAGTTCTCACGCGGCCAGCCGTGTCGCGAGCGTCGGAATACCGTCCCCCAATTGGAGAACACGATGCAATTCCTCGACGATTCGCTGCACCCCGAGAACCAGGACAAGGTTGTTATCACGACTGCTCCGTACGGCCCGGAATGGATGCCCGAGGACTTTCCGGAAGACATACCGGTGACGATGGCGGAGCAGATCCAGAAGGCCGTCGACTGCTACAACGCTGGCGCGACCGTCCTGCACCTGCACGTGCGTGAACTGGATGGCAAGGGCTCCAAGCGCCTGTCGAAATTCAACGAACTCATTGCGGGTGTGCGCGCAACCGTGCCCGACATGATCATCCAGGTCGGTGGCTCGATCTCGTTCGCGCCGGAAGACGACGGCCAGGCCGCGAAGTGGCTGTCGGACGATACGCGCCACATGCTGGCCGATCTCGACCCGAAGCCCGACCAGGTGACGGTGGCGATCAATACCACGCAGATGAACATCATGGAGTTGCTCTATCCGGCGTACCTGGAAGGCACTTCGTTGGCCAATCCCGCGCTCATGGCCGCGTATAGCGAAATGACGGTTCCCGCCGGCCCGGCATGGGTCGAGGAGCACCTGCGTCGTCTGCAGGCCTCCGGCATCCAGCCGCACTTCCAGCTCACGGGCATCCATGCGCTCGAGACACTCGATCGCCTCGTGCGCAAGGGTGCCTACAAGGGGCCGCTCAACCTGACATGGATCGGTATCGGCGGGGGCTTCGACGGCCCCAACCCATTCAACTTCTTCAACTTCGTGCACCGCGCGCCGGACGGCTGTACGCTCACCGCCGAGTCGCTGCTCAAGAACGTGTTGCCGTTCAACATGATGGCGATGGCTATGGGCCTGCATCCTCGCTGCGGCATCGAAGACACGATCATCGACCAGCACGGCAGCAGGATGACTTCGGTACAGCAGATCGAACAGTGCGTGCGCGTGGCGCGCGAACTGGGCCGCGAGATTGCTTCCGGCAAGCAGGCGCGGGACATCTACCGCATCGGCGTGCAGTACGAAACGGTCGACGAGACGCTCGTGGCCAACGGCATGGCGCCGAATCGCAAGGCCGGTGTGAAGAACCTGCCGCTGCGCGCGGCGTAAGGGATTGGAACGCGGCTGACGCTTCGCGGATGTCGGGTTCTGAAAGTCGGGTTCCCGATCTGGCGGGAACGGTTGCACGATATCCATAAGGATCCCTTTGCCCTGCCGGGCAAAGGCGGTCGCCAACGAGCTGGACACGAAGGAGACGACTCATGTTCACGCATGCCGAGCCCACGACGGCCGATGTTTCGACGACGCAAAAAGACGTGCGCGCGTATGCGTGGGTGGTATTTGCGCTGACGGTCGGCTTGCTGCTCTCCGACTATATGTCGAGGCAGGTGTTGAATGCGGTGTTTCCGATGCTCAAGGCCGCATGGAACCTCTCCGATACCCGGTTGGGCTCGCTGAGCAGTGTGGTCGCGCTGATGGTCGGCGTGCTCACCTTTCCGCTGTCGGTACTTGCCGACCGCTGGGGCCGCGTGAAGAGCATTCTCCTGATGGCTGCGATGTGGAGTCTCGCGACCCTCGGCTGTGCGCTCTCGACAAGCTATGGCGAGATGCTGCTGGCGCGCGCCTTCGTCGGTGTCGGTGAAGCCGCCTATGGCAGTGTCGGCATCGCGGTCGTCCTTAGCATCTTTCCGGCACGGCTGCGCGCCACACTCACCGCCGCGTTCATGGCTGGCGGTGCATTCGGTTCAGTGCTGGGCATGGCGCTGGGCGGTGCGGTCGCGGCTCACCTGGGCTGGCGCGCCGCGTTCGGTGCAATGGCGGCTCTGGGGATCGTGCTGCTGGCCGCCTACCGGTTTGCCGTCACTGAAAAACAGTTGGCGCGCCTGCAGCCCGCAAATGTGAGCAGGCAAGCCCAGGGCCACGGTGTGTGCACGAGCTTCCGCGCGCTGATGAAAGGGCTCTTTTCGACGAAGTCAGTCGTGTGCGCCTACGTCGGCAGCGGTATCCATCTGCTGGTCCCGGCAGCCGTGTGGGCATGGATGCCCAGCTTCCTGAACCGCTACTACGGTATGTCCACCGGCAAGGCGGCCATGAGCGCGGCCGTGTTCGTGCTGGCGACCGCGGTCGGCATGGTGGTGTGCGGAAATCTGACCGACCGGCTCTGCAAGCATGCTCGGGAGAGGAAGTGGAGCACAGCCATCGCCTTCTGCCTGATCTGCTTCGTTTTGCTTACGATCGGTTTCCGGATGCCGGTGGGTCCGGCACAGCTCATCGTGATCGGCGCCGCCATGTTCTTCAGCGCAGGCGCGACCGGTCCCTCGGGTGCGATGGTGGCGAACCTCACCCCGCCGCCGATCCATGCGTCGGCGTTTGCCACTCTAACGCTGGCGAACAACCTGCTGGGGCTGGCACCCGCTGCTGTCCTGACGGGCATCGTGGCCGACCGGATCGGGCTGCTCGGCGCGTTGCAACTCGTGCCGTTTGCGCCGCTCGTCGCAGCAGTCGCCTTCTTCATCGGCAAGCGGAATTATGGTGTCGACCTCGATCGCGTGGGTGCCCTGCGTGAACAGGCCGGTGCAGACCCAATGGCCACCGGCAAGCTTTAGGCCTCGCAAGTGAACCCGAGAGCGGGGCGGAGAGCACCGTCGGCGAGCAGATATAAATTTGTAGTTCGAGTAAAGAACAGGAGATTCGAAATGGCGAAAGCAGTGCGTTTCCATGAAACCGGCGGTCCCGAGGTTTTGCGCTATGAAAACGTTGAAGTGGGCGACCCCGGCCCAGGGCAGGTTCGCTTGCGCCATGAGGCAGTGGGTCTGAATTTCGCCGACACCTACTTCCGCACCGGCCTGTACCCCGTGCCGCTACCTGCGGGCATGGGCGTCGAGGCTGCAGGGGTGGTCGAGGTAATCGGCTCCGACGTGACCAACGTTACGCTCGGCGATCGCGTGACCTACACGGGCTTTCTCAACACACTCGGCGCCTACAGCACCGAACGCCTGGTCCCGGCCGCGCCGCTCATCAAGCTGCCGGATACGATCTCCTGCGAAACAGCTGCCGGTATGACGATGCGAGGTCTGACCTCGTCATACCTGATGCGTCGCATCCGCGATTTCAGGGCGGGTGACACGATTCTGCTGCACGCTGCCGCCGGCGGGGTCGGGCTGATTGTGTCGCAATGGGCGAAGCTGCTAGGCCTCACCGTCATAGGCACTGTTTCGAACGAGGCCAAGGGTGAGGTAGCGCGCGCGCATGGCTGCGACCACATCGTCTACTACAGCCGGGAAGACGTCGCGAAGCGCGTGCGCGAACTGACCAACGGCCTGGGTGTGGACGTCGTGTTCGACAGCGTCGGCAAGGATACCTTCGAGTCATCGCTCGATTCGCTCCGGCGCCGTGGCCTGATGGTCTGCGTCGGCACGGCTTCGGGGCCGATCCCGCCATTCAATCCGCAGCTTCTGGCAATGAAGGGCTCGCTCTACCTGACACGCCCCGCGCTGGCAGACTATATTGCCGATCCCGCCGAAAAAGACGAACTCGCCGGTGAACTCTTCGGACACGTCGCCGCGGGCCGCATCAAGATCGAACTCAACCAGCGTTACGCGCTGGAGGACGCGGCGCAGGCCCACCGCGACCTTGAATCTCGCAAGACGACCGGCTCGTCGGTCTTCGTCGTCTGAGGAGAACGCCATGCGAGCCGAACCATTGACGTGTGCCATTGGCGCCGAACTCATCGGCGTGAATCTTGCCGATGCCGTCGACGATGACGGCCTGTTTGCCGAGATCCGTGCTGCGCTGCTCAAACACCGGGTGCTGTTTCTGCGCGACCAGAACATCTCGCGCGCGGAGCATGTTGCGTTTGCGCGCCGTTTCGGCGAACTGGAGGACCATCCTGTCGCCGGCAGCGACCCGGAACATCCCGGGCTCGTGCGCATCTACAAGAACCAGGATCAACCCAACGATCGGTATGAAAACGCGTGGCACGCGGATGCCACCTGGCGCGAGGCGCCGCAGTTCGGCGCCGTCCTGCGTTGCGTTGAGTGCCCGCCGGTCGGCGGCGACACAATGTGGGCAAACATGGTCCTTGCATACGGGAACCTGCCTGACCACATCAAGACCCAGATCGCAGACCTGCGCGCTCGCCACAGCATCGAGGCGAGCTTCGGTGCCGCGATGCCGATCGAAAAACGTCTCGCTCTGAAGGCTCAATTCCCGGATGCGGAGCACCCCGTCGTGCGTACGCACCCGGAGACCGGTGAGAAAGTGTTGTTCGTGAACGCCTTCACCACCCATTTCACCAATTACCACACGCCAGAGCGCGTGCGCTTCGGGCAGGACGCCAATCCGGGCGCGGGTGACCTGCTGCGCTACCTCATCAGCCAGGCCTACATCCCCGAGTACCAGGTGCGCTGGCGCTGGAAACCCAACAGCATCGCGATCTGGGACAACCGCAGCACGCAGCACTATGCAGTGATGGACTACCCGCCATGTCACCGCAAAATGGAGCGCGCCGGAATTATCGGCGACAAGCCGTACTGATCGGGCAGCAAACCCTCTTGCATGGGATCGGAGTAGCGCGCTAAAGCGCTAACTCCGATCGACGGAAAACCACTTCATGACGCTCGATATGACGCCCACCATCCTGATGGTGCCGGGCTTGCGCGACTTCGTCGCAGAGCATTGGCAAACGCTGTTGGAGCGGAGATTGCCTAACGCGATCTCGGTGCCACCGCTTGAGCACGACAAACTCAGTTGCGCGGCGCGCGTCGCGGCGCTCGATGCAGCCCTCGCGAAAATCGCTGGCCCGGTGATCCTGGTCGCGCATAGCGCGGGCGTGATGATCGTGGTGCATTGGGCCCAGCAGCACAGCCGCAGGATTCACGGTGCGCTGCTTGCCGCTCCGGCCGACCTCGAGACGCCGCTGCCCGCAGGCTATCCCGCCTTCGATGCGCTCGCTCAGAACGGTTGGCAGCCGATTCCACGAAAGCCGCTGCCGTTTCCGAGCATCGTCGGTGCAAGCCGCAACGATCCGCTCGCGCAGTTCGAGCGTGCCGAGGCGATGGCGAAAGATTGGGGCAGTCGGCTCGCCGACCTTGGCGAAGTCGGTCACCTGAATCCGGCTGCAGGGTTTGGCGAATGGCCGATGGCGGAGACACTGATCCATGAACTCGTCTGATCAGATACCGGTTGGCGCGGTCGGTGAACTCGTGCCAGGTCAGCGAAAACTGGCCTTCATCAGTGGCCGCGGTGTAGTCCTGTTTAACATCGACGGCACGATCCACGCGATCGACGACTCGTGTCCCCACCAGGGAGCCTCGGTCGCAAATGGCCATCTCGACGGATGTGTGCTGAGCTGCCCGGCGCATGGCCTGCGCTTCGACCTGCGCACCGGTTGCATGCCGGGACCAGGCGGGTTGAGCCTGGCGACTTTCCCGGTACGCGCTATCGACGGAAAGCTGTTCGTTAGCCTCGAAGATCCCGCTGCCGTTCCCGCGCAGGCAACGGCATGCAATGCAGCGCTGTGATCCGGGCCGCGCGCGAACATGGAGTCATTCCGGGGAACAAGGATCCGAGGTTCGCTGATGCAGCAACCGCTGGTTGCGTCGCTGCTCATGTTCTTTGACGACCGGGTTGCGAAGTGGTGGAAGCCGGACGCAGTGGTGTTCGTCGAATCGGTTCCGCTCGGCGCGATGGGCAAGGTGCTCAAAAATCAGTCACGGGATCAGTGCGGCGATTACTACCAGTCGGCCTGACACACCGACGAGGCAACAACACAGTTTCATTCTCGCAATAAGCCATAAATCAGCCGGGGCCACCCGGCGCGCCTCACACCTGGAGGAGACACAATGAAATTCAAGTCAGGCAGCCTGGCAGTGCTGATAGTTTTTTCTGCGACCGCCCATGCGCAGTCGTCGATTACGCTCTACGGCGTACTCGACAGTGGGCTCCTCTATCAAAGCACCTCGGCCGCGACGTTTCTGCCGAACGCGCCGAACCTGGGGCATGTTTATCAACTCAAGGACGGCGGCATCTATTCGAGCTACTGGGGGCTGAAGGGGAGCGAAGACATCGGCAGCGGATACAAGATCACGTTCAGGCTGCAAGGCACGTTCAACACCACGAACGGCAAGTTCGGGCTGTCCGACACGCCGGGCGCGACCGCACTCTTCAATCAGTATGCGACGCTTGGGGCAACCGGCCCGTTTGGCACCCTCGACGCCGGCCGGCAGATCGTCCCGATGATCTACGCGATGGCGGAGACTGACGTACGCGGTGCACAGTATTTCGGCAGCATTCTGACTGCGTGGTTGGGAATCAATCAGGCGGCCGGCTGGCCCGGCACCAGCACGAACGCTCCAATCGGCGCCCTGTATGACAGCAACGCGCTGGTCTACAGTTCGCCAAAATTCTATGGCACGACGCTCGCACTCGAGTACGCGCCGGGCGGAGTCGCGGGGCAGTTTCAGGGCGGCACGCGCGAGTCGGCTGTGCTCAAGTATTCGAACTACGGCCTGAACCTGTCTGCGGTGTACTACAACGGACATGACACCAATCCGTTCCCGCTGACCTATCCGGCGGCGCCGGTTGCGCCTGCGACAGGCCAGAGCAACAATCGCTTCTACTATTTCGGTGCGATGTATACGATTCGCGGATTTTCGGTATCTGCCTCGTACGCTATTGCCAGAAATCCGGCGAAGAGCAACAGCGTCGACTTCGAAATGGCGTCGGGCGGCCTCGGCTACCAGTTCAATCCGAGCTTCAGGATCACGTCAGGCTACTACTACCTGAAAGATCGAAATAATTCCGCGAATCACTCGAGCGAATTCGCAGTAGGTGCGGAGTACAACCTGTCCCTGAGAACCAGGGCGTACGCGCAGGTGGGGTATGTCAACAACAAGGGGACGATGAACCAGACGATCGTCTATGGAGCCCCAGTTGCGCCGGGCGTCTCCACCACTGCGGCTATGGTCGGCATTCGTCATAGCTTCTGATTCCGTCACTTTCACGAACCGGAGTAATCCATGAAAACGATTAACGCACTCGAGTTGGCAATCGCCGCATGGTTCGTTGTCGCGTCCACGACGGCGTGGTCCCAGACTGGTGACGCAGCCAGTGCACCCGCCGGTGCGCAGAGTGCGTCTGCAATGACCGCATCGGGCACTGTGGCGTCCAAGGGCAGGAAAGCGGACCGCGCCCTGCGCCGCAGAGTCTATGCCGCCATTGGGAAGAACAAGGGAATCAGCGCCGGAGACATCAGTATCACAGCGAAAGACGGTGCGGTGAAACTGAATGGCACGGTCACGGAAGCTGGCCAGATCGGCGAGGCCGAGGTGATCGCCAGAAGCGTTCCCGGAGTGACGTCGGTGACCAACAGGCTATCGGTGAAAAAACCGTTTGGCGGCACGTAAGCCGCCGTATTCGAGCATGGAACATCGAGCATGGCGAGGCCGAAGACCACTGGTCACGCCGACTGCTACCCATTAGTGGCGACGCGCGATTGGGCGGCCTTGCGCAGCCGCTGTCTCTTTCCGAGTCTGAAGCAGACACTCAAATGGCCTGGGTTGCATCTCGCCCGGCGTCTCTAACTGGGCCGACTTATGCCTGATGCGGTCGGCCTCGAACGACTCTGAGCGGTCCTTCAGACTCGCCGAAACGGATATTCGACGCGAGCCTATGTATGGCAGCGTTACCGCGTTAAACAATACAAAACATCGGGACAGTCTTCTTCGTTTCTATTTCCATCACTGTATGCGATGGCAACGAACCCATGCTGCTCATAAATCGCAGCGGCATCGTGGTTCATTTGGAACGTGTAGAGTTGGAGCTTCCCATCGGTCTGCCGGACACGTCGATCGCATATCGATCCACGACGAACACTCAATCCGCCCGCAGGCAGACAATTGCCTACGTCCATGCACGTCGTGGAAATAATGTCTCCGCTCGATCAGAGTCCCTGACCGTCTCTCAAGATAGCTTCTCCCGTGCGAGGATTCGTCAGCGTGACGTTCTCGAGCGCCTTGATTCGCCACTCGCCAGCCTGCCGTGTCAGCACCGCGAGGATCAGCGTGTCGACAGCGTGCGACCCCGCCGGATGGGCCGCGCCAACCGTGAGCCGGCTCCAGAAGTGCATGACCGTCGCATCGTCACCGATCGCGATCACGTCGATCAGTTCGTTCTCCAGCGTGGAATCGCTGTAGATGGTTGCGTGGATGGGTGCATGCAGCTTGATAATCGCCTCGACGCCGCGTACGTAGTGCCCGAACCGGTTTACGAATGTCGCATCTTCGTGGAACAGTGCTCCGAGGGACTCCATGTCGTGACTGTTCCAGGCGGTCTGAAACGCGTGGGGCGCGTCTTCCGGTTGTCTCATTTGAATCATTTGAATTCTCGCAAGTGTCTACATTGGGCCGCCCGACATCCGCATCGGGTACTCGCTGTGGGGCGCCCAAAGCGAATTCTGCCTCACACGGCATGTCGGTTCATGGCGGGGCGCTACCTGTCGGTAATCAGCAGCACGCGAGTCGCAGCACCGCGCGACATACAGCCCGGCAGATAATTGTAATTACCGCTCTGGCTTCAGCCCCTCATTCTCCAAACGCTATGGACGTAGCACCTTTAAAGGATGCCGTCAATGGACGTTAGTGTCCCGCATGCAACGCTGAAACGTTCTTATCTCACCGATTTCGTTTTGCCTGGCATTTCGATCACATAATCCGGCACACCTCCCCGACGCCGACATAAGTAGAAAACAATGAACATGCAAGGTCATCCACCACTTTCCCGTAGTTTCTTCGGTTTCCTGATCGTCATCTTCGTCAGCGGTGTGCTTGCTGCATGCAGCGGCTCGGTCGATTCGAACACAGCGAAGCCTGCAACAACTCCAGCGGCAACCTATCGCGTCACAGGTACTGCGGCCTACGGCCGTCCGGTTGTCAGTCGGACCGTTCAGGCAGTAGATTCGACAGGTCGACTGTGCGCGCAAGCGACGACGTCGAGCAACGGTTCCTATACGATGGATACGAGCCGTTGCGCAGCAGGCGCAGCCGCCTTCTCGGTCGAGGGATACACCATACCCTCCGGTGTTTCGCTGATGGCCGTTGCCGTTCCTGTGCAGGGAACGCCCGTGATCAACGGCGTCGTCAATATCGATCCGCTGACGACCCTGATTGCCTACGCCTCCGCCGGCATGGTGACAAGCACCCCGGCCCCGGCTACCGCGGCGCAAGCGCTGGCCTTGCTGTCCAAAGTGACGAGCGCGCAATACCAGCGGGCGCGGTCGGACGTGCTGACGGCATCCTTGCTGCTGCTTCTGCAGAACACTTACGGTGTGCAGACGAGTGGATTCTCGGCAGGAGCCACGTCATTCGCCGCCGATGGTCAAGGCATCGATGCCTTCTTCGACGCCTATCCCTTAACGGCGCCGACCTCCGCGAGCGTGCAGATTGCGCCAGCGTCGGGCGCAGGGCTATCGGTTCGTGTTTCGTTGCCGACTACCCCGACCACGGGCTCGACCGGTTCAGGCGGTTCGACGGTAACCTCCAACGTTAGCTTCACGGTGGGCGGTCAGGTCTCCGGGCTATCGGGCGGCCCGATGACGTTGCTGCTCAATGGAGCCAATGCGTTGGTCGTGCCGGCCAACGGCGCCTTCAGATTCTCGACGCCGATCGCGAGCGCCTACACGGTCAGCGTGGGCAGTCAGCCTGCCGGCCAGACCTGCAGCGTGGGTCAGGGCACCGGCGTGGCCGCCACAGCCAACATAACCAATGTGGTTGTGAGTTGCTCGGCCAACAGCTACACCGTGGGCGCCAACGTTTCTGGTCTGGCGGGCGGGGCGCAGGTCGTGCTCCAGAACAACGGCGGCGATGCCACCACCGTCAGCAGCAATGGCAACGTCACCTTCGCCGGGCGAATCGCCTACAACGGCAGCTACAACGTCAGCGTCGCGACGCAGCCCAGCGGGCAGACGTGTACGGTTTCGAATGGCAGCGCCAGCGGTGTGTCCGCCAACGTCACTAATGTGAACGTCGTTTGCGCCATCGAAACTTACACCATCAGCGGCAGCGTGACGGATCTCAGCGGTACGCTCGTGCTGCAGAACAACGGCGCTGACTCGACCACCATCGCCAGCAACGGCAGTTTCTCCTTTGCCACGCCTGTGGCGTATGGCGGGAACTACAACGTGACGGTCGGCACCCAACCGACCAATCAGACATGCACTGTCACGAATGGTAGCGCCGGCGGTGTCACGGCTAACGTGAGCAACGTTGCGGTCCAATGCGTGGTAACGAGCCGGCCAATCTATATGTATGTGCCCGACTATAACAACGGGCAAATCCTGGGCTACACGATCGACACCGTCACAGGGGCACAGTCGACCATTCCGGGCAGCCCCTTTGCAGCCGGCGCGCAGGACCGCTGGATCACTGTGGACGCTAGCGGCACCTATGCTTTCGTTCCGAGTGAGAGTGCGAACACCCTGTCGGTGTATGGCATCAATCACAGCACAGGCGCATTGACGCAACTTCCGGGCAGTCCTTATCCGGTTGGCGCCACCCCGAATTCCGTCACCGTGAACCCGGCCGGCACACTGGTCTTTATTCCCAATGCAAACAGCAATACGGTTTCGGTTTTTAGCATCAACCGTAGCACGGGCGCGCTGACCCCAGTGCCCGGCAGCCCATTCGCAACAGACTCGGTACCGACCAAGGTGGCGATCAATCCGGCCGGTACCTTCGCTTTCGTGGCGGATCAGAACGGAACGGCGATTTCTGTCTATAGCATCGACGCAAGCACGGGCGCTTTGACACCGGTGGCCGGCAGCCCGTTTTCCAATGGCGGGAATCAGCCTATGGGCATCACGACCGATCCGTCAGGGACTCACGTGTACGCCACCAATGCTCAAGGCAACGTGACAGGCTTCAGCATCGATCAATCGACGGGAGTCCTGACCGCCATCGCTGGAAGTCCGTTTGCGATGGGCTACGCGTATCAGGATGGCGCATCGATGAACACCGCCTTCAATGCCTCAGGCACGCTTGCCTTCGTGGCGACCGGCCAGGACGGCGCTGTTTTAAGCTATAGCGTTGACGCCACCTCGGGTGCACTGACGCAGATTGCCGGCGATATCGATACGGTTGGCGGCGGCGGTGCTGTCTTTGTCACGCTCGATCCAACAGGCACGTTGCTGTTCGAGGCAAATTTCATCCACATCACCGTGGGTATCAAGCAGATCAATCAGACCACCGGTGCGTTGACCGATATTCCTGGTAGCCCGTTCGGGGTCGGCGCGCGGCCTTACGATATCGCGATCGTGCAGCCTTGACGGCGTCGTGCGATAGACAAACATTGACGGCGGTTCTCTCGTTCCTGATCTGAAAGGTGTTCTGGAAGAGCAATATCAATGCCATGTATTCGATGAGTGTCTTTCCGGCCATGTGAAAAATTTGGGCGGTCACCGATTTAATCTTTGCGCAAACGCCAGTCATCGACAAATATGTATGAGTCAGACTGGCTCTTGCGTGAGGCCGATGACGGCAGCTTTCTCGCCGGGCATCGCGACATTGCCGGGGTCTATTTCGCTCATGGCAACAGCAACCTTGACGTAGACGGTCTTGTCACCAATGCGGCGGCAACGGCCTACGTCCTGACTCGCACCGGCAAACTGAATCTCGATGCGTATTCCGGCGGCGCGTACTGGACACACTACGGCCCCACCGGCTGGTACGTCGACGCAGTGTTTCAGGGCACGTCCTATCAGGGCGAGGCGACCACGCAATCCGCCCGGTTGCCGACCACGGGCAATGGTTTCGTCACGTCGGTGGAAGCCGGTTACCCCGTACCGTTGCCGCTCGGACCGGGTTTTGTGCTGGAACCGCAGATCCAGGTCATCGACGATGTTCAGCGCGGATGAGGTGCCATTGGAAGAAGAAGCTACGCGGCCGGTGTCACGGCGAAGATGAGCCTGTGTCTGAGCTTCTATGCCCAGGCGGGCTACCAAGTTCGCGGTGGGCGGCTCGGACGGAGGGGGCGGCGTCAGGGCGTGCAGGGCGATCTGGGCCTTCGGTACGCCTGGTGATTCTGTGTTGTTTGCGATCGGTCAGCATCGAGGCACCTCATGATTGATCCGCCGGCCACGAACGGCCGGTGAGGGCAGCTAGACGTTCAATGTCGGCGAACGCCCAGCCGCAACAACCTCGAGCGCGGCTGTTCGACGTGGCGTGATCTTACCGGAATATGTCATTCACGCCGCTAGCTGATCGTGCATGAGACCCGGACAATGCGTTGCAACCCTACACGCAGAAGGAGATTCACATGTCCCCGGTCTCGACCGTTCCACCCGCCGACAGCGCTGCCGCACTCGCTCACTTCAGTACCCTGTTGTCGTTCGAAACCGATTGCGCCGATGTGCAAGCCGCACTCGAAAGTGCCGATCCGCTTTCCGTCGACTTCGTATTGCTCGACGTGCGTAGTCCCGCACTTTTCGCACGCGGCCACGTGCCGGGCGCAGTGAACCTTCTGCACGGCAAGATCGTGGCGTCGAAGCTTGCCGGGTATTCGCCCGATACGCTCTTCGTCACTTACTGCGCGGGCCCTCACTGTAACGGCGCGACGCGTGCCGCAATCAAACTTGCCCAATTAGGCCGCCCGGTCAAGGTAATGATCGGCGGCGTTACCGGCTGGCTCGACGAGGGTTTCCAGCTAGCTACCGGCAACGAAAAAAAATGATCTATGACGCGGCCAGGTGAGGCAGGTTGAATCAGTCAATGCGAAACACGGCGCGACGACAGATCCTTTCGCGGTCTTTCGCATTTCTCTCACCTGTATTGCGCATGGATATCAGGAGCTTTTCGTTGTGGCGTTATGCTCCAGGCGGGGTAGGTGGCGGAATCATCAATCTCCGGTAACATCACGCCATGCACAATCATCTCGTCGTTGCGCTTGCTTACGACCGGCTCTGCACCTTCGAATTCGGCTGTGTGACCGAGCTATTCGCGCTCGATCGTCCCGAACTCGGCGTGGACTGGTATCGCTTCGCGGTCTGCGCAAGCGAACCGGGCCCGATTCGCGCGGCGGGAGGCGTGACCCTCGCCGCGCCTTACACGCTCAGGTTGCTGGAGCGCGCCGACACGATCGTCATTCCCGGCTGGCGCGACGCCGACGAAGTGCCACCCAAACCGCTGCTGAAGAAGATTCGCGCGGCTTACGAGCGCGGCGCGCGCATCTGTTCGATCTGCTCCGGCGTATTTGTTCTCGCGGCTGCGGGGGTGCTCGACGGCAAGACCGTCACCACACATTGGCGCTACGCCGACAAATTGCAGCAGCGCTATCCGCAATTGAGCGTGCAGCCGGACGCGCTCTATGTCGACGAAGGGCGGATCATCACGTCGGCGGGTTCGGCGGCGGGGCTCGACATGCTGTTGCATCTGGTGAGGCGCGATCACGGCAGCGCGGTCGCGAACCGGGTCGCGCAGCGGCTCGTGGTGCCGCCGCATCGCGAGGGCGGGCAGGCGCAGTTCGTGCCGCGCCCCATGCCGCAGGACGAAAGCGGGCGTCTGTCCAGACTGATGGACTGGGTGCGCGGTCATCCTGCCTTGCCGCACACCTTGCGTTCGCTCGCCGAGCGCGCGGCGATGAGTCCACGCACATTGCAGCGGCAGTTTCACGACGCCACCGGCATGGCGCCTTATGAGTGGCTCGTGCGCGAGCGTGTGGCCATTGCGCGCGAACTGCTCGAAGCGCAGGCGCTGCTGCCGATGGCGCGCGTCGCGGAACTGGCGGGATTCGGTTCCGAGGAATCGTTGCGGCGGCATTTCCGGCGCATTGCGTTGACGAGTCCGGCCGCGTATCGCAAGAAGTTCGGCGCGCGGGAAACGGCTTAGCACCGCGTTGCGCCGGGTGAATGGGTTCGCTCGTTCGGCGTCTTTCGGCCATGCTCGCGAACAGGCGCCGCGCCCCTGTCCACGCCTCGGCTGCGGCGCTTATCATGTAGCAGTCTTACACGTCGATGCCTTGTCAGAAAGCGCTTCCCGCCCACCCGCTCTGAGAAAAACGCTCGCCATGCAAAATATCCTCGACTACCCGGCGCTCGTGTTCATCGTGTCCTTTGTACTGATGTGGATGTCGGCCCGTCTCGGCGCCGCGCTTCTGCGGCGTTTCAGAAAAATCGAGGACGAGGCCCGCGAGGACTTCAGCGTGATTCAGGCCGCTACGCTGACGTTGCTTGCGTTGATCATCGGTTTCACTTTTTCGATGGCGGTGGGGCGTTACGACCAGCGCAAGAATTACGAGGAAGAAGAGGCGAACGCGATCGGCACCGAATACGTTCGCGCGGACCTGTTGCCGGCGGCAGACGCGGCGGCGGTGCGCGGCCTGCTGAAAAACTACCTCGATGAGCGCGTGCTGTTCTATACCACGCGCGACGCGCAGGAACTGGCGAAGGTCAACGCCGAGACCGAGCGCCTGCAGGGCGCAATGTGGTCTACTGTGAGACAGGCGGCCGCCGCGCAGCCCACGCCGGTCGTCGCGCTCGCCGTTTCAGGAATGAACGATGTGCTCAATACGCAGGGCTATACCCAGGCAGCGTGGTGGAATCGCATTCCGTACGCGGCCTGGGCGCTCATGGCGTTGATCGCAATGGGCGCCAATCTGCTGGTCGGCTACGGCGCGCGCGCATTGAAAGCGGGAGCGGGATTGCTGCTGATCGTACCGCTGGTGGTGTCGTTATCGTTCACGCTGATTGCCGACATAGACAGCCCACGCGGCGGCGTGATTCGCGTGAAGCCGCTCAATCTGCACGCGCTGGCGGATTCCATGCGTTCGCATTGAACGATGGTCGAGCCGCACTCAGCCGCATATTCAGGGGAAACTCATGTTCGATGTCGCCAGGACCATCGCCAGTTTCAACGCAGGGCGCGATCCCGAGCGGCTTGCGATGAAATACAAGGCCATGCGCACTTCGCCGTTCGTGTTTTTGCGCGGCACCTGCCACCTGTTTTACGAACGCCTGCCGCGCGACAAGACGCTCGACGACGCGCCGCCGGTATGGATCTGCGGCGACATGCATCTGGAAAATTTCGGCAGCTACAAGGCCGATAATCGCCTGATCTACTTCGATAACAACGATTTCGACGAAGCCTGCCTCGCGCCGAATCTCTACGAACTGGTGCGTCTGCTGACGAGTGTGCTGGTCGGCGCGAGCGATCTCAAGCTGAGCCGCGCGCAGGCGCTGGCGTTGTGCCACACCGCTCTGGAAGCGTATGGCGCCGCGCTCGCGGACGGCAAATCGCGCTGGATCGAGGAGGAAACCGCGACGGGTATGGTCCGCGATCTGTTCGTCGCACTCGCCAGCCGCACACGGGTTGCACATCTGGACCGGCGCACCACGCTCAAAGGCAAGACCCGCACGCTGAAAGTGGACGGCAAGAAAGCGCTGGCGGTCGGCGACACCCAGCGTGCCGCGGTCACCCAATTCATGCTGAAGTTCGCCGCGGGCGAGCCCAATCCCGACTTCTTCCGTATTCTCGACGTCGCGCGGCGGATTGCCGGCACGGGGAGTCTCGGCGTGGACCGCTATGTGATTCTCGTCGAGGGTAAAGGCTCGCCGGACGGCAACTATCTGATCGATCTGAAAGAAGCGCTGCCTTCGTCCGTCACACCGCACCTGAGTACGCCGCAACCGGCCTGGCAGACGGAAGCGCAGCGCGTGGTGGAAATTCAGCGGCGTAATCAGGCGGTCTCGCAGGCATTCCTGCATGCTGTCGAATTCAATCAGCGATCCTATGTGTTGCGCAGTCTGCAGCCTTCGGAAGACCGCGTGGCGTTGAGCGACTGGGACGGCAAGCTGCCGCGTCTCGAAGAGGTGGTCAACAACATGGCCGGGTTGAGCGCGTGGGCGCATCTGCGCAGCGGCGGCCGGCAGAAATCGTCGATCGCCGATGAGTTGATCGCGTTCGGCAATCGCCGCGACTGGCAGTTGCCGTTGGTCGACATCGCGATGCAATGCGAGGCCCAGGTGGCGGCAGACTGGAAAGCATATTGCGATGCCTACGACAGCGGCGAGTTCAACCTGACCGCCACCACCAGGCCTTGAGCTTCATCACGCCGGGCGCATGACATCGCGCCCGGTGCGCTTCCGGCGCGTTGGCAGTGCCGCCCGCAAGAGGCCCGCAAGAGGCCCACCATGCGCGGCGCATCGTGACGCCGCGCGTGCCAGCGCCGCTCCAGACAAACCCTGATTGCTGCGTTGAAGCCGCCGCTGCTATCGTTCGCTGGTCGTTGTGGAAGCGCTTCCACTTCAGCCTCAGATCGGGCTGTGCAGGACTTTCGCCGTACCCGGTTCAACCACCCAGGAGAATCCGTGGCAAACGACGCATCCGCTGTATCCGACGCTCTCTCTCCCCATTCCCAATCGTTCGCCGATCCTTTCACGCCGTCCGCGGACTCGTCGTTGTGGCGCAAGAACTTTCTGCTCGGCGCGGCCACGGCTTCGTATCAGATCGAAGGCGCGGTGAACGAAGACGGCCGTCTGCCGTCCATCTGGGACACCTTCTCGGCAATACCCGGCAAGGTGCTGGCCGGCGACAGCGGTGCCGTGGCCTGTGATCACTATCATCGCTGGGAAGCGGACGTCGACATGCTGGCCGGGCTCGGTCTCGAAGGCTACCGGCTCTCCATTGCCTGGCCGCGCGTGATGGATACGGCCGGCGTGCCGAACCGCAAAGGGCTCGAGTTCTACAAGCGCCTGCTGGCACGGCTCAAGGAGAAGGGCATCGCGACCTTCGTCACGCTGTATCACTGGGACTTGCCGCAGCATCTGGAAGATCGCGGCGGCTGGCTCAACCGCGATACCGCATACCGTTTCGCCGATTACGCCGACCTCATGAGTCGCGAACTGGCCGGCAGCGTGGACGGGTGGATGACGCTGAACGAACCCTGGTGCTCGGCGTATCTCGGCTACGGCAACGGCCATCACGCGCCTGGGCTTGCCGACGCGCGCTATGCCACGCAGGCCATGCATCATTTGCTGCTGGCGCACGGTCTCGCCATGCCGGTGCTGCGCGCCAACGATCCGGCTTCGCAGAAGGGCATCGTCGCCAACATTGGACGCGGCACGGCCAACAGCGAGAGCGCCGCCGATCGGCGCGCGGCGCATCTGTTCGAGGTGCAGCACAACGCATGGATTCTCGATCCGCTGCTCGAAGGCCGCTACCCGCAGGATCTGTTCGGCCTGTGGCCCGGCACCGAGCCGCTGGTGCTGGGCGGCGATATGCAAACCATTGCCGCGCCGCTGGACTTTCTCGGCATGAACTACTATTTCCGCACCAATGTCGCGAGCGACGGTGCGCATGGTTTCAGGGAAGTGCCGCTCGAAGGCGTGGAGCGCACGCAGATGGGTTGGGAAGTGTATCCGGACGGCTTGCGCGATCTGCTGATCGGCTTCAAGGCCACGTACCGGAATCTGCCGCCGATCTACATCACCGAAAACGGTATGGCTTCGGATGACAAGGTGATCGACGGCCGGGTGGATGACATTCAACGCATTTCGTTTCTGAAGCGCCATCTTGCCGCGGTCGATGAAGCGATCAAGGCAGGCGTGGAGATTCGCGGTTATTTTCTCTGGTCGCTGATGGATAACTTCGAGTGGGCGTTCGGGTACGAGCGGCGCTTTGGTGTCGTGCACGTGGATTACGCGACTCAGAAACGCACGGTTAAACACAGTGCCGAATTGGTGTCGAAATTCCTGAAGGAGCGCAAGGCACGAAGGGAGTAGCAGAGGAGGATGGTTGGGATGTCGGGTTGAGACAAGGATGCTGGGCCTGGTGCAACTATCGATATGCTTTGCATGGGATGGGAGACAAAATGAATCGTAGAAAAATGGTCTTGCGAGGCATAGTTGCGGCACTGGCGTTGTACGGCGTCGTCGCGCATGCGGAGCCTTTGAAGGCCAACGTGATTCACTGGTGGACCTCGGGCGGCGAGTCGGCCGCGATTCGCCAGTTCGCCGATGCGTATAACAAGGCCGGCGGCCAGTGGGTCGACAACGCGGTGGCGGGCGCGGATCAGGCGCGCTCCACGGCGATCAACCGGATCGTCGGCGGCGATCCGCCCACGGCCGCGCAGTTCAATACGTCCAAGCAATTTCACGATCTGATCGATCAGGGCTTGCTGAACAACGTCGACGAGGTCGCGGCGAAAGAGAACTGGAACGCCGTGTTCCCGCAGTCGATTCTCGACAGCATCAAGGTGAAGGGGCATTACTACGCGGCGCCCGTCGACATCCACATGCCGGCCTGGTTCTTCTACTCGAAGCCGGTGTTCCAGAAAGCGGGTATCACCGCCGAGCCGAAGCGCTACGACGAATTCATCGCCGATCTCGGCAAGCTCAAAGCCGCGGGCGTGATTCCGCTCGCGCTCGGCGGCCAGCCCTGGCAGGAGAAAATCACGTTCGACGCGGTGCTGGCGGACGTGGGCGGTGCCGATCTGTATCTGAAGGTGTATCGCGATCACGACATGAATGCGGTGAAGTCGGATGCGTTCAAGAAAGTGCTGGCGTCGTTCAAACGTCTGCACGATTTCGTCGATGCCGGCTCGCCTGGCCGTAACTGGAACGACGCCACCGCGCTCGTGATCTCCGGCAAAGCGGGCGTGCAGATCATGGGCGACTGGGCCAAGGGCGAATTCTCGGCGGCCAACCAGAGTGCGGGTAAAGATTTTGGCTGCTTCCCGGGTTTCGGTCCGCATTCGCCGTATCTGGTCGCGGGCGACGTGTTCGTGTTCCCGAAAACGGACAACCCCACCACGATCAAGGCGCAGAATCTGCTTGCCACGGTAATGACCTCGCCGGCCGCGCAAGTCGCATTCAGCGCGAAGAAAGGCTCGATTCCGATTCGTCCCGACGTGGACGCCAGCAGTCTCGACATCTGCGCGAAGGAGGGCATTGCGATCATGAAAGACAAGTCGCGTCAGTTGCCGAATCCGGAAATGCTGCTCTCGCCTGACACGCAGGGCGCGTTGATCGACGTCATCACCAACTTCTGGAACAAGAACCAGTCGGTCGACGACGCGCAGAAGGCGTTTGCCAGTGCGTTGAAGAGCTAGGTGCGCCCCATGCACGCGCTCAAGCTGCCGGCCACCGGATCGAAGGCAAGGAAAGCAAGGCTGAAAAAGCCGCTCAAAAAGCGCTTTCCGTTCGCGGTGTGGCTGGCGCTGCTGCCGATGGTCCTGACAGTCGTGTTCGCCTATTTCGGCACGATGCTGTGGACCGCGCGCGTGTCGCTCAGCAATTCGCGCACGTTTCCTTCCGGCGATTTCGCGGGCTTCACGCAATACGCGCGGCTTTTCAATAACGACCGGTGGTTGCTGTCGCTGCAGAACATCGTGATCTACGGCGTGTGCTTCATCGTGGCGTGCATGGTGATCGGTCTGCTGCTGGCGATTTTCATCGATCAGCGCGTGGTCGCGGAAGGCGCATTGCGCACGGTGTTTCTCTATCCGTACGCGATGTCGTTCGTGGCGACGGGGCTCGTGTGGCAGTGGATCCTGAACCCGGAACTGGGCGCGCAGGCCGTGCTGCACAAGCTCGGTTTTGCGCACGCGCGCTTCGACTGGATCGTCGATCAGGACTGGGTGATCTATACGATCGTGATCGCGACGGTATGGCAGGCTTCGGGTCTGGTGATGGCGTTATTGCTCGCGGGCCTGCGCGGTATCGACGACGAACTGTGGAAGGCCGCGCGTATCGACGGCATTCCGCGCTGGCGGGTCTACGTGAGCATCGTCGTGCCGATGCTCGGACCGTCGATCTCCACCGCCTTCGTGCTGCTGTTCGTGATGGTCGTGAAGCTCTACGACGCCGTGGTCGCGATGACGCAAGGCGGCCCCGGCACGGCGAGCGAAGTGCCGGCGAAGTTCATCATGGACTATCTGTTCGGCCGCGCCAATATCGGGCTCGCGTCGGCGGCGTCGATCGTGTTGCTGGCCACGGTGCTGGCGATCCTCGCACCGTTCTTCTATGCCCGCAGCCGTGCGGCGAGTCGCCGGGAGGTGTGATGAATACGCTCAGTCCACCGCTCAAGGGCGGCGCGCCGCGCCGCGCGTCGTTCACTCCGGCGCGTCTCGGCATCTACGCATTTCTGCTGACGGCGGCGCTGTTCTTCCTGCTGCCGCTGTATGTGATGCTCGTCACCTCGGTCAAACCGATGAGCGAGATCCGTCTGGGCAATCTGCTGGCATTCCCCACGCATTTCACGCTCAGCGCGTGGAGCACCGCGTGGCAGTCCGCCTGCACCGGGCTCGATTGCAACGGCATTCAGGTCGGTTTCTGGAACTCGGTGCGCATTGTCGTGCCAAGCACGATCCTGTCGATCGCGATCGGCGCGGTGAACGGCTATGCGCTGTCGTTCTGGCGGCCACGCGGCGCCGGCCTGCTGTTCGGCGTGCTGCTGATGGGCGCGTTCATCCCCGTGCAGGTGATGGTTTATCCGCTCGTGCGCATGCTGGCGAGCGTGCATCTGTTCAGTTCGTTGCCGGGTATCGTGGTGATCCACACCATCTTCGGCATGCCGGTCATGACGCTGCTGTTTCGCAACTACTACGTGTCGGTTCCGCAGGAACTGTTCAAGGCGGCGCGCATCGACGGCGGCGGCTTCTGGCGTATCTTTCTGCAACTGATGCTGCCCATGTCCACACCGATCATCGTGGTGGCGGTCATCATGCAGGTGACGGGCATCTGGAACGACTTCATTCTCGGCCTCGTGTTCGCCGGCACCAGGAACCTGCCGATGACAGTGCAACTGAACAACATCATCAATACGACGACCGGCGAACGCCTCTATAACGTCAACATGGCGGCGACCATTCTGACTTCGATGGTGCCGCTCGCGGTCTACTTCGTTTCGGGCCGCTGGTTCGTGCGCGGTATTGCATCTGGCGCCGTCAAGGGATAGGGCAATGGCAAACGTGGCTAATCCGGTAAACGTGATGGCAACTCCGGTCGCAAGCGCTGCAGACGCAGCGGACGTGGCAGACATGGCGAACAGTCCCGCCGCGGCACACGCAGCGGCCCTCGCGAATCCGGCCAACGTCGCCGTGCGCAATCTGACCATCCGGCTGGGCGCGAACACGGTGATCGAAAACCTCGACCTCGACGTGCGGGCAGGTGAATTCGTCGTGCTGCTCGGACCTTCGGGCTGCGGCAAATCCACCTTGCTGCACAGCATTGCCGGATTGATCGACGTAACCGGCGGCAGCATCGAGATCGCCGGTGAAGACATGACCTGGGCCGACCCGAAAGACCGGCGCATTGCGCTGGTGTTCCAGTCCTATGCGCTCTATCCGACCATGAGCGTGGAGCGCAATCTGTCGTTCGCGCTGCGCATCAACGGCACACCGAAAGCGGAGATTGCGCGGCGCGTGGCGCGGGCCTCCGAAATGTTGCAACTCGGGCCGCTGCTCAAGCGCAAACCGGCGCAACTTTCGGGTGGTCAACGGCAGCGGGTGGCGATCGGCCGGGCGATCGTGCGCGAAGCCGACGTGTTCCTGTTCGACGAACCGCTGTCGAACCTCGACGCCAAATTGCGCACCGAACTGCGCCGCGAACTCAAGCAACTGCATCAACGTCTGGGCGCGACGATGATTTACGTCACGCACGATCAGGTCGAGGCAATGACGCTCGCCACCCGCATGGCGGTGATGCGCGGCGGCGTGATCCAGCAGTTCGGCACGCCCGCCGAAGTCTACGCGCGCCCCGACAACCTGTTCGTCGCAACCTTTCTGGGCACGCCCGCGATGAACCTGCTCAAGGGCACGCTCGAAGCGCGCGACGGCGCGCTGCATTTCTGCGCAGGACATTGGCAGCTCGACGTGTCGAATTACCCGTTCAGGACCACGCCGGCCAATGCGTCGCCGTGCGTGCTCGGCGTGCGGGCTGAAGACGTGCGGGTGGGCGAGGGCGCGAGCGGGCGCGCAAAAGTTTCGCTGGTGGAGCCAATGGGCAACCACCGCGTTATCTGGCTCGACTATCATGGAGAGCAGGTCGCGTCGATCGACCAGACGAAAACGCCGTTGGCGGTGGGGGACACCGTGGCGTTCTCGTTCGACGGCACACATGTCTCTCTGTTCGACGAAGCGAACGGCCATCGTTTGTAGCGCCGCCACGCGGCGTCGCTCGAAATACAACATGCCTGACGGAGAACCGCGTGGCAACACTCAAGGATGTCGCGGCACTGGCCGGCGTGGGCATGTCGACTGCCTCGCGCGCCATTTCCGGTAAAGGCCCCATCTCGGCGGATGCGGCCGCCCGCGTGAAGGCGGCCGTCGAGCAGTTGAACTTTCGTCCGTCTTCCATCGGCCGGGCAATGGCGACGCAGTCGCTCGGCATGGTCGGCATTTTCGTGCCGACGTTCTTCGGCTCCTACTACGGCACGATTCTCAAGCAGACCGACACCGAACTGCGCGCGGTGCGCCGTCATGTGGTGGTGGCGACCGGTTGCGGAGAAGTGTCGCCGCGCGAACAGGCTATCGAGGCGGTGCGCTTTCTGATCGGCCGCGATTGCGATGGCGTGGTGGTGATCAGCCACGATCTGCACGACGAGGATCTGATCATGCTGCACCGTATGCACCCGAAAATGGTGTTCCTGAACCGCGCGTTCGATCAGCTGCCGGAGGCGTCGTTCTGCGCCGACCATCACCGTGGCGGCGAGCTGGCGGCGCGCACGCTGCTCGATCACGGGCACCGCGAGATCGCGGTGATTTCCGGCCCTTTCACCGCATCGGACAACCAGACGCGTCTGCAAGGCTTCTTTGCCGAACTCGCCCGCGAGGGCATTGCGCGCGACGAGGTCACGCTGATCGAATCGGACTTCTCGCCGGAAGGCGGCTACGCCGCCGCGCAGAAGTTGCTCGATACGAAACGCCGCTTCACCGGCGTGTTCTGCGCGAACGATACGATGGCCGTGAGCGCGCTGGCGCGTTTTCACCAGGCGGGCATTGCGATTCCCGACGAGGTGTCAGTGATCGGTTACGACGACGATTACTCCGCTGCGTACGCCGCGCCCGGACTCACGTCGGTGCATATTCCCACCGCCGAGCTGACGCAGAACGCCGTGCGCTGGCTGCTCAACCAGTGCTACCGGACCACGTGGGAGATTTTCCGCGAGTTTCCGGTCAGCGTGACGATGCGCGAGTCGGTGGGGCCGGCGCCGGGTGTGGCGGCGGCCGCGATCGAAGCGGTACGTTTGAGCCCCACGCCCTAGCGGGATCCGGCGAGGTGGCTTGAACCCCACGCCCTGGCGAGATCTCACGCGGTGGCAAACCGCTGCGCGGTTGCCGTTGCTGTTGCCCTTGCCGCTCGCGGCAACGGCTCAGGTGCCGCTGTGCAGCGACTGCTCGTAGCGCAGGCGCGCTTCTTCGTCGAGCCGCGTGTCTTCCAGTTCCTGGAGCACGGCTTCGAGATCGATCGGCGTGGTGTCCGCTTCGACGTGGCCGGTCAACACGGCGTCGACATGCAACGCGCCCGCCTCGTAGAGCGCCCAGATTTCCTTGCCGTAGCTGGTGTCGAGCAGCCCCGGCGCGAAACGGCCGAAATACGTGGCGAGGTTGTTGACGTCGCGCTCGAGCATGGCGGGCGCTTCGAGATTACCGGCGGCGTCCACCGCTTGCGGCAGGTCGATGATGACCGGGCCGTCGGCGGCAAGCAGAATGTTGTATTCGGACAGGTCGCCGTGAATCATGCCGGCGCACAGCATGCGCACCACCTGGTTCAACAGCAGCGCATGCAATTCGAGCGCGCGTGCCTCGGTCATTTCGACGTCGTTCAGACGCGGCGCGACGTTGCCCTGAGCGTCGGTCACCAGTTCCATCAGCAACACGCCGTCGGTGCAGATGAAAGGCTGCGGCACACGTACGCCCGCGTTGGCGAGTTGGAATAAGGCGTCGACCTCGGCGTTCTGCCAGGCCTGTTCCTGTACTTCGCGGCCGTAGCGGCTGCCTTTTTCCATGGCGCGCTGCTGGCGGCTGTTCTTGACCTTGCGGCCCTCGCGATAGGACGCGGCCTGACGGAAACTGCGCTGTTTGGCGTCCTTGTACACTTTCGCGCAGCGTGTGGCTTCGCCGCTGCGCACCACGTAGACGGTAGCTTCCTTGCCGCTCATCAACTGTGAGATGACTTCGTCGATCAGGCCTTCTTCGACCAGCGGGAGTAGACGTTTCGGCGTTTTCATGCGACCGCCGATGGGCGATGGGCAACGCGGCAGCGATAAGCGGCCGGCTGCGAGGGCGGGTGGTGCGGGATTCGGATCATGCCGGATTATACGGGGAGAGCGCGGAGAGCATGGAAACAGCCCTTGCGTGGGCCGCAAATGCGGTCAGATCACCCCTGAATAATGCAACGCGTGCTCGCGCGAGTAGAAGCGTCCGTCTAATTGCGAGATAGCGCTGTGTGCGGTCGACATGCGACTGGCGAGAGGCGGAAGGGCTCGCAAGCGTTTGCGTATCGGAGCGCGTAGTGGAACATACGGTTTCCTACGCTTTATGCCGCATTTTCTGCCGGCATTTAGCGCTATACGACCGCTGCCGCTCGTGAGATTGTTGTAGCCGTCGATACACTGATTTGCCGTTTTCCCTCATTCAATTCGCATGCCGATCGCTTAAACTTGCTGGTAACAATATGTTACGGGGTGCGAGATGTTGGCCGTGTTCTTCATCGCCTGCCCGATCTGCATCGCCGCGTTGTTTGGTTTCGCGCGGCACGTCGATCCGGTGACGGGACAATTCAAGCGTTGAATCCGCCAGTTGGGTGTTTTCCGCAGCGCCGCCGGCCGTGCGCTGCGGTGTGCTGTTTTCGTGAGCCGGTCCGGCTATAAGTCTTGCCTTTGAGTGCCGAGTCGCGGCACGATGCGCGATAACCTGAGATTAGGGCAGTATCGCGTATGCGGGATTTTCTGACGAGTATCACGGCGCGTGCCGGCGTGCTGAAGGGCATCCTTCCTCTGAATCATGCAGCGGCGGCGCGCGATGCGCTGGCCGGCGTGCAGCTTGCGTCGATGGATATTCCGCAAGTGCTGGGCTATGCGCGCATTGCCGGCATGCCGGCCGTGACGGGCCTGTACACCGTTTTTCTGCCGCTGATCGCCTTTGCATTCTTCGGCGCCTCGCGGCACCTCGTCGTGGCCGCCGATTCCGCGACCGCCACCATTTTCGCGAGCCGGCTTTCCAGCATGGCGCCAGCGTCCAGCGCCGAATATGCCGCGCTCGCCGCGATGGTCGCCTTGCTGACCGCCGCGTTGCTACTCGTCGCACGGATTTTCAAACTGGGTTTTCTGGCCGACTTCCTGTCGCGTACCGTGCTGGTGGGTTTTCTCGCCGGGGTCGGCGTGCAGGTCGGCATCAGCATGCTGGGCGACATGTCCGGCGTGCCCGGTCGTGCCTCGCGCAGCGTCGATCAACTCATGCTGGTGGTGCGCGAAACGGCGCAGATACATTGGCCGACGCTTGCCATTTCACTGCTGGTGGTCGGCGCCACGCTCGCTTTCAAACGCATCAAGCCACGCCTGCCGGTGCCGTTGATCGCGGTGGTGGCGGGTATCGCCGCGAGCGATCTCTACCATTTTTCGGCCCACGGGATTGCCGTACTCGGCCCGGTGGCGGGCGGATTGCCGCCGCTGCGCATGCCGCAGGTGACATGGCAGCAGGTGCTCGATCTGCTGCCTGTCGCGGCTTCGTGCTTCGTGATGATCGTGGCGCAAAGCGCCGCCGCGAGTCGCGTGTTCGCCGAGCGTTATCACGAATCGGTCGATACCAACGCCGATCTGCTGGGAATCGCCGCGGCGAACGCGGCGGCCGCATTTTCAGGCGCGTTCGTGGTGAACGGCAGCCCGACGCAAACCGCGATGGCGGATCTCGCCGGCACGCGCAGTCAGTTCGCGCAATTGGTGTTCGCGGCAGTGGTGGTCGCGGTGCTGCTGTTCTTCAGCCGATTCCTGCAGTATCTGCCGCACTGCATTCTCGCCAGCATCGTGTTTACGATCGCCATCGGCCTGATCAATCTGCGGAGCTTGTTTGCGATTCGCCGCGAAAGCCCCGGCGAATTCGCGCTGGCCGTGTTCACTGCGGCGGCGGTGGTGCTGATCGGCGTCGAGCACGGCATCCTGGTGGCGGTGGCGCTATCGCTGCTGCGCCACGTACGGCACAGCTACCGTCCGCATACCATGATTCTCGTCCCCGGCGACAACGGCGTTTGGGTTCCCGAGCCCGCCGTGCCCGGCATGCAGACCACGCCGGGCCTGATCGTTTATCGCTTCGGCGCCGATCTGTTTTACGCGAACGACCACTTTTTCGTCGACGACGCCCGTCGCCTGATCGACCAGGCGCCCACCAAAGTGCGTTGTTTCGTGATCGACGCGAGCGCGATCACCGATATCGACTATTCGGCGGCGCGCTCGGTCGGCGAGTTGTGCGCGGCATTGAAGCACGCCGGCATCGAGGTGTTCTTTGCGCGTGTGAACCGGTATTTGCGCTCGGACATGGACCGGCACGGCATCACACCGATCATCGACGCAAGTTGCATTTTCAACACCTTGCACGAGGCGCTGCGCGCGGCCGGCGTGGTGAATCCGACCGGCACCTGAAGAGCCGCGTAAGCGCAAGCGTTGTGCGGACCTGTGGCGCGTTTTAGCGTTGCGGTTCTTCGTGAGCGAAGAAATAACCGATAAAGAAGCATGCGCCCGCGACGGCTGCGCCCAGCACGGCCACCGTATAAGCGAGCGCCGTGCCGTGCCAGAGGCCGTCGAACCACTGATGCAACTGCGCCATCAGCACCGCCGCATTGCCGCCGATGCGTTGCAATTCGATCTGATAGCGTGGATCGGCCACGCTGTACATGGAGACCGCACTGTCCGGCGGCGGCGCCATGGCGTAGATGATCACTGCCGCGATCAAACCGGTCACGAATGCCGCCACACCCGCCAGATAGAACCGCTTTTGTCGGGTCGAGCGTTGCGCCGCCGGGTTCACTTCATTACCGCCGCTCATCGTGTTCGCTTCTCCGCTTCAGTCGTCACGGCGATCATGCTCACGCGCCCGCCGCCATGCCGATGCAATCGGCGAGCCCGCCCGCCACAGCCTGCCGGCTATGCCGTGGACGCTGCACGAGCCCGATCTCCCGCTGAAAAGCCGCTTCACCGAGTTCGAGCGCGGCGACGCTGGCGGGCCACTTGCCGAGTCCCGCGCTATTCGGAATCAGCGCTACGCCGATGCCGCGCGCGACCAGTTGCACGATGCCCTGCAATTCGTCCAGTTCGATCACGTCGTGCACGTTCAGCCGCGAACGCCGTAGAAAGCGATCGACCAGCCTGCCGCCGAACGAGGTGCGATCGTAGCGGATAAACGGCTCGCTGCGCAGCAGTTCGCGCCATGACCGCGCATTACCCTTGCCGCGCGCGAGCACTTTGGGCACGAGCAGCACGAACGGCTCGGCGACGAGCGTGCGCCATTCGAGTTCGGACGGCAGCGCGAACGGCGGTTTGATGATGACGGCCAGATCCAGTTCGCCGGAATCCACCTGCCCCAGCAAGCCCAGCGACACACCGGGCACGACGCGAATTCGCCAGCCGGGCCGGTCGTTGCGAAAGCGCGCCAGCGCATCGGCGAGAAACGACACCTGCGCGGACGCAATGGCGCCTACCCGCAGCATGCCGCTTTCCGCCGCGACCGCGCCGCGTTCGGAGAGCCGGGCGTATAGCGTCATCATCTCTTCGGCGAGCGCGAGCGTTTCGCGGCCGGCGTCGTTGAGCGTGGCGGAGCGGCCGGTACGGTCGAACAGCGCAAAGCCGAGTTCTTCTTCGAGCCGCTGCATCTGCGCGCTCACGGCGGATTGCGTGAGGCCGATTCGTGCGCCGGCGCCGGAAAACGTGCCGTACTGGCATACGGCAATGAAAGTCTTGAGTTCGCTCAGCATGATCGATTGATCGATTTTGGTGTTGGTCAGATCAAATATATATCGTTTTTTACGATTTTTAGTCATGGCTAAACTTGGCCTCACGCGTGTGGCCCGGAGTGCCTGCGCGTTCAACCTAATTCCAATCAGCGAGTTTCCCCATCATGAGCGTTGCCGACACCGTCTTGCCGCCGTTCCACCTGGCATTTCCTGTTCATAGCCTTGCCGCCGCGCGCGAGTTTTACGGCGAGCTGCTGGGCTGTCCGGAAGGGCGCAGTTCGGACGGGTGGGTCGATTTCAATTTCTACGGCCACCAGATCGTCGCCCATCTTGCGCCTGAAGAAGCCGGCCACCGTCAAACCAGCAAGGTCGACGGCGACGCCGTGCCGGTCCGCCATTTCGGCGCGGTGCTTTCCATGCCGCAATGGCAGGCCGCCGCCGACAAGCTGCAGAAAGCGGGCATCGATTTCATCATCGAGCCGCACGTGCGTTTCAAGGGCGAAGTCGGCGAGCAGGCCACCATGTTCTTCCTCGATCCGTCGGGCAATGCGCTGGAATTCAAGGCGTTTGCCGACATGTCGTCGTTGTTTGCCAAGTGACGCCGGCGACTCGCGGTCGCGCCGCAATAAACACCGGAACCGCTTTTGCCGAACATGTCGGCAATATGGCAATTACGCGGTGATCGACTAAGCTTTCAACAAGCGCGAAGTATTTGCTTTGCGCAAATCAATCTGTGCGATGTCCCGCGATGCCTTCGCGGGACCTGGCATTGAGCAACACCTCAACCTCGGCTATCTTCAGCCATCAAACGTTTGCTTTTCGGCAAACCGCAGCGCAGTTCAGGTGCCCACTTTCCTTACATTGGCCTTCCTGACAATCCCGCCATTTTCGCGCCATGCAGGCGTTGGTGCTATCGATCTAGCATAGGCGCTGATTCCCCCACCCCTTACCTGCATTCTCTCGGGCACGTTTCATGTGGATCGTCAACGTTGCGCTTAAACGGCCATACACGTTCATCGTGATGGCCATTCTGATTTTGCTGGCGACGCCATTCGTACTGTTGACCACACCGGTCGACGTGCTGCCGGAAATCAATATTCCGGTGGTCAGTATCATCTGGACCTACACGGGCTTGTCGGCTCAGGACATGGCCAACCGCATCACGTCGGTGAACGAGCGCAGTCTGACCACCACGGTCAACGACATCGAACACATCGAATCGCAATCGCTCGCGGGCATTACGATCCTGAAGGTGTTTTTGCAGCCGACGGCGAACATCCAGAGCGCCATCGCGCAAACGGTGGCCGTCGAGCAGGCGCAGTTGAAGCAGATGCCGCCAGGTGCCACCCCGCCGCTGGTGATCAGCTACTCGGCCTCCAGCATTCCGGTGATCCAGCTCGGTCTGTCGAGTCCGAAGCTTTCCGAGCAGGCGCTCAACGACACGGCGCTGAACTTTCTGCGTCCGCAGCTCGTGACGATTCCGGGCGCGGCGGTGCCATACCCTTATGGCGGCAAATCGCGGCTGATCTCCGTCGATCTGGACACGCGCGCGCTGCTTGCAAAAGGCCTGACACCCTCCGACGTGGTGAGCGCGTTCAACGCGCAAAACCTGATCCTGCCGACCGGCACGGCGAAGATCGGGCCGAAGGAATACACGATCAACATGAACGGCTCGCCCGCCACGGTGGAAGGGCTCAACGATATTCCGGTCCGCACGCTCAACGGCGCCACGACGTATCTGCGCGAAGTCGCGCACGTGCGCGACGGTTACTCGCCGCAGACCAACATCGTGCGGCAGGACGGCCATCGCGGCGTGCTGATGTCGGTGCTCAAGAACGGCAGTGCATCGACGCTCTCGATCGTCGATTCGCTGCGTGGGCTGCTGCCGGCTGCGCAAGCGGCGCTGCCGCCGGATCTGAAGATCACGCCGCTATTCGATCAGTCGGTGTTCGTGAAAGCGGCAGTGCAGGGCGTGGTGCGCGAGGCGCTGGTGGCCGCCGCGCTGACCGCCGCGATGATTCTGCTGTTTCTCGGCAACTGGCGCAGCACCTGCATCATCGCGATCTCGATTCCGCTGTCGATCCTGTCGTCGCTGATCGCGCTTCACGCGCTCGGGCAGACGATCAACATCATGACGCTCGGCGGTCTCGCCCTCGCGGTCGGGATTCTGGTGGACGATGCCACGGTCACGATCGAGAACATCGAACGGCATCTGCACATGGGCACGAATCTGCACGATGCGATTCTCGACGGCGCGGGCGAAATCGCGATTCCCGCGCTGGTGTCCACACTCTGTATCTGTATCGTGTTCGTGCCGATGTTCTTCCTGACCGGCGTGGCGCGCTATCTGTTCGTGCCGCTCGCCGAAGCGGTGGTGTTCGCGATGCTGGCTTCGTACGTTCTGTCGCGCACGCTGGTACCGACCCTCGCGATGCTGCTGATGGGGCACGCCCACAAGCCGAAGCCGGGCGCGAAGCCGAATCTGTTCATGCGCCTCTATCACCGCTTCGATCGCGGTTTCGAGAGCATGCGTGCCGCCTACATCATGATTCTCAGCAGCGTGCTGGTGCGCCGCGGCATGTTCGGCAGCGTGTTCCTCGGCTTCTGCGTGGTGTCGATGGGCCTGATTTTCGTGCTCGGCGAAGACTTCTTTCCAAGCGTGGATGCCGGCGACATTCGCCTGCACATGCGCGCGCCGACCGGCACCCGTATCGAGGAAACCGCGCGTCTGGCCGACGAAGTCGAAAACGTGATCCGCGAGGTCGTGCCCGCGAACGAACTCGGCACGATTCTCGACAACCTCGGTTTGCCCTATAGCGGCATCAATCTCTCGTATAGCAATGCGGGCACGATCGGCACGCTCGACGGCGAGATTCAGGTGGCGCTCAAAGAAGACCACAAGCCGTCGCAAATCTACATGGACAAACTGCGCGCCATCCTGCCGCAGCGATTTCCGGGCGTCGAGTTCTTCTTTCAGCCGGCCGACATCGTCACGCAGATTCTCAACTTCGGCTTGCCCGCCGCGGTGGACGTGCAGATTTCCGGGGCGAATCAGGAGGGTAACTTCGACGTCGCGCGCAAACTGCTGAAACAGGTGCGCCAGATTCCCGGCACGGTGGATACGCACATCCAGCAGAAACTGGACGAACCGGCGATCAATCTGCAGATGGATCGCACGCGGTTGCAGCAACTCAATCTGAGTGCGAGCAACGTGGCGCAAAACGTGCTCATTTCCCTGTCGGGCAGTTCGCAGACGTCGCCGGGTTTCTGGTTCAACAACAGGAACGGCGTGGAATACAGCGTGGCCGTGCAGACGCCGCAGTATCAGGTGTCGTCGATCGATGAACTGTTGCGCACGCCGGTATCGGGTTCGGCCAACGGGCCGACGCAATTGCTCGGCAACCTCGTGCGGGTCTCGCCGCAAACCCAGTTCGCGGAAGTCACGCACTACAACATCAGGCCGGTGATCGACCTGTACGTGAGCGTCGAGAAGCGCGATCTGGGCAGCGTGGCGAACCAGGTCGACAAGCTCGTGGACAACATGCGCGCGTCGCTGCCGCGCGGCAGCCAGATCACCGTGCGCGGCCAGGTGCAGACCATGCGCAGTTCGTTCTTCGGTCTGGGAGTCGGCGTGGCGATGGCGATCGTGCTGGTGTATCTGTTGATCGTGGTGAATTTCCAGTCGTGGGTCGATCCGCTGATTATCGTCAGCGCGTTGCCCGCGGCACTCGCGGGCATTGTGTGGATGCTGTTCCTGACCGGCACGCATCTGAGCGTGCCGGCCTTGACCGGCGCGATCATGACGATGGGCGTGGCCACCGCCAACAGTATTCTGATGGTGGCGTTCGCGCGCCAGCGGCTTTCCGCCGGTGCACCGCCGTTGACCGCCGCGCTCGAAGCCGGTGCAAGCCGGATCAGGCCGGTGCTGATGACCGCCTTCGCGATGATCATCGGCATGATTCCGATGGCGCTCGGTCTCGGCGAAGGCGCCGAGCAGAATGCGCCGCTTGGCCGCGCGGTGATCGGCGGATTGCTGTTCGCCACGGTGTCCACGCTGTTTTTCGTGCCCCTCGTGTTCGCGGCCATTCACACCCGCCTCGCACGCCGCCACCGCGACGACGGTGACGATGGTGGCGCGAATCACACGGGTTCCGACGGCGACGGCCACGACGGCCCCGCGCCGGACCACGGCGACGCCGCCAGGCCCGCGTAAAGTTAATTGACGGCTGACCGAGATAGCTGACTGAGATGACCGAAAAAACTCACGCATCGCTAGCGATTCCCTCGCGAGAGACCGAAGGCGGCCACGCCTTGCCGCCGCGCCATCGCGAATGGAAGCGCGCCAAAATTGCCGTCTGGATCGTGCTGGCGCTGCTCGCCGTCGGCGCGTTGCGCACGGTGATCGCGAACGTAATGCAAAACCGTTCGGTGGCGGAGACAACGAAGCAGAACGCCACGCAGTACGTGAACGTGGTGAGCCCGACACAGGCCGAAGGCGGCGGCAATACGTTGCTGCCGGGTACGCTGCGCGGTTACGTCGAATCGCCGATCTACGCGCGCTCCACGGGTTATCTGCTGCACTGGTACGCGGATATCGGCACGCGTGTCAAACAGGGGCAACTGCTCGCCGATCTGGATACGCCGGAAATCGATCAGGAACTCGCGCAGGCCCTGGCGCAGCGCCAGCAAACCAGTTCGAGCCTCGGCCTCGCCAAAAGCTCGCTGGAACGCTGGCAGCAACTGCGTCAGCGCGATGCGGTCTCGCAACAGGAGCTCGACGAACGCCAGAGCACTTATACGCAGGACGTCGCGAATCTCGCCGCGGCCGACGCCAACGTCAAACGCCTGCAGCAACTCGAATCGTTCAAGCGCATCGTCGCGCCGTTCGCGGGTGTGGTCACGCAGCGCAATGTGGATGTGGGCGACCTGATCGACGCGGGCAGCGGCACGAGCCGCGCGCTGTTCGCGCTCGCGCAGTCGGACCCGCTGCGCGTTTATGTGCAATTGCCGCAGGCGTACGCGCAAAACGTGTCGGTCGGACAGAAGGTGGTGGTCACGCAGGCGGAACTGCCGGGCCAGCAATTCCACGGCACGATCACGCACATTTCCGGCGCGATCGACGTGCCCACCCGTTCGCTGCAGATCGAAGTGACGCTGCCTAATCCGGACGACAAGCTGCGCCCGGGTGCATACGTACAGGTCGCGGTGCCGGCAGTCGCACACGCGCAATTGATGGTGCCGGGCAACGCGCTGCTGTTCCGCGCCGAAGGTCCGCGCGTTGCGGTGGTCGACGCGAACGGCAACGTGCAGTTGCATAAGATCGTCATCGCGCGGGATCTCGGACAGCAGCTCGAGATCGAAAGCGGGGTCGAGGCGAGCGACAGGATCATCATCAACCCGAGCGATTCGATCGCGGACGGCGATCATGTGCAGATCCAGCAACCACAGGCCAACGGCAAGGGGGCGTCGTGAAGCTCGTGGCCACGAGGCGCGCGATAACGACGCTCGCGAGCACGGCGCTGCTGGCCGCGTGCACGGTCGGACCCAACTATCAGCGGCCGCAGGCCGAGGTGCCGCCCACGTGGCAAACCGATTCGTACTGGCGCGTGGCCGTGCCGTCCCATGCGCCGATCTCGCCAGACTGGTGGAGCGCGTTCGGCGACTCGACGCTCGGCGCGCTGGAAAGCCAGGCGCTCGCGCAGAATCAGACGCTGGTAGCGGCCAGCGCGCACTATGAACAGGCTAGAGCCACGCTCGCGAACAGCCGCGCTCAGCAGATTCCCGAAGTCGATCTCGGCGCGCAGGGATCGCGCTTCCGGATTTCGCAGAACCGTCCGCAGACCAATTACGGCACGCCGACCACCTCGACGGTGCAGAACAACGTGCAGCTCGGCCCCACCATCAACTACGACACCGATCTATTCGGCCGGATACGTCGGGAGGTGGAAGGCTCGGTGGCCTCCGCGCAGCAATCGGCGGATGACCTCGCCAACGCGCGGCTCGTTCTCACCACGGATCTCGCCACTGACTACTTTTCGCTGCGCGAACTCGATGCCGAGATCGACGTGCTGAATCAGTCGGTGATACTGCAGCAGAAGGCGCTCGATTACGTCACGACGGAACATGATCTCGGCTCGGTGTCGGGACTCGACGTGCTGCAGCAGAAATCGCTGCTCGACTCGACCCGCGTGCAGGCGCAACTGCTTCTGAATCAGCGGGCGCAGTTCGAGCATGCGATCGCCGCGCTCGTCGGCGTGCCGGCGCCGCAGTTTTCGATCGCGCCCAACGTGGTCAATGTCCAGGTGCCGTCGATTCCGCTCGGTGTGCCCAGCGACGTGTTGCAACGGCGGCCGGATATCGCTTCGGCGGAGCGCGCAATGGCCGCGGCGAATGCGCAGATCGGCGTCGCCAAGGCGGCGTTTTTCCCGAGTCTGACGCTGGCGCCGAGCATCGGTTGGGAAAGCACGCAGTTCGCCAGCCTGTTGAGCGCGCCCACGCTGATGTGGACGCTCGGCGCGGCGGTCGGCCAGGTGTTGTTCGACGGCGGCCGCCGCGCGGCCAACGTGCAGTTCGCGAGCGAAGGCTACAAGGCCACCGAGGCGAACTACCGCCAGACCGTGCTCACCGCGTTCCAGCAGGTGCAGGACGGCATTACCGGACTCTCCGTGCTGGACGGCGCGGCGAAACAGTCGCGCGAAGCCGTCATGGATGCGCAGCATCTGCTCGCGCTTGCCAACGACCGCTATTCGGGCGGCCTCGTCGCTTACCTCGACGTCATCACCGCGCAGCAGTCGCTGCTGACCAGCGAGCGCCAGGACGTGCAGATTCACGGCCAGCAGATGACGCTCTCGGTATCGCTCGTGAAAGCGCTCGGCGGCGGCTGGGATGTCGGCACGGACATGCCGGACATGTCGAAGAACGCTCAGCCCGGCGACACGAAGGAGGCGATGGCTCCCGCGCGGTGAGCCGGTGGATCGTGCAGCAGCCGGGACGCAAGGTGAAAACGAGGCGTTTCGTATAATGTAGAGACAAGGGGACGCGCATGAAATTGCTGATTGTTGAAGACGAGCACAAGGTGGTGGACTACCTGCGCTCCGGTTTGACAGAGCAGGGCTGGGTCGTCGACGTCGCGCTCGACGGCGAGGAAGGCATGCACCTGGCCACCGAATTCGATTACGACGTGATCGTCCTCGACGTGATGCTGCCCAAACGCGACGGCTTCAGCGTGCTGAAGGCGCTGCGCATGCGCAAATCGACACCGGTCATCATGCTCACCGCGCGCGATCATGTGAACGACCGCGTGCGCGGTCTGCGCGAAGGAGCCGACGACTACCTCACCAAACCCTTTTCGTTCCTCGAACTGGTCGAACGCTTGCACGCGCTGGCGCGGCGCACCCGTTCACAGGAGTCGACGCTGATTTCCGTCGGCGATCTGTTCGTCGATCTGATCGGCCGGCGCGCGACTCGCGACGGCGTGCGCCTCGACCTGACCGCCAAGGAATTCCAGCTGCTCAGCGTGCTGGCGCGCCGCCAAGGCGACATTCTGTCGAAGACCGCGATTACCGAACTCGTGTGGGACGTCAATTTCGACAGTCATACGAATGTGGTCGAGACGGCGATCAAACGACTGCGCGCCAAACTGGACGGCCCGTTCCCCTCCAAGCTGCTGCACACCGTGCGCGGCATGGGTTACGTGCTCGAAGTGCGCGAGGAGGCGGAGCAGTCATGAACCGCTCGATCGCCCGGCGCCTCGCGTTGATGTTCGCGTTCGTCGCGCTGTTCGTCTTCACGCTGGTCGGCACCGGACTTTTTCTGGTGCTGCGCACGCAACTCGAACACCATCTGCGCGAGTCGCTCGACGATCGCACGCAGATCGCGCGCATCATCGTCTATCACGCCGTGACGCCGGAAAAGTGGCGCATGGCGCGTGAAAAGCTCACCGACATGACGCCGCACGACGGCAGCACGGTCTATGCGGTGTCGAGCACCGATCCATATTTTCATTACGGCAAGCCGGTCGAAGGTTCGGTGGTGACGAGCTGGCCGGGCGGTTACACGCGCGTGACGCCGGACGACGGCGGCCAGGACATGCTGACCTCGACGGTGATAATTCCGGCTTACGCCGCGCGTCCGCCGGTGCAATTGCAGGTGGCCGCGAGCTATTCGCCCAATGTGCGCACCATGCGCGTGTTCGGCTCGGCGCTTGCCGCGTTGTCGGCGCTGGGCAGTCTCGCCGTACTGTTGCTCAGTTACTCGGTGACGCGGCTCGGCCTCGCGCCGCTCACGCGTCTCACGCGCGACGCTTCTGCCGTGAGCCCGAACAACCGCTCACAGCGCCTGAACACAGCCTCGCTGCCGCTCGAACTGAACGACCTGGCGAATTCCTTCAACGGTGCGCTCGAGCGGCTGGACGGCGCATATGGCCGCCTCGAATCGTTCAATGCGGATGTGGCGCATGAACTGCGCACGCCGGTGACGATTCTGATCGGCCAGACCGAAGTGGCATTGACGCGCAATCGTTCGGTCGACGATCTGCGCCACACGTTGCAATCGAACCTGGAGGAGTTCGAGCGCATGCGGGCGATCATCAACGACATGCTGTTCCTCGCCCGTGCCGACCAGGGCGAGCGGGCAACCGGCCTCGTCGAAGTGTCGCTGGCCGCGGAAGTCGAGCATACGCTGGAGTTTCTGGAGATTCCGCTCGAAGAAGCGCGGGTGCGCGCGCAATTGCGCGGCGACGCCGTGGCGCGCGTGAACCGCTCGCTGTTCGGCCGTGCCTGCACGAATCTGTTGATGAACGCGATCCAGCATTGCGAGCCGGGTGCGGAAATCAACGTGACGATCGTGTGTGAAGAGGATCAGGTACGCGTCGCGGTGGCCAACCCCGGCGCACCGATCTCGCCGGACGTGCTCGAACATCTGTTCGACCGGTTCTATCGCGCGGAGGTTTCGCGCACGAACAGCCGCGAAAACCACGGGCTGGGTCTGGCGATCGTGAAAGCGATTGCGGAGATGCATCGCGGCACGGTGTCGGCGCAAAGCGCGCACGGTATCAACACCTTCGCGTTTTCAGTCGCCGCGTTGCCGATGGAAGCCGGCCTGCGGGCGGCGCGTCCGAATGCAGGCGCGACGGCTGAGGGGGTGGATTATTCGTCGCTGGCGAAGGGCAAGTCGGCCTGAACCGGCAGCCGCCGTTGCGGCGGCTGCGCGTTGGCCGGCGTCAACGCGCTGACGCGCACGCCGAGAAGCCGCAGCTTGCGGTTCAGTTCCACTCTGCGCAGGCATTCGGTTGCCGCGCGCCGGATCTCGGCGGCGTCCGCGGTTGGCGTGTCCAGCGTCAGATCGCGCGTGACGGTGCGGAAATCGTCGTAGCGCAGTTTGATACCGACGGTGCGCCCCACGTAGCCCTTGCGTACCAGATCCTCCGCCACCCGCACGCACAAGCCGGTAAACGAACTGGATAGCGCCGGCCGGTCGTGACGTGGATGCAGATCGCGTTCGAAGGTCGTCTCGCGGCTCATCGACTTGGGCTCCGATTCGACCACCACCGGCCGCTCGTCGTAGCCTTGCGCGATCTGCATGAGCCACGCCGAATAACTGCGCCCGAAGTGGTCCTGCAACAGCCCCGCGTCCGCCGCCGCCAGATCGCCGACCGTGGCGAGTCCGAGCGCGGTCAGCTTTTCCGCGGCCTTCGGCCCGATGCCATTGACCTTGCGCACCGGCAGCGGCCAGACGCGCAGCGGCACGTCGGCCGGGGTGAGGATCGTGAGGCCGTTGGGTTTGTCGAGTTCGGAGCCGATTTTCGCGAGCAGCTTGTTCGGCGCCACGCAAATGGAGCAGGTGAGTCCGGTGGCCTGATTGACCGCCTGTTTGATGCGCGCAGCGATCTCGCGCGGCTCGCCCGGCAACTCGGTCAGATCGATATAGATTTCGTCGATGCCGCGGTCTTCGATCCGGTCCGTGAACGTGGCGACGGCCGCCTTGAACAGACGCGAGTAGTGGCGATACGAGTCGAAGTCGGTGGGCAGCAGGATGGCGTCCGGCGCGAGCATGGCGGCCTTCATCATACCCATGGCCGAGAACACGCCGAGCGCGCGGGCTTCGTAAGTGGAGGTGGTCACCACGCCGCGGCCCGCGTAATCGCGCAGTTTCGCGAAGCGGCGGGTGCCGTCTTCGAGTATTTGCGGCACGCCGTTGCGGCCGCCGCCGATCACCACCGCCTGGCCACGCAGTTCCGGATAACGCAGGAGCTCGACGGACGCGTAGAACGCGTCCATGTCGAGGTGCGCGATGCGGCGGCTTGCAGAACTCATGGGAGGGCGAAAACGGATGACGACAACGGCCAAACCGTAATAGTACCTTGCTCCGCCCTGGCAAGGGCCGCCCGGAAACGGCAGCCCGCTTCACGCAGGCCTGAAAAGGCCGGCGCTTACTGCTTGATGCCTTCGGCCTGAATATGCAGCGTGGTCTGCATCTTGAAGCCGTAAGTCTTGCCGAAGTCGACGCCGAAGTCATCGCGATTGAACGTCGCGGTCGATTCCGTGCCGCACACTTCACGCTTGAGCATCGGGTTGACAAAGCACTTGAACGACTCGATCTTCAGATTGACCGGCTTGGTGATGCCGTGCATCGTCAGCGTGCCGATCACTTCCACCGGCTTGTCGCCGTCGAAGCGGATCTGCGTGCCCTTGTAGGTCGCGCTCGGGTACTTGGCAACGTCGAAGAACTTGTCCGTGACCAGTTCCGCGTCGAGCTTGTCGTTGCCGATATCCACCGAGCTCATGTCGATCGTCACGTCCACCGTGCCGGTCTTCGCCGCGCGATCCAGCACCACGGTGCCGCTGCTCTTCTTGAACTTGCCGCGCCAGATCGAAATGCCGCCGAAGTGGTCGGTTTCGAAGCTCGGGTAGGTGTGCGTCGGGTCGAGCTGGTACGTGTCAGCTGCCGAGGCGTTGAACGACAATACGGCGGCCAGCGCGCCTGCGGCGAGCAAAATGTTTTTCTTCAAGGTGTTCTCCAGGTTTCAGAAAGTGCTGCGACGCTTCGGTTCGGATTATTTCTTCGAAGCGACGAGGTGAAATTTGATGACGACTTCGTCGGCGACTACCGACGTGTCTTTCCATTCGCCGGTGCCTACGTCGAATTGCGAGCGCCTGATCGGCAACGAGCCGTCGAAGGTTTGCAGGGCGCCCTGGCTGGCAATGGTGACCGGCACCACGACGGTTTGCGACTTGCCCTTGATGGTGAGCTTGCCGGTGATCTTGTACTGATTGCCGCCCGCCGGCGCGATCGCGCTGGAGACGAAGGTCGCGGCCGGGTACGCGGCGCTGTCGAACCATTCCTTGCCCTGGGCCTGCTTGTTGTAGTCGTCGGCACCGAGGTCGTAGCTGCCCGTGTCGATCGACACATTGGCGCTGCCGGAGGTCGGTTTGGCCGGATCGAAATTCAGTTGCGCCGAGAACTTCCTGAACTGGCCGTCGACGGGCACGTTCATCTGCTTCGTGGTGGCAATGACGGTGCTCTTGCTGGTGTCGACATCGGCGTGTGCGAAGCTTGCGCCGAACAGCGAGAAGGCCGCGATGCCGGCAAGCGTCACACGGTGAGCGGAGAGGTAAAAGTTTGATTTCATGGTGATACGCATCCTATCGAACCCGCGTGCGTTGATTGCGCACCGCGGGGAATTAGATTGCCAACAGGCTGTTGCCAATCGCCTGCTGTCCGTCTGCTATGTAGGGGTGACCCTCCCGTCACCCGCCCCTGACCCGCGCTTTACGCGTGTTACTTGAGGAATGGAACCATCCGCGCGAGCAGGCCGTCGCGGTCGAGAAACTGGTGCTTGAGCGCCGCCGCCACATGCATCGCCACGAGTGCGAGCAACGTGTAGTTGAGCAGCACGTGAACGGTGCGCAGAGTTGCCTTGAGCGCCTGATCCGGGCCGATGAAGGTGGGCAGCGGCACGATGCCGAGATACACCACCTGAATGCCGGCGGCGGAGCTATAGAAGTAGCCGGACAGCGGAATCGCCAGCATCAGCACGTATAGCACGGCGTGCACGAGATGGGCGGCGGCCTTCTGCCACACGGGCGTGGCGCTGTCGAGCGGCGGCGCGCGGTGGGTGGCACGCCACAGCACGCGGGCCACCGCGAGCACGAACACAGTCACGCCGATCCACTTGTGCCAGGAGAAATACTTCAGCTTGGTGGGCGTGAAGCCGGGAATATCGGTCATGATCCAGCCGATATAGAAGCCGCAGATCATCAACGCGGCGATCAGCCAGTGCAAGGTAATCGCGGCGCCGTGATAGCGGTCTGAACGGGCAGGGCGGGATGTCATGGTTTCGTGCTCGTGGGTCGCCGGCCATTGCCGGCGAATGCAGATCAAATGCGGATAGTAGGGATGCCAATGAAAACTGAATAGGCGTGCAGAAGAGAACACATTGTTGTATCGGTGACGCTAATGTCGCTGGAATAAAACGGCGCCGCGGCCGTAACGGGGCCGCGAGGTCGTCCACTGTGGTAATTTGCCGCCTGAACCGCCAGGAGAGTTGGGAACCATGAACAGAATCGACAACAACCACATCGCGCCCGGCGCGGATTTTCTGCGGCACGAAACGGCGCCTGCCGCAGCCGGGGTGGAAGGCTACATGGAGCATGACGCGGCTGTCTACCGCACCTTGCTCGAATCGACCAAAGCGATTCCTTGGAAGATCGAATGGGCGACCATGGAGTTCGCCTATATCGGTCCGCAGATCGAAGCCCTGCTGGGCTGGGCGCCATCGAGCTGGAAAAACGTGCAGGACTGGGCGGCGCGCATGCATCCGGACGACCGTGACAAGGTGGTCGAATTCTGCGTCGCGCAATCGAAGGCGGGCAGCGATCACGAAGCGGACTATCGCGCGTTGACGAGCCGGGGCGAATACGTGTGGCTGCGCGACGTGGTGCATGTGGTGCGCGACGCGAATGGCGAAGTCCAATCGCTGGTCGGCTTCATGTTCGATATCAGCGAACGCAAGAAGGCCGAGGAAAAAGTAGCCGCGCTGCAACGCGAACTGGAGGCGCTGTCGTTCAAGGACGGACTGACGGGCGTCGGCAATCGCCGCGCGTTCGACACCACGCTGCAACGCGAATGGGCCGCAGCCTTGCGTCATGCGGCGCCGCTCTCGTTGATCATGGTCGATATCGACTTCTTCAAGTCCTACAACGATTACTACGGCCACGTACAAGGCGACGAGTGTCTGAAACGGGTTGCCGGCGTGCTGGGCAGCGCCGTGCGGCCGGGCGACTGTGTAGGCCGGTTCGGCGGCGAAGAGTTCGCGCTGATCCTGCCGAACACCGGCGCCGACGCCGCCCGCCAGGTGGCCGAGCGTTGCCGCGACCGGATTGCAGCCGAGGAGATCGCGCATGAACGCTCGCCGTTCCGGCAGACGGTGACCGCCAGCTTCGGCGTCGGCACGACGATTCCGGCGCAGGCGGACGATCCGGTGGCCTTCGTCAATCTGGTGGATACGCAGCTCTACCGTGCGAAGGACAACGGGCGCGACTGCATTGCGGCGGTGAACCGGGCGGCATGAAGCGCGAGCCGCGGCATGGTCTCAGGCGCGCAATGTGCTAATTGAGCGCCTGCTGCCGGTGCATGTCGCGGCGCGTGAGGCGAGGCGCGGAACCCCGTGCTCGCGCTCAATCAAAAATCCAGGGTCAAGTGTGTGAATTCGATTTTTCTGTCTTGGGGTATCGCCGCCGTCGCCACGGCGGGCGTCATCACCCGGCCGTTCAAATGGCCCGAGGCCGTCTGGGCCGTGGCCGGCGCGGTGCTGCTGGTGTCGCTCGGCCTGTTGCCCGTGCATCTGGCGATCGAGGCGATCGGCAAGGGCACCGACGTCTATCTGTTTCTCTTCGGCATGATGCTGCTGTCGGAAGTGGGCCGCCGTGAAGGCCTGTTCGACTGGGTGGCCGTGCTCGCGGTCAACCACGCCCAGGGCTCGCCGCGCAAGCTCTTCCTGCTCGTCTATCTGGTCGGCGTGGTGATCACCGCTTTTCTGTCGAACGACGCCACCGCCGTCGTTCTCACGCCGGCCGTGTTCGCCGCCGCCAGAAAGGCGAAGACGGATCCGTTGCCGTTGCTGTTCGTTTGTGCGTTCATTGCCAATGCGGCGAGCTTCGTGCTGCCAATTTCGAATCCGGCGAACATCGTGCTGTACGGCAATCACACGCCCGCGCTCGGCGCCTGGCTGCTGCGCTTCACGCTGCCGTCGCTGCTGTCGATCATCGCCACTTACGTGATGTTGCGCTGGACCCAGCGCGAGGCGCTGGCCGGCACCTGCGAGGCGAATCTCGAAGCGCTCGAACTGTCGTCGAGCGGGCGCGTGGCGCTCGCGGGCATCGCGGTCACGGCTGCCGTGCTGTTGACGGTCTCCGCATTCGACATTGCGCTTGGCCTGCCCACCGCGATACTCGGCGCACTGACCGCGCTGATCGTGCTGATTCTGGAGCGCAAATCGCCGCTGCTGATGATCCGCGAGATCTCATGGAGCGTGCTGCCGCTGGTCGCCGCGCTCTTCGTGCTCGTCGAGATGCTCGATCATACCGGCGTCATCACGGCGCTGGCCCATCTGACGCAGCGCGCCGCACAACATAACGAACTGGCCGCGGCGGGCTGGGCCGGCAGCATCATCGCGATCGGCAGCAATCTGATGAACAACCTGCCGGCCGGTTTGATTGCCAGTTCGACCGTGTTGCAGGCACACAGTCCGGAGCGCGTGATCGACGCGCTTCTGATCGGCGTCGATCTGGGTCCGAACCTGTCGATTACCGGTTCACTGGCAATGATTCTCTGGCTCAGCGCGATTCGCCGCGAGGGCGAAGACGTGAGCTTCATGAAGTTTCTGAAGGTGGGGTCGCTGGTCATGCTGCCGGCGCTCGTGCTCGCGCTCGGCGCGCGGATTCTGACCGGCTGAACAGCGCACGCGGGGTTTGAACGCGGCGCCGCAGGTTCGAATACGCGGCGTCATGGCCGCGTGCCGCTGGCACGCAGCGGCGCTTTGGCACGCATGGCTTCCTCCGCTTCTTTCAGCAGGCGCAATATCTCCGCGAGCCGTGCGACGCGCGCGCGTTGTGTCGGCATCAACGAGGGCCGCGCCAGCCCGCGCAGACGATTGTGCCAATAGGACAGCGGAATACGATCGGTGTTGGAGATCGCCACGAATACGCGTTCCAGGTGGGCGATCTCCCTGTCTATTTCCTGATGGTTCATCTGATGTTTTCCGAAGAGTCGTCACGAACAACGTCGAGCAAGGGCCGTTCCGCATTCGTCGGGACGAATCGCGCGCGCGTTTCCTTTTCCCTTTCCCTTTCCTTTTCCTCTTCCTCGATAACCGGGCGGGCGGCCGCTTTATTCCCGGCGACTCCACATTCCTCACAACAACGGGAATTCACCAGGCATTGCTGGCGACAGCATGTTCTATGCTGGTTCCACAGTCTTTTTCCGTAATCAGGACGTAATCAATCCATCGGATGCACGCATTGCCGGCACGCGCGACGCCGCATGGATGAGACTCGTGACATAGGTCGACATGATTCTGACGTTGCCTTGGCGCGGGGCTTCGCGAAGAATTCGGCCTGTGTTACCGGAACGGATCGCGGCAAACGGCAAGCGACGCCCGGTGGCTCGATCGAAGGAGTCAGTCATGAAGAAGTTGCTCGCTATCGTGCTGCTGTGCTGCGCAGCCACCGTCACGTTCGCCCAAACCGCCGCGCCTCAAGGTGCTCGAGGTGCTCAAGGCACTCCTGGCACTCAAGGCGCTCCAGGCGGCAATCCGCAGCGCATGGCGCGCATGGTGCAGCAGTTGCAAACGCGCTTTGCGAACGCCAACACTACGCACGACGGCAAGCTCACGAAGGATCAGGCCGCCGCCGGCATGCCGATGGTGGCCAGACATTTCGACGAGATCGATACGCAGAAGGCGGGCTACATCACCTTGCCGCAGATCGAAGCGTTCATGCAGCAACGCGCGGCGGCACACTGAACCGCGCGGGCCTTGGCGCGACGATGGAGCCGCCGCGCGGCGCGGCGTGTGCCGCTCGCGCGCGAGCCGTCCTGCCGAACCAAACGCTGTTTCAAGGAGCTTTCGCATGGACCGTCCCGCGAAAATCATCGTGCTCGACGACGAAGTCGAATTGCGCAACATGCTGCAGCGTTTCCTGCGTGGTCACGGTTTCGACGTGAGAGTCGCCGAGGACGGCAAGCGTCTCGACCGCTATCTGGAACGCGAGCCTTTCGATCTGCTGGTGCTCGATCTGATGATCGGCGAAGAGGACGGCCTCGCCATTTGCGCCCGCCTGCGCGAGCAGGGCCAGACCTTGCCGATCCTGATGCTGACCGCGAAGGGCGATCCGCTCGACAAGGTGGTAGGCCTCGAAACCGGCGCCGACGACTATCTCGCCAAACCGTTCCTGCCGCGCGAACTGGTGGCGCGCATCAACGCGCTGCTGCGCCGCCAGAAGATGGCTTCGGGCGACGTTACGGTGACCTCGCAAAGCGTGCGCTTCGGCGATTTCTCGCTGGATGTCGGCAAGCAGCAGCTTTCGCGCGCTGGGGAGTTGCTGGACATTCACTCGGCGCAGATGTTGCTGCTGATCGCGCTCGCGTCTTCGCCGAACCGGCCGGTGAGCCGCGACAATCTGCTGGCGCGCGCGCGGGGCCGCGATCACGATGCGCTCGATCGCAGTATCGACGTGCAGGTGCTGCGGCTCAGACAGATAATCGAGGACGATCCGTCCAAACCGCGCTTCATCAAAACCGTGTGGGGCGTGGGCTACATGCTGGCCGCGGACGTCGACTCATGACGCGCTCGCTGCTGCAAAGAGCGCTGCCGAGAACACTGCTGGCGCGCAATATCGCGCTGCTGATCGCGCTCGTGATGCTAAGCCAGATGTGCGTGCTCGGTGTGCTGCTGCACTATGTGCAGCGGCCTCGCGTGGAGCGCGCCGCAGCCGTCTTCGCCACTTATGTGAGCACGCTCGACAACCTGCTGGCAGCTACGCCGCCCAAAGCTCGCAGCGAATTGACGGCGCGCCTCGACGCGCGCGCGCAGGTTCCGGCCGAAGCCTTCGAGGCGCCGCCGCGGACTTTCATGCGCGGCTATCGCCTCTACCAGCGCAGCATGTTTCTCGACAGCCTGCGCGCGCATCTGCCGGCCGATATGCCGGCACTATGGCAAACCGTGGACGGCCAGCGCCTGTGGATCCGGATGCACGCGCCGGCCGATGCACCAAACGCACCGTACTGGATCGCGCTGCCGGTTCCCGAGGACGCGCAGGGCAGCGGACTCGACGCCGCAATCCTGCTCTCTCTCGGACTGGGCGCATTGGCGGCGTTGACCGGCTATCTGATCCAGCGCCACCTGAACCAGCCGCTTCAGGAGTTGACGCGAGCGGCGCGCCGCGTGAGCGCCGGAGAAATGCCCGCGCCACTGCCGACCGACGGTCCCACCGAAATCGCCGCCGTGAGCGGCGCCTTCAATCAGATGACACAAGCGTTACAGCAGGCCGAGGCGTCGCGTGCATTGATGCTGGCCGGCATCTCGCACGACATCCGCACGCCGCTCACCAAACTGCGGCTGTCAATGGCGATGGCAATGCCGAACGGCAGCGACAGCAGCTTTGTGGTGGCCGCCGAGTCCTATCTGGATCAGATCGAAACGATCCTGCAGCAGTTCATGGATTACGCCGGCAGCGGCGAGCGCGAGCAGCGGGAGCCGGGCGATCTGAATGCGCTGATCGAACGGCTCGCGGGCGATTTCGCGGGGCTCGGGCACGGGTTCGAGCTCTCTCTCGCGAACTTGCCGGCCGTGTCTTACCGGCCGATCAGCATGATGCGGCTTCTGATGAACCTGATGCAGAACGCGATCGTGTACGGCGGCACGGGACTGGCGGTGCGAAGCTGGGCGACTGCTGATTCGGTGATCGTCGCGGTCGGCGATCGCGGCAAAGGCCTTTCGGCGCAGGAGCTGGAGCAACTGAAGGCGCCGTTCCAGCGCGGCCGCAATGCGCGCTCGCATAGCGGCGGCACCGGCTTGGGGCTGGCGATCGTCGAGCGGATCGCGCGGCTGCACGGCGGCAGCCTGCAGTTTCATGCGCGCGAGGGTGGCGGGCTGGAGGTGTGGGTGGTGTTGCCGCTCAGTGGCTCGATGCGTTAGAGGAGGGCGGCGTGCCATGCAGGGTTCGGCTAATGCAATCTGCGGGGCGTCGGGCCGTCAAAAGGCTTACACGGTCTCGCCGCCGCCGCGCGCCGTTCCTTCATTTCCGATCCAGCCAGGCGTCCAGCCCGACCCGGAACGCGACACCTGCGATCACTGGCACCGTCAGCATGAGGATGATGCCGAAGTTCGGAATCTGGTCGCCATAGGTGAGCGGACCGTACAGCACAACGGTCGCCACGATCGCGAAGACCAGGGCGCCGATGGCCACCATCAGAAGATTGCGTGCCGCAATGGGCATCGCCTTGCGCTGGGCCTTTCCCGGCGTGGTGCTGGCAGCGGGGACTTTGTCGTGTTGGGCGGGCATGATGGGTCTCGTGACGATAGGAAAAGCAGCGTGAGCGGCGACGGTGAACGGACTCCGCTGAAGACGCTCGATGGGCATCATACCAGGGCACGTGCGTTCCGCGCATTTCAGGCCGCGCCGACCACCAGGCCGGGCGCTACGATCGCCGGCAGGAGTGCGGCGATCGCGCCGAACCGGTAGTCTCGTTGATGCAGGAACACGCCTGACATCAATATAAACCGCATTACCGGCAGCAGGATAAAAAGCGCGATGCCGACGGTTGCGGCAAGCACTGCAGTCTCGATCTCGCCGCGCAGCCAGCAGGCGGAGCAAGCGTTCCTTACGAGGTCAGCGCCGAAGGAATCCGCTCGGCAACAGGACTGGCCGCCTGGAAAGCGAACCGGCGAACCAGGCAGATCACCAGCGCGCCGGCGACCAGTCCCGACAACACGTCGGCAAGATAATGGCCGCCCTGCGTGAGCGTCGAAACGATCATGAAAGCGTTCAACGCAATCGCGATGGGAAAAACATAACCGGCGTGACGCAATGCATACGCGAAGCAGAGCGCAAGAATCGTATGCAGCGATGGAAAAGAAACCAGTCCCTGCACGAATAACAGATTCAGTTCTCGCGCCTGGCCGGTTCTGAAAAGGGCGAAGTCAGACACGGTCGAGGCCGTGCCGGGATCGTGAATGCCGAAATGCACGAATGCGCTTTCAGCCGGGAAAGGCACGGAAATCAATATCACCAGCGTAGCCGACACCATGAACTGCACGACGAACTCCGCATAGTCCTGCGTATTGCGGGTGATCGCGAGAATGACCGGCACGACGAACAGCTGACAGGCGCCGGACGCATAGGCCCAGCCGAGTGCCTGGTGCAGCCACGGGTGCGCCAGAACCCACCGGTAGGTATCGGACCAGTGGAATCCGAGCGCGGCGTCGGCGGCGATGAATGCATGGGTTGCCAGCGGGAAATTCGTCGCCACGCACAGGTACTGAAACACGATACAGACCTTGCTGAACGTGGCCAGAACGGTGATCCACAGGAACACGTCGAGCACGTTCCGATAGAAGATCGATCGGCTAACGTCTTTGTACGGTATGCGTGAGAGTATCCAAAGCACGCCGCTGATCGCGACCAGGCCGCAAGTGAGCGCGATGGTCAGCATGACGCCGCCGCGGGCGAGTCGAAAGCCGATACGGGCCGCCCATATGCTGTCGATCAGCATCAGGAGGAATGTGAAGCGCCAGGCTGCCCAGTAAAGTGCGCGTATCTGTTTTGGCATAAGTCCCCCGCATTTCTTTTTTCCGCATTATGCCTGCGATATTAATGCAAAGATGCGCGGTTCGCCGTCGCAAACCCGAAGCGGGGATGAAGTCAATTATCAGGCCGGATTTGCGGCATGCAATGTTGCCCGCGCATCATTGCCGAGAATCTTCGTCAAGCTCAGCGCGTTAGGTTGCCATACGATCTTCCAGGCAGTTAATCTATACACCGACGACCGGTTGAATCCGCCACCCTGAGCGGCCCTTCCCATTCCCCCCAAAGCAGCCGGTCGCTCATCTCGCGCTTGCTATGTGAGATTCAACCCGCCGTCCGATAGCAGAATTTCTCCGGTCAGGTAGTCCGAAGCGACCAGCATCGCGACGGCTTGAGCAATATCTTCGGGACTCGCTGAGCGGCGCATTGGGGCCCGTGTTTTCCACAGATCTCGCGCTTGCGTCCAGTCTGCGGTCAATGGCGTGTCCACCAATCCGGGAGCAACACCATTTACTCGAATATCGGGTCCAAGGGATAGTGCCAGCAAACGGGTCATGTGGTTGAGGGCAGCCTTAGCGGCCGAGTACGGAATTGACGCGCCCTTAGGCCGAACACCTGCATGGGAACTGATGTTGATCACGCTACCAGGGCGGCCTCGCCGAGCTGCTTCACGTAAGGCTGGTTCCGCTTCAGCTATCAAACGAAACGGGGCGATTACGTTGACCTCGTGCAGCTCTTGCCAAATAGCTGGTGTAGCTGCGGCCAGATTCGCATGGGGGATAACACGGCTGATCCCGGCATTGTTGATGAGCACGTCGAGTCGCCCCCAAGCCGCAACAGCTTCGCGGATAAGTCGCACTCTGTCCGTGTCTTCGGCTAAATCGGCCTGTACGTAGATTGCGGAACCGAGTTCACGGGCCATCGCTTGCCCTGTTTCCGCCGAACTACGCGAATGCAAGACAACAGCGAATCCGTCACTTGAGAGCCGCCGAGCGATGGCAGCGCCGATGCCGGAAGTTGAACCAGTGACAAGAGCCACAGGACGCTGAATGGTCATAGACACTTCGATTGGTTTAAAGACCGCCTGATTGTCACCAATCTCGGACAGGCTGTCCAATGACCGATCGTGGCCGAACACAGTCCGATACTGACTGCTCAGATTATCCACCAGAAGTCGACTCGCGTCGGACCGTAGCCGACCCACTGCTGCCCCGACCCATCACCCTGCTGTAGGGCAGGCAGCAACGGTGCAACTGCCGCTCCTAACGATGCCTCCCCGGGAAGTCCTCGGCCACCTCGGCCGTTCGCGACAGCCGGACACTTGAGCGCGCCTGATAGTTACTTCAGTCGAAAAAATTCGGGCAATGCCCCGGTCCATATCTGAATATCGTTTCCTTTTCAACGCATGGAGCAATCCAGTACCACGACTATCCATGCCACCGATGTCCCTTCCCCGGGAAATCCCTCCCTTATGATTCCCGCTGAATGGGAATTGTATTTTTGAAATTCGAGAATGATCTGGCATTCTGAGTTCTGTTTGGATCTTGGGTGGCGTGATCGTGAACGTGGAACAGGGAGTGACAGGGGCCGAACGGGTGTTGCTGGTGCTGGCCGCGCTCGCCAGTCATGGCAAGGCGATGTCAGTCAAAGATCTGCTAGCCGTGACCGGGCTTGCGCAAAGCACGCTGTACCGGCAGATTGCGCTGCTCAAGCGTTGGGGTTTCGTCGCCGAAAATGCCGGGTATTACGCGCCTGGTCCGATCAGCTTGCAACTCGCGCTTGGCTTCGATGTGAATTCGCTGCTCGTCGAAGCGAGCCGCAGTGAGATGCAGCAGCTCGCGCGCGCGTCGCAGGAAAGCATTGGCCTCGTGGTCGCGGTCAGGCACCAGGTGATGTGCCTCGAGATGGTCGACAGCCAGCATTCGTTGCGCTGCTCGTTCGAGAAAGGCCGCGCCGTCCCGCTCAAGGCGGGCGCCTCCGCGAAATCCCTATTGGCATTCATGGCAGACAGGGCACGCGTCGAAGTGCTCGACGGCCTGTTCGACAATGACCCCGCCGGCCGTGCCGCGATTGAAGCAGAACTTCAACAGATTCGAGCCCAAGGCTATGCCGTTAGCGACAGCGAAGTCGACCCGGGCGTGTGGGGCGTCAGCGCCCCGATCTTTCATCACAGTGGACGCGGCGCCGGCAGCAGCGCGTCGATCACGTTGATGGCGCCATCAACGCGCGCCATCGGACGAGAAAGCCAATTCATCGACGGGACGCTACGTACGGCCCGCGCCATTTCCGAGCATATGCAAACCGATTAGCGGGACGAAGCTTTTCAATTTCATCCTTCAATTCGGTTCCCGAATCAACCGCATGACTTGATAGAACCACAAGGAGCCTACCCCATGAAGCTGCAACGACTGTTGTCCCTTGCATGTGTCACGTTCGCCGTGACGTTTGGCGGATTTTCCGGCGCGGCGTCAGCACAAACGCCGGATGTGCTGAACGTCGCCACCGACGCCACTTTCCCGCCGATGGAGTACACCGAGAACGGCGCGCGCACCGGCTTCGACGTCGACCTCATGAATGCGCTCGCGAAAGCGATGGGCAAACGCGTGCAATGGACCGACATTGACTTCAAAGGGCTGATTCCAGGTCTGATCGCGCATCGTTTCGACGCTGCGATCTCTGCCATCTACATTACCGACGAACGCGCGAAAGTAGTCGACTTCACCGATTCGTACTACGCGGGCGGGCTTGCCGTGCTGGTCAAAAGCGATTCGCCGATCAAGACGGTGGTCGATCTGAACGGCAAGAAAGTCTCGGTCCAGGTGGGCACGAAGTCGGTGAACTTCCTGCGCGATAACTTCCCGCAGATCAATCGCGTCGAGGTCGAGAAGAACCAGGAAATGTTCGATCTGGTGGGCGTCGGCCGTGCCGACGCTGCCGTGACGGGTAAGCCGGCTGCGTATCAGGTTGCGAAAACGCGCACCGGCTTCCGCGTACTCGACAAAACGCTGACAACCGAAGCCTACGGCATCGCGGTGCGCAAAGACGAGCCGCAGTTGAAGGCAGCTTTCAACACCGCGCTCGCCAGGATCAAGGCTGACGGCACGTATGCGGCGATCGTCAAGAAGTGGTTCGGCGCGAGTGCGCAATAAACGGCCGGGCAAACGAAATGGAACTTGATTTCTCGCCGGTGATTGCCGGATGGCCAGACATCATGCGAGGCACGTTGGTGACGGTCGAAGTGACCGCCGCCTCGCTCGCGCTCAGTTGCGTGCTTGGCCTGTTGATCGGCATCGGCCGGCTGACGCCGAAGCGGCGCATGGTGTACGGCTTCTGCACCGCGTACCTGACGTTCTTCCGCGGCACGCCGTTGCTGGTGCAACTCTTCCTGCTGTTCTTCGGCCTCCCGCAATTCGGCATTCTGCTACCGGCGTTTGTGTGCGGCATGCTCGGGCTCGGTCTGTATTCGGCGGCTTATGTATCGGAGATCGTGCGCGGCGCGATTCAGTCAGTCGATCGCGGGCAGATGGAAGCGGCGCGTTCGATCGGCATGTCGTCGGGGCAGGCGATGCGCGCGATCATTCTTCCGCAGGCCATCGTGCGGATGATCCCGCCGCTCGGCAACGAATTCATCGCGCTGATCAAGAACTCGGCGCTGGTGTCGCTGCTGACAATCGACGATCTGATGCATGAAGGCCAGAAGATCATCAGCGTGTCGTATCGTTCGCTCGAAGTGTATCTCGCTATCGCGCTGGTGTATCTCGTGTTGACGCAAGCGACCAATTACGCGCTGCATCGCGTCGAACGTCGTTTGCGTGCTGGAGGAATGGTGCAATGAATACCGTGGCCAAAGTCAGTGAGCCTATCGTCAGCATTCGCGGGCTGACCAAATCGTTCGGCTCGCATACCGTGCTCAACGGCATCGATTTTGATATCCAGCCGCAGCAGGTCGTGGTGGTGATCGGGCCGAGCGGCTCGGGCAAGAGTACATTTCTACGTTGCTGTAATGGACTCGAACAGGCAGAAGGCGGCACGATCGACATTTGTGGGCATCGACTAGTCGACGAGGGCGAGATGCTCAAAGAGCGTCCGCTGAATGCGCTGCGCACCGAAGTCGGCATGGTGTTTCAGTCGTTCAATCTATTTCCGCACCTGTCGGTGCTGCATAACATCACCGTGGGGCCGCGCATGTTGCGTGGCGCCAGCAAGGCGCAGGCCGAAGCGGCTGCGATCGCGTTGCTGGAGAAAGTCGGACTCGCACACAAGGCGCTTGTGATGCCGGCGAGCCTGTCGGGCGGTCAGAAGCAACGGGTTGCGATTGCTCGCGCGCTAGCGATGCAGCCGCGGGTGATGCTGTTCGATGAGCCCACATCCGCCCTCGATCCCGAACTGGTCGGCGAAGTGCTGCAAGTGATGAAACTGCTCGCGAGCGAAGGCATGACGATGGTGGTCGTCACACACGAAATGGGCTTCGCGAAGGAAGTCGCCGATGTCGTGGTAGTGATGGACGGCGGTGTGATCGTCGAAGCGGGGCCGCCCGCAGAGATTTTCTCTGCGCCATCACAGCCGCGCACACGCGCATTCCTGCAGGCGGTGTTGTCACGCGCATGAGAGTCCCATTCAATGACAAGGCGTGGGCAGGTCGTTCCGACGACGGCGAGGCCGGCGACACGCGGCGTGTTTTCAATCAGGTGACGCCGTTCGGTAGCGCGGTGCGGGTGCAGCACGATGCGCCGGTGATCGTGGGTTTCAGCTCCGATGAAGGCGTGCGCCGCAATCAAGGCCGGATCGGCGCGGCGCATGCACCGATGGAATTGCGCCGCGTGCTGGCGGGCTTGCCGGCCAAAACGGCAATGGCGGCACTGGCCGACGCCGGCGACGTGGTGTGCGACGACGGCGACCTCGAAGCCGCGCAGGCGGAACTGGCCGACGTGGTCAGTGAGGTGCTGGCGAGTGGCGGACGCCCGTTGGTGTTGGGCGGCGGCCATGAGGTCGCGTGGGGCACATATAGCGGTTTGCGGCTGCACCAGCAGCGTGAAGCCGAGAGTGAAGCCACACTGCTCATATCGCGCAAGCTGCTGATCATCAACTTCGACGCTCACTTCGATTTGCGTCAGAAGCGGCCCGCGAATTCCGGCACGCCGTTCGATCAGATCGCGCTTGACTGTGCGGAACGAGGGGTGCCGTTCAATTATGCGTGCTTCGGCATCAGCGATCTCAGCAATACAGCCTCGCTGTTCGCCCATGCGGAGCGACTCGGCGTGCACTACGTGTTCGACGTCGATATGCAGGAAACGCAACTGCCGCAGCGTCTGAGTGAGCTTCAGAAGTTGCTGGACGCGGCGGACGACGTCTATCTGACGATCGATCTCGACGTGTTGCCGGCCGCCACGGCGCCGGGTGTGTCGGCGCCCGCTGCGCTGGGCGTACCGCTATCGGTGATCGAAGCGATGGCGCTGCGCGTGCGGGCTTCGGGCAAGCTGCGCGTGGCGGATATCGCGGAGTACAACCCGATGTTCGATCAGGACAGGCGCACCGCGAGAGCGGCCGCGCGGCTGGCGTACCGGTTGCTTTGAATCATGCCATCAAGCCTACCGTATCGCGTGAGTTGAACGTGAAGCCCTCGGGCGTGCGTTCGGACCACAACTGCGCATTGCTCGCCGAAGGCATCGCGTAGTAAGCCGAATCGACTTCGACCAGCGGGAACTGCGACGCGTAAAAGTGCAGACGTGCTTCGGCGCTGCTGCTGCCGCGCGGATAAAAGCGCTTGCAGGCAACCAGCGTCCTGTCGGTCCAGCCTGCGGTGCCGCATCGAATGTTCATCGGCGAACTCGGGTGGAAGGTGTCGCGTCGGCGGGCCAGGACGCCGCTTCGGTTATGCCGGTCAATGTCCGGCAACGCAGGCCCGCGTCGCCCGCTCAGGACAGCGACAATTGTAGGTCACAACGCCGGCCCGGTGTCAGATCACCACAGGCCCGAATCCTGCTCATACCGCTTGTTCGCGTGCGCCACCGGGCGCATCGTGGGGCTCGGCACCACGCACAATTCGAACGTCGATCAACGCGGACCACACAATGGCGAAGAAAAACCTTACACGAAACAAGCTGCCCAAACCGGACGCGCGCCAGGCGCTTCTGGTTACGCGCCGCAATGCGAGAATGGCGCGCTCGGCGCATGCCTATGTGCGCGGCAATACCAGCAAATTCTACGAATGGCTGGAAGGCATTGAGGGCCATGCGTTACCGGAAGGGCCGGCCATCTGGATCTGCGGTGATTGCCATACCGGCAATCTCGGACCCGTGGCCGATGCGCAAGGGCGCGTCGAGATCCAGATTCGCGATCTCGATCAGACCGTGATCGGCAATCCGGCCCATGACCTGATTCGCCTCGGTCTGTCGCTGGCGACAGCCGCGCGCGGGTCGGACCTGCCGGGCGTGACGACCGTCAGCATGATGGAAGCGCTGGCGGACGGCTACGAACTCGCCTTCGACGAAGCGGCGGGCAACGCCGACATCCGCGCGGAAAAACCCGAGGCGGTGCGGGTGGTCATGAAGGAAGCGGTGCGCCGGTCGTGGCGTCATCTGGCCGAGGAGCGTATCGAGGATCTCGAGCCGAGCATTCCGCTCGGTCCGCGCTTCTGGCCGCTGGCGAAGAGCGAGCGGCGCGAGATCGAATCGCTGTTCGAGAAGGGCTCGCTGGCGCGGCTCGCCACGGTGCTGCGCGGCGTCGGCGACGAGGCCGACGTGGAAGTGCTCGACGCCGCTTACTGGGTGAAAGGATGCAGTTCGCTCGGCAGGTTGCGCTATGCGGTGCTGCTCGACATCGACGGCGCCACGGCGGAAGGCGATGACCTGTGCCTGATGGATATCAAGGAAGCCGTCCAGGCCGCCGCGCCGCGCTATGCCGGCGTGCGGATGCCGCGCGATAACGCCGAACGGGTGGTGGAGGGCGCGCGGCATCTGTCGCCGTCGCTCGGCGAGCGGATGCGGGCGGCGCGGCTCGCGGATCGCGCCGTCGTGATTCGCGAACTGCTGCCGCAGGACATGAAGCTGACAATCGAGCAACTGACCCGCGACGAAGCCACCAAGGCGGCGCGCTTCCTGGCGATGGTGGTCGGCCGGGCGCATGCGCGGCAAATGGATAGCGCCGAGCGCAAGGCCTGGCTCACCGAACTGCGCAGAAACCGTTCGAAGACCCTCGACGCGCCAGGGTGGCTATGGAAAGGCATCGTGGAACTGGTGAGCAGCCACGCCGCCGGCTATCTGGAACATTGCCGGCGATACGCGACCGGGCGCGATAGCGGCTGACGCGTTGTGCTTCTGCCGGCGGCGGCAACCTGAGCCGGGGCGCCGCCGGTGCCCCGCACCCGAACGTCAGTTCGACAACGACAGATAAGGCGAAGTGAGCAGCGCGGGCGGGAACGGCTGCAAGCCCGTCTGCTTGCTGAAGCTGTACCTCACATAAACCGCCGCGAGCCACTCGCGATATTCATAAGCATTGCCGAGCGAAGCAGTCGCTCCGAACGCCAGTTGCGGCGCCAGTTGATATTCGCCCACCGCGCTGAGCGAATACGACACGCCGGTTTTGCTCTGGCCCGGATACACCGCGCCGCCATCGACTCCGGTGCCGACGAAACCCGCATTCGCCGCCGCCGAACTCTGTCGGTTGGAACCGTCGTTGAGCGGGAAGTAGTTCGACGAATCCTGGCGGTAGTGCTGCACGCCGATCGAGCCTTTCACGTCGTACGTGAACGCGCCGTTGCGGCCGGTCCATTCGACCGGCAAGTTCAGGATCACGTATTGTTGCGGGCTGAAATAGCCGCCCTGGCCATACGTGAAGTACGACAGGTTCTTGTCGTAGCGCATCAGCGTGGTATTCACGCCGACAGTGAGGGTCTGGTCGGCGTCTTTCAGCAGGCGCGTATAGACCCCGCCGCCGCCCTTGACGGCGGTATTGCTCGGCACGTTGGTGCCGTCGAAATACTGGAACGCCGCGTTCACATACAGGCCGCTCGTGCCGTCGTCCCATGCGAGGCTGCCGAGACCGCCGTTCGAGGTGACGCCGCCCCATTCGAGACCGGAACCGGCATCGCGCGCGCCGGCGTAGGACAACAAACTGTCGGTGACCGCGCGCCGTGCAATGGCGAGCGAATACGACACCTTGTCGGTGATGCCGCCGTTGTACTGCGCGCCGCCCACGATGTTGGTCTCGCGGAAACCGATCGGCGTCACGCCGATATCGCCGCTGAGCTGGCGACCTTCATAGCCGACTGAGAGACCCACGCCGCTCGCCGTCTGGCTGCCATAGGTGTTGTTGCCCGCGATAGCCGCGGTTTCCGACGTGCTGTTCGACAGGCCGGAGCCGAAGCGCGCGAGCGTGGAGACGTTGCCGGCGGCGCTGCCGGCATCTAGCGTGACAGGTGTTGCCGTGACGACGACGTGGCCGTTGCCCGCCCTGATGCGCCCCTGGATCGGCGCTTCGATATCCGTGAGGTTGGACAGGCCGTCCTCGCCGCTGCGGTTACGGAATACGATGCCGCCGGAGATCGAGCTCGACTGCTCGCGATTGACCTGCGCCAGTTCTTCGGCGACGCCGAGCGTTTGCGCGCTTGCCACGTTCGAGGGCGCATACGTGTTGCCGTTGCCGCCGCCGTTCGCGCCCGGTTGCGCCGGATAGTACGGTTGCGCATAACCGGTGGGCGGCTGCGGAATGTACGGCTGCTGTTGTGCGTAATAGCCCGGATACGAGCCTTGATTCGCGTAGCCCTGCTGCTGCGGCGGATACGGTTGATAAGGTTGCTGCGGGTAGCCCTGCTGTTGCTGCTGCGCATACGCCGGCTGGCCGTAGTAAGCCTGCTGTTGCTGCGGATAGCCTTGCTGCTGCCCATACGGCGCCTGCGCATAGGCGGGCGCGTTGCGACTGTTCTTCGACGCGCTTTGCTTCTTGCCGGCCGGACGTTTCGTGCTCGCGCCAGGTGCGCCATAAGGCTGCTGTTGCATCGAGCCGGCGTTGGCTTGCGCTTCGCGCGCGGCCGGCGACATCGGCCAGGGCGTGGCGGCATAGCCATCCGGCGCACCGTATTGCGCCTGCTGCGGATAGGGTGCTTGCGCTTGCGGATAAGGCGCCTGCTGCGGATAAGCCGGGTTGTATTGCGGAGCCTGCTGCATCGGCGGCATCTGCGCCTGCGGTTGCATCGACGGCTGGCCCTGGCCGGGATAGGGCTGCAACGGCGCGCCCGACTGGCTCGATCCGTAGGCTTCCTGACCATAGCCGCCCGAGTCGGCGCCCTGACGCGGCGCGTTATACGGAAGGGCGGCGGGCGCGCGGTTCGGCGCGTAAGGCTGCGCGGGCGCCGTATAAGGCGCGACGTAAGGCGCGGGTTGCGTAGGCGGCGGATAGTTCGGCACGGTCTGTGTCGGCAAGGAAGACTGCGAATACGGAAGCGAGGCGCGCGCGGCATTGTAGCTGCCGCCCGCAAGCGCGGCGTTGTCGGCGTCGGTCGGCGTGACCGTGGCGGTCTTGCCCTCGAAAGGATTGGTGCCCGGCAGCGGTGTCGCGCCGATCCGGCGCATCGCCACTTCCCAGCCGCGCGGCACGTTGCTCGCCGGGTTGCGCGGGGCGTTGGCCATCAGCGGCGTGTTGGCGGCCACGAGCGAACGTTGCAGATAAGTCGACGCGAGCGACAGTTTACCCTCCGCGCGATACATGCGGCCGACCGTGGCGAGCACGCCGGGATCGCCGGGGGCCGCGTTCAAGGCCTGCGTGGCGAGCGACTCGGCGTAGCTGAACTGTTTCGCGCCGGCCGCGGCGGAAATCGTCGCCTGCAGCAGGTTTAGATCGTCGGGCTTGCGTTGCAGCGCGACGCGATAGCTGGTCACCGCGTTGCGATCGTCGCCGGCGGTCGAATAGAGCCGGCCAAGCGCCGCTTGCAGATCGGGATTGTCGGGCATGGCCGCGAGCCACGGCGCGATCACGTCGTAGGCGCCGGCGAGGTCGCCGCGCTGACGCACCGCGTCGCATTGCTTGATGACGATGCCGAGATTCAAATTGCCGAAGTCGGTGCGTTGCTGCGGCGTCAATTGCATCGACGCGAGCCGGCGCATCACCATGCCGAGTTCGGCTTCCTGCTGGGTGGCCGACAGAATGCCCGCGTATTGCAGCAGCAGATCGGTGTTGCCGGGCGCCGCGTTCATGGCGGCGCGCACGAGTCCTAGCGCGCGGTTCGGGTCGCCGGCCTGCTGGTAAGCGGCGGCGATCACGCCGATCAGTTCGGGACTGTTGCCCGCAACCGGCTCCGCCGCGTGCAGCGTGGCGAGCGCCTGTTGCGTCTGGCCGGTGCGCGCCATCCGCGTGGCGAGATCGGCTTGCTGATGCACCCACAAGCGGTGCTGCAAAGTGGTCATCGCGTCGGTGCGCTGCGCGACCGGAATGCGGTCCAGTTGCGCGAGACCCGTCGACCAGTCCTGCGTTTCCGCCGACAGCAACGCGCTCGCGTACAGCGCGTCGGTCATGTCGGGATGCGCGGCGAGCAGGCCGTCCATCATGCTGCGCGCGTTGGCGACCGCGCCCTGGCGCACGTAGATGCGCGCGAGGTCGAGACGCAGCCACGGGTCGTCGGGCGTGTTCAGCAGCGCGTCTTCGAAGAGGCTGCGCGCACTGCCGAGATCGCCGCGCGCTTCGGCCGCGCGCGCCTGCGCCGCCTGTGCTTCGCCACGCAGACGGTTGATGCCGCCGGCCTTCGACTGTTGTTCGGCATTCAGCTGATTGGCGAACTGCAGCGCCTCGTCGCCGCGGCCTTGCGCGGCGAGCGCGCCGACCAGGCCGCGCACCGCGTCGGGATTGTCGGCCTGACGGCGCAGCGCCATGCGGTACGCCTGCTCGGCGCCGACCGGGTCGCCGTTGGCGAGCAGCATTTCGCCGAGCAGGACCTGGGCGGTGACGTCGGACGGATTCAGCGCGATCGCGCGCTCGAACAGCGACTTCGCCTTCGCGAACTCGCCGTTGCTGCGCGCGCCGATCGCGTCGCTCGTATAGGTCCAGTAGGTCGCGCTGTCGAGCGCGGTTTTCCAGCGCGCCGGATTGCCGTTGCGCGACGCGCGCTCCAGATCGTTGCGGGCTTCGGCGAAACGCTCCTGCTTCAATGCGGCGATGCCCATGCCGCCGAGCGCGTCGGCGTCGTTCGGGCTGGTGGCCAGCACGGAGGAAAACTTCGCGCGCGCCGTTGCCACGTCGTTGCGATCGAGCGCGGCGAAGCCGTCGGCGATGGTGCGGCCGCGCGCGTCGACCGCGGCGTTTTCCTGCGCGCGAGTGCGGGCCGTGCTGTCCTGCTGCACCATCGAATCGAAGCGCGCCTTGACCGCGGCGTCGTCCGTCGCGGTTTGCAGATAGGCCTGATAGAGCGCGGCGTCGGAGGGTCGCGCGTCCAGCCACAAGAGCGCCTGACGCCAGCTCTTTTTCGCCGACGCGCCCACCGTGCTGTCACCCGCGAGTTTTTGCAGCCGCGCAATGCCGTCGCGGCGCGTCACGTCGCGATAGGTCAGATGCTGCGCGTAGGCGAGGGCGTAACGCGGGTCGTCGGGGTTGTCGCGCGCGAGCTGTTCGAGGCCGCGGCGCGCCTGGTCCCAGCCCTGCGGCGTGGCGGAGAGCGCCTGGTAGTATTCGAGCTGCAATTCGGGCGTGGCCGGTTTGCCGTTCAACGCACGCTGATATTCCTGCACGGCGCTCGCGCTCTGGCCGCTTTGCGCGAGCCGCCGCGCGTCGTTCACGCTCTGGTCGCGCAGGCTCGATTCGCCGAGGCGCCGGCCGAGTTCATCCAGATTCGGATAGTTCGGCGCGACCGCCTTCAGGCGAGCCAGATATTGCTGCGCGCCTGCGCCGTCTTTCCGGTCGGCGAGCACCATGCCCATGCCGAAGAGCGCATCCGGTTGTTTGAGATCGATCCGCAGCACTTTCTGCCACGCCTGCTCGGCGAGGTCGCCGCGCTGATGCGATTGCCAGTACTTGCCCTGATCGATCAGCACGTTCAGCGGATCTTTCGACGCCTGCGCCAACGCATCGGGCGAAGCCGTCGCCACGCAACAGACGGCCGTGAGACTCAGCGCGAGGCGCAATGACAACGCGAGGGCGCTCAATCGCATGCGTTTCTCCAGCTCGGCACGAGACGTCCGGCTTCGTCGAAACGATAGCGGCCGTCGATAAAACCCGTGCCGAACAAGCCCAGCACACGATCGTAGTAAACCGGTTCGCGGCCCGGCACGGCGGCGTCGAGCGCGGCCAGATGCGTGCGCGCGAGGCCGAGGCCGTGCTCGTCGCCGAGCGCCTTGAAGTACGGCGCGAGCGCGCCCCAGTAGCTGAGCGGTCCTTCGCCGCTGGCCGCGCCGGTGGTCGCAGAAACCTTCTCGGGCGGAATGCCGGTTTGCGCGACGCGCGCGCGCATGCCGCCGAGCGCCGCGAGCCACGGTTTGGCGAGCGGATCGGCGGGCGAGGCGAGACCGGCCCACAGATAGACGCGGATCGCGTCGTAGCTGCCGGTGTCGCCGTTTTTCGGATCGACCACGAACTGGCCGTTTTGCCAGGCTGCCCAGTCCGGCGCGAAGCCTTGCGGCGCGGTGGTCCTGATCAGCCTGTAGGCGCTGTCGGCGAGCTTGCCCCACGGACCGTTCGGCATCTCGTGTGCGAGCGCGCGCAATACCGGCAGCGGCAGATAGCTCGGATTAAGGCGCGTCACGCCGCCGTTTTTGAAGCCTTGCGGTCCGGGCAGCAGCATCGGCCCGACGCCCGGCAACGTGGTCATTTCCTGCCGCGCGATCTGCGCGGCCAGCGCTTCGCCCAGTTGCGTATAACCCGCTTCGTGCCACAGGCGGCCCGCTTGCAGCAGATCGTAGGCGATCCACAGGTCGGAGTCGGACGCGGAATTCGGATCGAGCACGCCGTATGAGCCGTCTGCTTTTCTGCCCCATTGCCACGACGGCAGCCGCATATTCTGCGCGTCGAACTGATTGCCCGCGAGATTGGTGCGGGTCCAGCCGAGCAGCCGGTCGAAGGTCGCGCGGTCGTTCGCGACCAGCGCGAAGAAGAGCGCGTACGACTGGCCTTCGGAGGTGGTTTGCTGCGTCGGCGTGGAGTAGTCGATCACGCGGCCGTCGGCCTGCACGAAGCGTTCGACGAACGCGCGGTAGCCGCTCCAGTCGCCGCAGGCGCCGGGCGCAGCGGTAGTCTGCGCCACTTTGACCATATTGCCGAAACTCGCCGTCGCCGCCAGCCCGAGCGTCAGCGCCACGCCGATTGTCTTGTTGATTCGAACCCGCATATCAGTCCTGTCAGTCCTTCAGGCGGCGCGCGGCGATCGAGCGCAGCGTCCGGTAGAACAGCCCCGCGATGATCAGCGCGGCGAGCACGCCGCCCAGCATCAACAGCAGCGGATGCGACGACAGCGCCCAGCGCAGATACTCCTGCGGCGACAGGTGGCCGACGTAATACGCATCGCCGTTCGAGGTGATGGTCACGGTGCGGCCGTGGATCACGGCCATCGCGCCTTGAATCCGCGGCAGCACGTCCGCGTCGAGGAGCGCGGCGGACAGGTCGGCGTCCGACTGGCCCGCCGCGCTCACCAGCGCGACGGCGCTGCGGTTCTTGTGCAGCGGCGACTCGAAACCGGTCAGCAGCGCGTCGCCGTTCGAACTCACCAGCGTGAGATCGGCGCGTGCGGGCGTGCGCTCGACGCCGCGTTCGCCATGCCACCAGTCTTCGAGCTTGAAGACGATGTCGGAGAGCTGGAAGGTGCGCGAATCGCCGTCGCTGGAGAACGGCATCGACTTGGCCCAGCGCTGCAGCAGCGGTTGCTTGCCCGGCGCGCCGAAAATCAGCAGGTCCTTGTCGGCGAACTTGTCGGCGTCGTCGGCGGTGCCGAGCGTCACGCCCGTCACCGGATAGCCGGTGGAGGTGCCCATGCGGCCCATCGTCAGCAGATACAGGCTGTAGTCGCTCGAATCGGCGTCGTTCGGCAGGATCACGGCGGTCTCGGAGAGGTCCGCCATGCGTGTGAACGGGAAGCCGCTATTGGCGAACGCGGCCAGATCGGGCAACGCCATATAGTGCGGGAACGACGAGAGGTCGATAGTCGAGTTCGGATCGATCGCGCCGACCACGTTGTCGAGCAGACGTCCATGACATTCGCCGGTGTTCGGAATGTCGTAGTAGAAGTGCAGGCGCACCTGGGTGCGCGGCGTCAGCAGCAGCGGCGGAATATGGATGGTGCGGCGCGCTTCGGCCGTCCTGTCCGGCAACACCTGGCCGAAATAATGGCTCAGCTCGAACACCGAGGCGGACTCGGCCGGAATCGGCAGCGCCTGCACGAAGCCGTTGTTCACGCTCACGTTGAGCGAAGAACGGTCGCGCAGCGGACGCACCGTGTAGCGGTAGCGCAGATCGATCGGCGCGCCCTTGGTGTGCCACATGAACAGATCGGGCGGCACGCGCAGATTCACGTGCACAGCGTCGGCGTCGTAACCGGACATGGTCAGATCGCGCGGATCGGCGAGCTCGCCGAAACGTACCGGGCGGTTGGTGGGCAGCCAGTTCGGTGCGTCGTAAGGCTCGCGCGGCGCGAGTTCGTTCAGCTGCGTGATCGTCGCGCTCTGGCCCGTCAGGGTGTTCTGGCCGATGCCGAGCGACTTCGCGGCGGTTTTCAGTTCCGCCTCGGTGCGCCCGAGCACGAGCAGCAGCTTGCCGCGCGCCGGCGCGTCGCGATCGACCACCGCGATGGTCGGCCCGGAGATCGCCGGAATGTTGACGCCGGCCGGGCGTTGATCCGAAGTGGCGAACACGACGGCATTGCCCGACAGCGGCGCATTGTCCAGTTGCGCCGGAAACACCGCGCCGCGATAACCGGCGAGCGCGCCGAACCACGACGCCACGATGCCGCCCGCTTCGAGCGTGCCGTTGCCCGGCTTTTGCGGGAACACGAACGGCAACTCGAGACGGCGCACGTCGCGGCGGTCGAAGAACGGCTGCGGCAACGCCGCCAGATCCGGCTTGCTGGCGAGCGACGCATAAGTCAGATCGAGCGAACTGGCATTGCTGACGGTGGCCCACAGCGTGGAGTTCGCCGGGTCTTCGCAACTCGTCGTGTAATGGCCGATCAACTGCACGTTCAGATGGTTGAACTCGGTGATGAAGCGCGGATCGATCGAGACGTCGCGCGCTACCAGCATGCCGGCCTGTTCGTGCGGCACGGGTAGGGTGGCGGCGACTTCGCCGTTCACCAGCACCTTGAGCTGCGAGATATTCGAAAGCAGCGCGGGCGAGTAGCTGTACACCAGATGCAGGACCGCGCCCGTCACCACTTCGTCGCCGCGCACGGAGAAGGCCACGCCGTTCTGGCCGTCGGTGCCGCGCAATTGCAGCGGGTCGAGCGCGCCGAGGTCGGCGAAGGTCAGCGTCTGACGGCGGCCGCCCGGCACCAGCGTGCCCGGCTCGGCGGTGGTCGGCGTCCTGATGCCCAACGCTTTCACCGACGACGCGGCGAGCGCCGGCGTCGGCGTTGCCAGTTGCGGCTGCGCGATCGCGTTCGGGTCGTAGGGCACGGCCGGGCTCGGCGCGGGCACGCTGCCCACGCCCGTCGCCACCTGGGCGGGTGCCGCGCTCTGGGCGGCGCCCGCCGCACCGGCGCCGCTGACCGCTGCCACGACTTCGGCCGCCGAGGCCAGCGGCGCAGCCAACGCCGTCTGCAACGCGAGCCAGCATGCGAGGCCGCGCATCAACCGTTGCGAGTTGCGGTGTCCATTGCGGCGCCCTTGCAATCCGGTCCCACTGCGCTCGTGATTCGAGCGTTCGATGTTGTCCTTCCCCATCCGGTTGCGCATAGATCAGTCTTTCGTTTTTAGCTTCTTGACGTCCATCGGACGGCTTTTCATCGAACTGCGAAGGTCGGCATAGAGATGCTCGAACAGACCCGCAATGCCGCGTGCGCCGACCGTCAACACATGCGACAGGCCGCGCAGCGGCGTGTCCTGCTGCCGTCCTTCCGCCCAGCCGGTCCAGGCGTCGGCGCGTGCAAAGGTGGTCTTGACGAACTCGTACTCCTGCTCGCGCGTCATGGTGGAGAAGCGCAGACCCACGCGGCCTGGTGCGGTGAAGCCGACCGTTGCGGGGAACGCGTATTCCTCGTCGCCGCGAAACAGCGAGACGGTCACGCGTTCGTGCATCGGCACCTGGATCGAGGCGGGCAGCGCCACGCCGACGCCGCCTTCCGAGTAGTCGATGGTTTCGCAGGCGAGCGTGCGGCCGGTCGAGAATTTGAGCATCACGGGCATCTGCATCGCCACGCGGTGCACCGCGCGAATCTGCCGGCGCTCGCTCGCGGCGGCCACGCTCGCGCCGAGAATCAGCATGTTGTAGGTGGTCCAGCCGAGATTGAGGATGGTGGTCTGCACCACGCTGCGAATGTGCCAGTTGAAATAGATATGCACGACGCCCACGCAGAAGCCGATCAGGTTCAGCAACAGCAGGAACAGATACGGCCGCGAGATGGCCCAGTCGAAGTAGTTCTTCTCGATCTGGCCGCCCTTGGCCGTCACGTTGAACTTGCCGAGCTTCGGGTTGATCAGCGCGAGCAGGGTCGGCGCGGTGATGTACGAAGCCAGCACGGATTCGTACACTTCGGCCCAGAACGAATGGCGGAACGAGCGCTGCATGCGCGAGTTGGTGATGCTCGCGTGCATCATGTGCGGCAGCGCGTAGATCGCGATGGTGCCGGCGGCCGCTTCGATCACGTGCGCGCCGAAGAACAGATACGACAGCGGCGCGGTCAGGAACACCAGACGCGGAATGCCGTAGAAGAAGTGCATCATCGCGTTCAGATAGCACAGCCGCTGGCCGATTTTCAGACCCTTGCCGGTGAGCGGATTGTCGATCCGGAAAATCTGCGTCATGCCGCGCGCCCAGCGAATCCGCTGGCCGATGTGGCCGGAGAGACTTTCCGTGGCGAGTCCCGCGGCTTGCGGAATCGCCAGATACGCGGTGGTGTAGCCGAGGCGGTGCAGCTTGAGGGCAGTGTGCGCGTCTTCGGTCACGGTTTCGACCGCAATGCCGCCGATCTCCTCGACCATGGTCCGCCGCAGCAACGCGCACGAGCCGCAGAAGAACGTGGCGTTCCACAGGTCGTTGCCGTCCTGCACGAGACCGTAGAACAGTTCGCCTTCGTTCGGCACCTTGCGGAACGTGCCGAGATTGCGCTCGAACGGATCGGCGGAGAAGAAGTGGTGCGGCGTTTGCAGCATCGACAGCAGCTTGTCGCGCAGGAACCAGCCGAGGCCGATCTGCAGGAACGAGCGGGTCGGAATGTGATCGCAATCGAAAATCGCGAGGTATTCGCCACTGGTGATCTTCAGCGCTTCGTTGATGTTGCCGGCTTTCGCGTGGCGGTTGTGCGTGCGGATCGTCCAGTTGACGCCGACCTCTTCGCAGAACGCCTTGAACTCGGGGCGGCGGCCGTCGTCGAGCACATGGATCGAGATCTTCTCGGCCGGATAGTCGAGCGCGAGCGCGGCGTAGATGGTCGGCTTCACCACCGAGAGCGGCTCGTTGTAGGTCGGAATGAACACGTCGACGGTCGGCCATTCGTCGCGCGAGGCGGGCAGCGGCATCGGCGTGCGCTTGAGCGGCCAGGCGGTCTGAAAGTAGCCGAGCATCAGCACGACGGTCGAATAGAGTTCAGCGGACACCAGCAGCAAACCCCAGCAGGCGTCGAGCGGATGCTCCCAATAAGTCGTCGCGGTCAGCCGCCAGTACATGTAGCGGCCCGAGGTGAGCACGGACAGCATGATCATCACCATCGTCGCGTACCGGCCTTGCAGGCGGCGGAACATGAGCGCGGTGACGAAGCAGCAGGTCGCGAACGTCAACTGTTCATAGAACGCGAGCGGCACCGTGAACACGAAGTACAGCATCACCAGTGCGAACAGCGTGACGAGTCCGGTGACGATGCGGCTGTTCCAGAAGCGCGCGTCGACGAAGCGTTCGAGCCGCGACGGCTCGGCGGGCTCGAGCCCCGGCGTTGAACTCGTGCTCATGCCACGTTCCTCGGCGAGACGGCGATGGCATCGACCGCCGTCATCAGCCACGTGCCGCATGCGCGGAAATCGGCGGCGGCCTGGCTGAGCGGATCGTAGTGAATCAGCGTCGTGTCGCAGGCGAGCGCTTCGCTCACGCCTTCGTCCAGATGGATCACACCCGGAAACAGCTTGGCGCCGAGCATCTGGCGCAGCACTTTGAGGACGTCTTTGGTCAACTGGCGCGACTGGTCGATCTGGTTGACCACGTAGCCTTCGCCGCCGAACTCGGCGCGCGGCGCCGCGTGGGCCTCGATCAGCCGCTCCATTTGCGGAATCGCGGCGTACGAGGCGGCGTCGGCGAGCACCACGTTCAGCGCGAAGGTGGCCGCGCACAAGGCCGTGCGCACATAGGCGGACGAACCTGGCGGCGTGTCGATGATCACGATGTCGGACGTTTCGAGATGCAGGTTCTGCAACGACTGCGCGAGCCAGCGCGGCTCCTGGTCGATATACGCTTCGAAGCGGCGGCAGTCGTCTTCGAGCAATGCGCCATAGGGCAGCACGGTCACGCCGTCCACGCCGTCGAACATCACGCTCTGCCACGGGTCGCCCGTCAGCGTGGCGCGCGACAAACCGTCGATGCTGTCGAGCGGCACGCCGAAGTGCAGGCGCAGCGCGTTCTGCGGGTCCAGGTCGAGCGCAATCACACGCCGGCCGCTCGCGGCCAGCACGGAAGCGAGATTGGCGGCGAGGGTGGTCTTGCCGACCCCGCCTTTGGCGGACACCACCGCGATGACTTTCATGAGCGACGAGGGCCGTTGATCAGCCACGAGTTGGAGGTGCGGGGCGTGGCGGCGGGTGCAATACCGGCTGGTGCGGCGGCCGTTTGGGCGGGTGTGCCGCGCAGACGGTCGAAGATGGTTTGCAACGGCGCCGGTTCGCCGCCGGCTGCAGCGGGTTGCGGCGGGGCGGTTTCGGGCTGCGGCGCGAACAGCTTGCCGAGAATCGAAGCGGGTTGCGATGGCGGCGCGGCGGCTGTGCCCGGCACCGACGGCATTGAAGTCATTAAGGGCGCCGATGGCGCTGTCGTATAAGCGCGTGCGGGTGCTGGGGCTTGTGCCCAATTGGGAGCGGCGGCCGGAATCGTTGGGGTGGCCGGCGTACGCAAGGCAATAGCGGGAGGCACGGAAGCAGCCGGTGCGGCTTGCACGGTCGCGGGCGCCACGGCATCCACTTCCGCAGCCACGCTTGCAGCTTGCAGCGCCGCTTGGTCTTTCGATTCGAGCGCGCGAAAGCGCGAAGCGCCCGTCGGCACCGTAGCCGGCGCGGCCACAGGCACCGGCGGAATGTCCCGCCGATGCGAACGGGTGAATAACGGCGCCTTCGCGCGCGTCACGGAGGCTGCGTCTTTCGCCGTGGTGTCCCGGCGATCGACGGCCACCGGCGACCCCGCCGCCGGCGCCTGAGGTCTGGCCTCGCGACGCTGCCCGATCGCGGGAATCGCGGGCTGGGTCAGATCGAGCATGACTAATAGTGGCCAACGGGTGCGCGCCGAACGCGCCTCGTTTTCGCGGCCGATTTCCTGATACGCGTTGGCGTCGCCGCCAAAGTGATCGAAAAGTTTTTCGATATCGCTCGATGAACTCATTGTGCCGCCGTCTTGTTCATGACTAGCCTTGCCCCGATCTCAACTTGTGTTCGCGGCGCCAAAACACGGGTACGGTTTGTCCCGCTACTTCACGCGCACCGGTCTGGCGCGTTCTCCACTTCGTGTTGCTGCCTGTGCTGCTGCTTCCATACGCTGTGCGTCCCGATCAGGCAGGATGACGCCCCAGACGAAACTCGATGGCAGTGTCCTCGCTATACCCGCTCGTTTGCGCCACCGACAAACCTTGCGCGCCCAATGCGCTCAGCCAGGTCTGATACACGCCTTCGAGAAACGCCGGCGTCCATGCGAGCGCCGTGCCGCCGAATGCCTGCAACGGCGCGCAATAGTGAACGATGCGCAGCGACTCGGGTTCGTCGGCCAGTTCGACGTAGCCCCAATCCATGTCATGCCAATACAGGTTCAAGGTGCGCGCGAGTTCGGCCGTCGAGTCGCAGGCGGGCAGCGGATGCGCCGCCGCAAAGCGGCTGCCTACGCGGTGCATCAATTGGCGCAGTTCGTCGCGACCGATCTGTGCTTCGAATTCGCTTGCCAAAGCGGTGAGCATGCCGCGCCATTGCGGCGAGATTTGACGTTCGAGCAGGTAATCGAGAATTGGGACCATGTTTTCCAGGAGATGGCCATTGCGTCGAGCCATTTGACAGCCGGCCGCTCACGGCCGAATGCAAAGAAAAGTGTGTTCGGGAGTTCGGGCATTGTGTTCGGCCCAGCGTACTTTTGTCAGGCTGTCCAGTCTGTTCACCACACTTCGAAGCAGTCTACTTAAGACATTAAGATTTAACCACTCTCGATTCGCCTGCGTATACGCGGAGTCGAGGGTGGCGGATGCAGATCGATTACGTAACTTTTGCCGCTTGAATCGGTTGTTCGCCCCGCTATCGTGGATGCGCCGCTAACAATGCGGCCGTCATGGTTGCATTAACGGCCGGTTTGGTCGTTGATTTAACTCTTTTCTTTTCGTGATAAACGCAACGTTGCGCGACCACGTGGCCGCTTCGCATTTTCCCGGGCGGGCATTCTTTTCGAATCTTTCGATTGCCTTGCGCACCCCAACTTTCGCTCGCGCCCGTTAAGCTTGCGCACTTGCATCGGGTCGCGCGCGAAACGCGTGCGTGGCACATTGGTATGATGCTGTTCGATAATTCGCCGCAATGTTCAATCCACTCAGCATTCTTCTGGTCACCGTTCTGTCGAGCGTCATGGCAATCGCCGTGCTCGGCTCGTTGTGGCGCGCGGCGATTCCCGGCGTCGGCTACTGGGTGTCGGCCAACGCCGTGGCGATCGTCGCATTGCTCGCTTTCTCGCTGCAAGGCCATGCGTCGCAGTGGTTGACCTTCGTGGCGTCCAATGTGCTGATGGCCGCTTCGCTGCTGCTGGTGGTCGAAGGCTGTTTGCGTTTTCTGGGGCGCCGCGCGCGGCCCTGGCCGGCCTACGTGGGCCTTGTCGCGGTGCTGGTCGGCATTTCGTACTGGACCTTTGCCGCGCCCGACTTCAATGCGCGGGTCGCGCTGGTGTCGGCGTTTCACGCGAGCCTTTATGTCGTGCTCGCCGTGCTCATGCTGCGCGGGCGTCCTTCGAACCGGCCACGCTACAGTTATTACTTCCTCGCGGTGGCGGCGCTGCTGCTGTTCGCCGGGAACACGTCGCGCGGGCTTATGTACGGTTTCGGCTGGCTGATGCAGACCGGGCTGCTGCAGGTCTCGCCCTCCAACGTGATATTTCTCGCGCTCGGCATTCTTGCGCCGCTGTGTCTGTCAATCGGCGTGGTGATGCTGGCCCACGACCGCCTCGCCGAACGGCTCGAACGGCTTGCCAATATCGACGACCTGACGGGCGCGCTGTCGCGCCGCGCGTTCCTGGCGGCCGGCGACGTGTTGCTGAACGCATCGCGGCAAACCCGTTCGCCGCTAACGATGGCGATCATCGACATCGACTCGTTCAAGGCGGTCAACGACAACTACGGTCACGCCGCGGGCGACCAGGTACTGAGCCACTTCGCCACGTTCGTCGCACGCAACCTGCGGACCGGAGACGTGTTCGGCCGGCTGGGCGGCGAGGAATTCGGCGTGCTGTGCCCGGCCACCACCACCGCCGAGGCGGTGAGCCTGCTCGACCGCCTGCGGATCCGCCTCGCGTCGACCGCGCCGAACGGCTTGCCGCGCGGGCTGCGCTACACCTTCAGTGTCGGCGTGGACCAGCTTCGGCGCGACGAATCGCTGGCCCAGTTGATGGCGCGTGCCGACGGCGCGCTCTATGTGGCCAAGGCGTCGGGCCGCAATCGGGTGATGGCGGCTTGAGGCAAAACGGCCTGTAAAGAAAGATTCTCTGTCCGATTTGTACGGAAGGCATAAATATTTGTCGGATATTGGCCGATAAACATTGGCAGAGTAACCGGAACCAGCCTGGTATCTATCGATATGCTTTCCAACTCAACGCAGCACCCGTCGGATTCCGGTTTGCGCGATCGCTTTCACGTGCGTTCGCTCGAACACCAGCGTCCGCTTTCCACGGTAACGATGGCGTTTACCGTGGTCGCGTTCCTGTGCTTCATCGGGGCGCGCAACCTGGTGGATGGCCCGGCTGCGCCGCTCGAGTACCGGCTCGGATGTGCACTGGTGCTCGCGCTGCTCGTGCTGGCGATTCCGCGCGCAAGGTCGACGTGGGTGTTCGGGCTGATCGGCGTTGCTTACTCGCAGGTACTGGTGGCGGGCCTCGCGCTGAACATTGCCGGTGTCGCGCAACCGCTGCTGTGGGTGCTGCCCGCGATGGTCGTGATACCGGTTTGCGCCGCGCCGCTGTGGCTCACGCCCATGCATTTCGTCGCCGGCAGCGCGCTGTTTTATGCCACGGCGTACGCGTTGCTGTTCGGCGAGCCGTTGACGCACGATGTGGAGATCGTCGTGTGGATGTGGGTCGTGGCGATCGGCGTGCCGACTTCCGCCGTGTTTCATTTCGGCTTCTACCGGTTTCGCCGCAACCACTTTCTGCTCGAAAGCCAGCTTGCGCAACTCGCGGCTACCGACCCGCTGACCGGCCTGCAAAACCGCCGTTCGTTCGTCAAGCATGCTGAGCGCCGCCTCGACACTCTCGCGCCGGAGACGCGGATCAGCGCGATCTTTCTCGACATCGACAACTTCAAATCCCTGAACGACCGCTTCGGCCATGCGGTCGGCGACCACGCGCTCTACGAGGTGGCCCACGCGTTGATGGAAGAGGCCTCCGCGGACGACAGCGTGAGCCGGATCGGCGGCGAGGAATTCGCGCTGCTGCTGTGCGACGGGCTCACCGGCGCGCTTCATCTGGCCGAACGGTTGCGCCTCGCGATCGCCGCGATCGAACGGCCGGACGGCCAGTTGACCGCGAGCTTCGGCGTGGCCGAGCACCGCAGCGGCGAAAGCATCATGATGCTGCTCGATCGCGCCGACGAAGCCTTGCTGCGCGCCAAGCACTCCGGCAGAAACCGCGTGTGCGCCGAGCGTCCGCTGCCGCGCGATGCGTTGCAACTGCTTGTCGACGACGGAGCCGGCGAGGGTGGGGCGGCGGTGCGGCGGCATCGCTGGGAGGATTACTACCTGACCTCGCATTTCCAGCCGCTCTACAGCCTGTCGCATCAGAAGCAGGTGGGATTCGAGGCCTTGCTGCGCGGCGAGCAGGGCGACGGCGCGCTGGTGCCGCCCGCGGTTCTGTTCGCGCCGAAGCCTTCCAGCGACGAAGGCGCGCTCGACCGCGCGAGTCACGCCGTGCATCTGGCCAATGCGCGCGGGTCGCTGCCGGACCACGCGTGGCTCTTCCTCAACATTCTGCCGGCCACGTTCATCGCCGAAGGTTATGCGGATCAACTGGCAAAGCTCGTGCGGGCCGTGGGGCTCGAGCCGGAACGGGTGATTCTGGAGATTCTCGAATCGCACGGCGGCAGTGTGGACGACATGTCGCGGGCGGCGGCGTTGTACCGCGAGCACGGCTTTCTGATCGCCGTCGACGATTTCGGCGCCGGTCAGTCGAATCTCGACCGGCTGTTGCGGATTCGCCCGGACCTCGTCAAGCTCGACGGCGAACTGATTCGCGCGACGAGTCACGGCACCGAGCAACCTATTCTTCCGAAGCTCGTTTCGCTGCTGCATCAGGCGGGCATGCTGGTGGTCGTCGAAGGCGTGGAGACCACCGAGGAACTGATTCTCGCCGTGGAATCCAATGTGGATTTCGCGCAGGGTTATCTGCTGGGCCGGCCGGCTGCGGAGATTGCGCCGCCCGAGTCGGTGCATCAGCGCATCGACGATGCTTTCGATGTCATCGCGCATGGCCGCGCGCATCAGCATGCGTTGTTCGAATCCGAAGTGGAGCCTTACCGCGCAGCCTTGCGGCTTGCCGCCGACGCATTGCTGGCCGGCGTCGCCAAGGAAGAGGCGTTTGCGTCTCTCGCAAGGTTCGATCGCTGCATCAGCTGTTTCATTCTCGACGACTCAGGCAGGCAGATCGGCCACGAGGTGCCGGGGCCGGCCTGGAGCAGTGAAGGCGCCTCGCTGCAGCCTGTGGCGAATCCGCGCGATGCGCGCTGGGATCATCGTCCGTATTTCCGCAATGCGGTGTTGTTGCCGGGCGTGGCGGTGGCGAGTAATCCTTACCTTTCGCTGGCGAGCGGCAGGCCGTGTATCGCGGTGACGCTGGCGGCGCAATTTGCCGCCGAGCGTTGCGTGATCGGGGTGGAGCTGGATTGGTCGGCGTTGGGACTGCCGTGGCCTGCGGGGGAGTAGGGTTTTTTCTCACGCCGCAGGCTCGCGTGTTTCTGTCCGGCAGATTCGTTCAATACCCGCCTTTTGGCGAGGTCGCCATTGCTGGCGTCTGTTTATACGACGCCGCCAGATCTGCCGCCGCACGGCTCAGCAAACCCGTGTCCGTACCGACCGCGACAAAGGTGGCGCCCGCTTCGAGATAGTCGGCGGCAATCGCCGGATCGGGCGCGAGCACGCCTGCGGCTTTGCCCGCGCTTCGCGCGATCCGGATGCCGTTGCGAATCGCTTCGCGCACGCTGGTATCGCCGGGTTTGCCCAGCAGGCCCATCGAGGCGCTCAGATCCGCCGGACCGAAGAACACGCCGTCGACGCCATCCACTGCCGCAATTTCCGGCAAGTTCTCCATGCCCTGCACGGATTCCACCTGCACCAGCACGCACAACTCATCTGCCGCCGTGCCCAGATAATCCGGTATCCGGTTCCAGCGCGATGCGCGTGCCAACGCACTGCCCACGCCGCGAATGCCCTGGGGCGGATAGCGTGTGGCCGCGACCGCATCGGCCGCCTGTTCGGCCGTGTCGATCATCGGCAGCAAGAGGGTTTGGGCGCCGATGTCGAGCAACTGCTTGATCAACGCTGCGTCGCTGCGCACCGGCCGTACCACCGGATGCGATGCATATGCGGCCACCGCCTGCAATTGGGCCAGCGTGCTGCGCACGTCGTTCGGCGCATGCTCGTTGTCGATCAGCAGCCAGTCGAAACCGGCGGTGGCCAGCAACTCGGTCACATACGCGTCGGCGAGCGCGGCCCATAGGCCGAATTGCGGTTTGCCTTCGGCCAGCGCGCGCTTGAAATGGTTTTGCGGTAGAGACATGTTGGTCGACTCAAATGAAGTTCAGGCCGATTCCGCCCAGCGGACCATAGTCGACATGAAAGGTGTCGCCTGCCCGCGCGGGAATAGGGCTGGTGAACGAACCGCTCAGGATCACGTCGTTCGCGTTGAGCATTTCGTCGTACGGAGCGATCTTGTTGGCGAGCCAGGCCACGCCTGTGGCCGGATGATTCAATACCGCCGCCGCGAGTCCGCTTTCTTCCACCGCGCCGTTCCTGTAAAGCAGCGCGCCGACCCAGCGCAGATCGACATCCAGCGGACGCACGGGACGGCCGCCCAGCACGATGCCCGCATTCGCCGCAAAGTCCGAGATCGTGTCGTAGACCTTGCGCGGCGCTCGGGTTTCGCGGTCGAACTGTTCGATGCGCGCGTCGATGATTTCCACGGCCGGCGTTACGTAGGCGGTCGCGTCCAGCACGTCGAACAGCGTTACGCCAGGGCCTTTCAGCGGCCTGCTCAGCACGAACGCCAGTTCCACTTCCACGCGCGGCGCAATGAAGCGGTCCGCGCGTATGTCCTGGCCGTTTTCGATGAACATGCTGTCGAGCAGCGGCGCGTAGTCGGGTTCGTCGATCTGCGACGAGCGCTGCATGGCGCGCGACGTGAGGCCGATTTTGCGGCCCTTGATCACGTGGCCTTCGGCGAGTTTCAGTTTCACCCACTCGCGCTGGATCGCGTAACCGTCCTGTACGGTCATCTGCGGATAGGCGGCGGAGAAGTGGCGCAATTGAGTACGCGTTTTCTCGGCATGGTCGAGTTGTGCCGCAAGGTCGCGGATAGTCTGTTCGTCTAGCATGGTGGATTCTCGATGAGCCGCTATTCGGCCTTCAGGCGCGCGTGCAGGTTGTTGTGTTTCCACGTACCGGCTTCGCTGAATTCATTGATCTCCAGCGACAACGCCAGGCCGTGCTGTTCGAATTCAGCGGCGAAGTGCTGTTTGATCAGCGCGAACAACGCTTCGCCGGTGGCCTTTTTCACGGCTTCCGGGCGGCCTGCGCCGATCTTCAGGTTCGCGTGCAGAAATGCAGCGTCGGTGCGTCCGTCGGCGATGCAGTACTGCTCGCAGCGCAACGCGCGCACGCGGATGCCACCGAGCGGATAGACGCGCTGTTCGCCTTCGTTGCCACTTTCGCGCTGCGCGTCGAGGCAATGCGCGAGCGCGTTGCACAGTTGTCCGATGCTTTCCGCGCCGGCGAGATTGGCGCTGTATTCGAGTGTCAGATGCGGCACAGTGAACTCCTTCGTTGCAACTCAAACGGGCAGGGGCGTAACCGGAAAGATCGCGTTGATCTGGCCAGTGCCCGAACTGCCGAAGTACGGCGTGACGACCTCCACCTTGCCCTCGTAACGATCCCAGCCGAGCGCGCCGAGCAGCATGGCGGTGTCGTGCATGCCGCCTTCGCCCCAGCATTTCTCGTTGTAAAGCGGCAGCATTTCACAGAAGGTCTTCCAGTCGCCGGCTTCCCACAACTCGACCACCTTGCGGTCCATCTGTTCGAGAAACGGATTCCACACCTTGTGCATGAACTGTTCGGCCGTGCCGTTGTTGGCGAAGTGATGACTCAGCGACCCGCTCGCCAGAATCGCGACGGTGCCCTCGTAACGTTCCTCGATCGCCTTGCGCACCGCGAGGCCGAAGCGCACGCTCGTGTCGAGGTCATGCCACACGCACCAGCCCGCTACCGAGACGGCCTTGAAATGCTGATCCGCGTTCATGTAGCGCATCGGCACCAGCGTGCCGTATTCGAGTTCGAGCGTGGTCTCGCTGTGCGCGCGGCTCTTTACGCCCATTTCGTTGGCGACTTCCGCGATCAGATTACCGAGTCCGACATTGCCCGGATACGCGTACGGCATGTTCTTGATGAAATGCGGCAACTCGTTGCTCGTATAGATACCTTCGAACTTCGGCGCGCAATTGATATGGTATTCGCTGTTCACCAGCCAATGCACGTCGAACACGACGATCGTATCCACGCCCAGTTCGCGGCAACGCCGGCCGATTTCATGATGACCGTCGATCGCGGGTTGACGGCAGCCCTTATGCGGACCGTCGAGCTCGGACAGATATAACGACGGGACGTGAGTCACTTTTGCTGCCAACGCGAGTTTGCCCATCGCGGTCTCCCATGCAGGATAATTGCTATTTGGTATGGCCTGTTCCGCGCGATGCATCACGCCCACGCGCACAAAACATCCGCGCCTCAAACGCCCCAGCGCGGAATGTGATGCGAGCCGAGCGACACACAAACGTTCTTCGGTTCGAGGAACACTTCGTAGCTCCACGTACCACCTTCGCGACCCACGCCGGATGACTTGGTGCCGCCGAACGGCTGGCGCAGATCGCGCACGTTCTGGCTGTTGACAAAGCACATGCCCGCTTCGACGGCGGCGGCAACGCGCAGCGCGCGGCCCGTGTTCTCGGTCCAGATGTAGCTCGACAGGCCGTAGGAGATGTCGTTGGCGAGCTTGATCGCGTCGGCTTCGTCGTCGAACGGAATCAGGCAGGCGACCGGGCCGAAGATTTCTTCCTGCGCGATACGCATGCGGTTGTCGACATCGACGAACACGGTGGGCTGGACGAAGTTGCCTTTGCGCAGCGCGTCGGGCAACGCGGGCAGATCGAGGCCGCCGCACGCGAGCGCCGCGCCTTCTTTCGGGCCCAGTTCGATATAGCTGCGCACTTTCGCCAGATGGCCCTGGCTGATCATGGGGCCGACAATGGTGTTGTCGGACAGCGGATCGCCCACGCTCAAACGCTTCGCACGCTCGACGAAACGCTCGGCAAAGCGCGCGTAAATGCCCCGTTGCACGAGAATGCGCGAACCCGCCGTGCAGCGTTCACCATTGTTCGAGAAGATCATGAACACGGCGGCGTCGAGTGCGCGTTCGAAGTCGGCGTCGTCGAAAATCACGAACGGCGACTTGCCGCCGAGTTCCATCGAAAACTTCTTCAGCCCCGCGGTTTGCACGATACGGTTGCCGGTCGCCGTCGAACCGGTGAACGACACGGCATGCACGTCCGGATGCGCGACCAGCGGTTCGCCGGTTTCTTTGCCGAAGCCGTGCACCACGTTCAGCACGCCGGCGGGAATGCCGGCTTCGAGCGCGAGATTGCCGAGCATCGCGGCGGTGAGCGGCGACAGTTCGCTCATCTTCAACACGGCCGTATTGCCGAATGCGAGACAGGGCGCCACCTTCCAGGTCGCCGTCATGAACGGCACGTTCCACGGCGAGATCAGCGCGCAGACGCCGACCGGATGAAACAGCGTGTAGTTCAGATGCGTATCGGTCGGATACGTATGGCCGTCGACACGCGTGCACATTTCGGCGAAGTAGCTGAAGTTGTCGGCGGCGCGCGGCACGAGTTGCTTGCGCGTCTGCGAGATCGTCTGACCGGTGTCCTTCGTTTCGGTCTCCGAGATTTCCGGCACATTCTTCGCAATCAATTCGCCGAGCTTGCGGACCAGCTTCGCGCGTTCCACGGCTGGCCTGGCGGCCCATGCGGGAAACGCGTCTTTGGCGGCGCGCACGGCGGCGTCCACTTCTTCCGCACCGCCGCGGGCTACTTCAGCGAGTACCTCTTGCGTGGCCGGATTGACGGTTTCGAAGTAGTCTTTCGCGGCGCCTGATTTGCCGTTGATCAGATGGTCGATTCGCATTGGCTTGTTGTCCCATGTAAAGCAGTCGATCAGGCGCGGCCGAAGTCCGCGTCTGACGCAATCGTATTGACGAGACGGCCAAGGCCGTCGATTTCGCAGACCACTTCGTCGCCCGCATTGACATTGACGATGCCCTCCGGCGTGCCGGTCAGGATCACGTCGCCGGGCGCGAGGGTCATGAAACTGCTCAGGTATTCGATCAACGCCGGAATATCGGTGACGAGGTCGCGCGTATTGCCGTGTTGCTGACGCGTGCCGTTCACGAACGTGCGCAACTCCAGTTGCGTGACGTCTCCGATATCCGCTGCGTCGACGAACCAGGGGCCGAGCACTGTGCCGCCATCGCGATTCTTCACGCGCAGGTTGGGGCGGTAATAGTTTTCGAGGTAGTCGCGAATCGCGTAGTCGTTGGCGATCATATAGCCGGCCACATGCTGCATGGCGTTTTCGCGGGTGACGTTACGCGCGGTTTGCCCGATCACGACCGCGAGTTCGCACTCGTAGTGCATGAAGGTGACGTCGACGGGGCGGCGCGTCACGCCGCGATGACCCAGCACCGTGCGCGGTCCCTTGAGAAACACGAGCGGCTCTTCCTGTTTGCCGAACTGCAATTCCTTCGCATGCTCGGCGTAGTTCAAGCCGAGCGCGAAGATCGTGCCGACTTCGATCGGGGCAAGCCAGACCACTTCATGCTCGCCGCGCACGCGGCCATCGGCGAGACGCACGCCATTGGTGTCGGGATAGGCTTCGTGAATCGCGCCCGCATACGCAACACGGCCGCGCATCATGGCTGTTCTCCCTCTTGTTCTTCGGCACCGACGAACGACACCGTAAGCGGCGGCATTGCGCCGATCGACAACGTGGCCGAGTCGCCGATATGCGCGACGGGCGAACCATGCGGCACGCCGAGCGTGATGACGTCGCCCGCGCCGAGCGTCATGAAGTCGGTTACGTCCGTGAGCAGTTGCGCCACATTCCGTACCGACGACGCGGTGCTCGCGCTGAAAGTCGCGCCCCCGTTAAGCGAAACCTCGATCTGCAGATCATCCGGCGCGGGAATATGACGCGCTGCAACCACGGCCGGCCCAACGACGCAGAAACCGTCGCGCGCCCGGAATCGTACCGACGGCCGGTACACGCTCGCATGCGGCACGCTGAGATCGGCAACCAGCGTATAGCCGGCAATGTAGTGCAACGCCTGCTCCACGCCGACACGTGTTGCGGTGCGGCCAATCACGATGCCGAGCGACGCGCCGATTTCTACGCCCAACGCATTGTCCGGCACCACGACACGCGCGCGATGTCCGGCGAGCGTATTGCGCGGCTTCAGATAGAGCACCGGCGCTTTCGGCGGCGCTTTATAGGGTGCGGCGTGCATCGCATCGCCCAACGCCGCGAGCGCGGCTCGGTCGTTCAGCAAGGTGCCGTAGACCGCGCCGCTAACCGGTGCGCGGCATGCCATGCCGCGTGCGAGCAGCGCGGCCGCGCTGCTCGCATCCACGTCGCGGGGCAGCGCCTCGCCTTCGGGATGCAGCAGATGATCGGCAAGTGCAAACATAAATGACCTGTCTCTTGTCAAAAACACTAACATGTTAGTAGTATTGCGCTTGATATCATCCAGGGTCAATAGTCTGTCGGCTGATCGCGGGTTTTCCCTTAAGCTTCCACGGCTGGTTTCAATTCAACTTCCACTATGTCCGCTTCCGCTTCGACCCGAGTTTTGCACCGCAACCTGCCAATGTTGTTGCTGCGCGCCAGAGAAAAAATGATGGAGCGTTTTCGTCCATTGATTACCGCGCATGGATTGACCGAGCAGCAGTGGCGCGTGATTCGCGCGCTAAATGAACACGGCCCGATGGAGCCGCGCCATATCTCCGATATCTGCACGATTTCGAGCCCGAGCATGGCCGGCGTGCTCGCGCGCATGGAGAGCATGGAACTGGTGACCAAGGAGCGATTCGCCGAAGATCAGCGGCGCGTGCTGGTGTCGCTCACGGGCACGAGCCTGGAATTGGTGCGCGTGATTTCCAAAGACCTCGAGGCGCATTACCGCGAGTTGGAGCGCAAGGTGGGGCCGGAGATCGTCGAGCGCGTATATCGCGCCGTGGACGATCTGCTGGCCGGTCTGGAGGAAGAAGAGGAGTGAAGTAAGGCCTGGCGTTTGCGCGCGGGTTTACCAACCGTGAAAACGTCTCCATTCCACGCTGTCGCCGTCCGGCGTCACCGCGTGGTATTCGGGAAACTGCGCGCCGGTGGCGCACGCATGATTCGGCAGGACGCGCAGTTTCATGCCGATCGGGAAGCGTTGCGTGATGTCTTCGCCGGTGTGTGCGTGTTCTGCCGTCGCAGAGAGAATGCCGTGTTCCTGATTGGCGGCGCTTATTACATAGCCGGGCAGCGGCGTGCCGTTCAGCAGACATGGCTGGCCGTAGCCGAAATCGTGCGACTGCTTCGAGGTGCCGCGATCACGGCTCATTGCCATCCAGCCCGCGTCGAGAATGGCCCAGCCCTTGTCCGCCTGATGGCCGATCACCGTGGCGAGCACGCTGAGCGCGATATCGTCGAGCGCGCATACGCCGACGTTATGCATGACGAGATCGAACAGCACGTACACTCCCGCGCGCACTTCCGTGACGCCTTCCAGTTGCGTAGCCGCAAGAGCGGTCGGCGTCGAGCCGACGCTGACCGCCGGGCACGCAATGCCGGCCTCGCGCAGCCGCTGTGCCGCGCGGACGCAGCCCGCGCGTTCCTGTTCCGCCAGCGCGGCGAGCGCCTCGGGCGTATCCAGTTCGTAGCTGGAGCCGGCATGGGTCATCACGCCGCCCACCTTCACGCCGTTCTCGTGCAGAATCCGGCCGACTTCGAGCAAGGTGTCCTGTTCCGGTGTGATGCCTGAGCGGTGTCCGTCCGTGTCCACTTCGATCCATACCTCGAAGGTTTGGCCGTGCTGGTCGCTGAATGCGGCAATGGCGGCTGCGGCGTTCGGGTTATCCACCACGAGCTTCAGATCGCAGCCCTGGCGGCGCAGCGCGAGCGCTCTCGGCAGCTTCGACGGAGCCATGCTGACGGCGTAAAGAATGTCTTCGGCGCCCGCGGCAAAGAATGCCTCCGCCTCCTTCAACGTCGAAACAGTAATGCCGCGCGCGCCTGCGGCGATCTGCGCGCGGACCACGTCGATGCATTTGGTGGTTTTCACGTGTGGACGAAACGCGACGCCGAGCGCGTTCATATGCCCCTGCATTCGCGCGATGTTCTTCTGCATGCGGGCGATATCGATTAACGCGGCGGGGGTTTCGATCTGGTCGAGTTTCATGCTTTCACCGGGAAAATGGAGTCATGCGCGGTCGCGCCGGTTCACGCCGAAGCGGGCGAGCCATGCAACGAGCGAGTCGAGCGTCGGCGCTTCGATCTCGGGCGGCTGTGCGCCGGTTACGAGCGGCAGGCCGACGCGGTTGTGCCAGTAGGTCCGCAAGCCGACGGCGGCAGTGCCGAACATATCGTGGCTGGAGCCCGCCACGAACGCGGCTTCATGGGCCGCTATGCCGAGTTTTTGCAGGGCGAGACGGTAGGGTAGCGGATCCGGTTTGTACATGCCGGCTTCTTCGGCGGTGACGATTGCGTTCCAGCGAACCGGGAGGAGATTCGCCGCCTGTGTGCCGAGGCGCGCCGAGCAGTTGGTGACGACGGCCAGCTTGCAATGCGGCGCGAGCGTTTGCAATGCATCGACGGCACCACTCCACGGCGCGAGGTTCAGCCAGTCCGCTTCGAGCGCAAGCGCCGCGGATTCGGGCAGCCCGACTTGTGCGGCGGCTTCGCGCACCAGTTGTTCATACGCGAGGTACTTGCCGCAGCCGTAGGTCAGCCGCAGATAAGCGGCGCGCCATGCGCGGCCCGCCTGTTCGGAACCGGCGGCGCGATTCCATGAGCTCCATGAGTCGAGCAGGGCGGTCAGCAGGTCGAACAGGACCGCTTTGGGATAGGCGGCGGGCACGGAAGCGAGGGTCATGATCAGGCCGGCAGTAGACGGTGAACTGATTATAAAGTTCGATTGGCGCGGCAACGTTCAAATGGACTAACTCATGGATTCAGTCGGACTGAATGATTGATTCGTGATTTCGCGCAACGCGTGTTGACACTCATCGCCGCCAGGGTGGTTGCGGCCTGAATCTGCTCTGCAAATACTGCATGAAATGGCGGGTGCGCGCCGGCAGGCCGGTCCGCTGATGCGTGAGGGCGATGACGTCGGCTGCGGGCGCTCTCCATTCCGGCAGCAAACGGATGAGCTTGCCCTTCGCGAGGTCGTCGGCCACGTCCCATTCGGAACGCAGGATCACGCCGCGGCCTTCGCAGGCCCACTGGCGGATCACGTCGCCGTCATTGCAGCTCAGGCGGGAAGACACACGCACGCTGCGGCGCGTACGTCCTTTGCTGAACTGCCACAGCGAAACATCTTCGTTATTCTCGCGCAGCACGATGCAGGGTAATTTGCTCAACTCATCCGGAGACTCCGGCGCGCCGGTTCGCTTGATCAATGCAGGCGCTGCGCAGACGAACCGCGCGTTCGGTGCAATCGTGTAGCCGACCAGGTTCGACACCGGCAGTTCGCCGATATGCACGACGATATCGAAACGGTCCGTGGTCTCGGTCAAAGGCCGGTCGGATAGCGTGAGCGCGATATCGATATCCGGATTCTGCTGCTGGAACGCGGCAATCGCTGGAGCGAGATGTCGCCGTCCGAACCCCAGCGGCGCGTTGATTTTTAGCGTACCGACGAGTCCGCCGCGGCGCATCTGCAAATCCTCGAACAGCGCGTCGAACTGCTGGACGAGCTTGGCCCCCCGTTCGCACAGCAGCGTGCCTTCTTCGGTGAATTGCAGGCGGCGCGCGGTGCGGTTCACCAGTTGCGCGCCCAGTTTCTTTTCCAGTTGTTGAAGACGCTGCGTGACCGCGGAGGGCGACAACCCCAGCTTTCGCGCGGCGGCGATCAGGCTCCCGCTTTCGCGCAGCGTCAACAGGAAGCGGATATCGGCCGAATCGTTCATGGCAGCAACGTTTGAGTGCGGAAGTCTGGCAGCTTAAAGTGTTTGCATGTGCGGTTCCAGTCCGGTCCGGCGCGCGTGGCGGCCAACGCAGCCTGGTTGGCAAGGTAAAGTGATGCTTCTGTTACTCGACCGTCAGCGCGGTCCGCCAAAGCGTGCGCTTGCGCTGAATTCCCGTTGTTTTTCATTTGAAAGAGAAGTCCACATGCCGTTGTCTAATGGGCCGTCGAATGGTCTGTCGAACGATGCCGCGCAGCACCGCGCCTTGAAACAGGCAGTGTTTCTGCATACGGGCTGGCGTAGTGCGGGAACGTGGGTCTGGTCGCGTTTGCGCGAACTCGATACCGTGACCGCTTTCTATGAGCCGCTCAGCAATGTGCTCGCGGAGTTGAGTCTTGCCGACGTTTCCGCGTCGCGTCCCACGCTTACTTCTGGACACCCGCCGCTCGCCGCGCCGTATTTCGAGGAATATAGACCGTTCCTGCAGGAAGGTGTGCGCGGTGTGGCCGGCTATCAAAGGCGTTTCAGTCTCGATCGCTTTGCTAAGGTGCCGGACGCGGAATTCCCGCAATTACAGGCCTATTTACGCAATCTGTGCGAGCGCACCGCCGCACAAGGCAGCGTGCCGGTCTTCAAGTTTTGCCGTTCATCGGGCCGGCTGCCGTGGCTGCGGGCGGCTTTTCCGCAGGCGATGCATGTGGGCGTGTTGCGCAATCCGGCGTCGCAGTTTGCTTCGGGGTGGCTGCTCAGCCGGCAATGGAGCAATCCGTTTTTCGTGGCGGCTCCGTTTCGCGTGCTGGGGCTGAATCAGGCGGATCCGCTGGTCAGGCAGGCTATCGACACATGCGGCGCGCGCTTGCCGCCCGCCGCGCCTGCTTCGGAGGACGCATATGCAATGGCGTGCGAGCACTATGCGCGCACGGCGGAAGGCAATAACGCGTATCGGGCATTCATCGCGTTGTGGATTCTTTGCGCGTTGCGTATGGCGGATGGCGTCGATCTGTTGATCGACATCGACCGGCTCGGAGCGTCGCGCGATTACGCGCAGGCGTTAAGCACCGCATTCGAAACGCAAAGCGGTTTGTCGCCCGACTTCAGCAGCGCGCGCGATCTGGTCGAAGAAACGCGTGGCAGCGCGGCACGCATGAGCGGAATCGACGGACGGGCCATGCGCACGGTACATTCCGCCGCGCTCAAATTCCTCAAGGCGCACGGTGGTGCCGACGCTGCCTTTGTGGAAGTGATCCGGCAGAAGATGGTGCTCGCCAACGAATTGACCGACACATGGCGTTGAGCATTCGTCGCGAGATTGATGCGGTGAAGCCTCGCGGATGTTTTCATGGCACGGCCCTGCAGTGGCGGAGCCGGCGGCGCAGGCGGCATGACGTCGATGGGCCGGCCACCGCGTTCAGGGCCTGGTCCGGGATCGATGCCTCCGCAGGTCGGACGAGACCCACGCGCCAATACAGTTGCCGCACAAAAAACAATACAGTGAGGCGCGGTTTTATTTGGCTGTATCGGGAGTATGACCGGCGCCGTCGATACAGTTGGCAAGTCTCGACGGAGCCTGTCGACGAGCGGTTCGCCGCTCCGGCGCGGTGCGACGTAGCCTGATTTTTGCCTATGGCCCGGTGGTGACACGCCGCGCTTGATCCCGAACACGAGGTAAGGACATGAATGTAGTGAACGAACAAGCAAAGCTGTCGGTGCAGCAGTTGGGCCACTATATCGGCGGCGCGCCGGCCGCGCCGACCAGCGGCCGCTTCAAGGACGTGTTCAATCCCGCCACCGGCAAAGTCACCGGCTCGGTCGCCCTCGCTTCGGTCGAGGAAGTGGACGCGGCAGTGCAGGTCGCCAAGGCCGCCTTTTCTGCCTGGAGCGAAACCGCGCCGCTCAAGCGCGCACGCATTCTGTTCAGGTTCAAGGAATTGCTCAACCAGCATCACGACGAACTGGCGATGCTGATCACGCGTGAACATGGCAAGGTGTTTACGGACGCACAAGGCGAAGTGGTGCGCGGCATCGAAGTGGTCGAATTCGCGTGCGGCATTCCGAACCTGCTCAAGACCGATTTCACCGACCAGATCGGCGGCGGCATCGACAACTGGAATCTGCGTCAGGCGCTCGGTGTGGTCGCGGGCATTACGCCGTTCAACTTCCCGGTCATGGTGCCGATGTGGATGTTCCCGGTTGCGCTCGCCTGCGGGAACACGTTCGTGCTGAAACCGTCGGAGCGTGATCCGTCGGCGTCGCTGCGGATTGCCGAATTGCTGAAGGAAGCCGGTCTGCCCGACGGCGTGTTCAATGTCGTCAACGGCGACAAGGTGGCCGTCGATGCGCTGATCGATCACCCGGACGTCGCGGCGCTGTCGTTCGTGGGCTCCACGCCGATCGCCGAATACATTCACACGGAGGCGTCGAAGCGCGGCAAACGCGTGCAGGCGCTCGGCGGCGCGAAAAATCACCTGGTGGTGATGCCGGACGCCGATCTGGACCAGGCGGTCGACGCGCTGATCGGCGCAGCCTACGGTTCGGCGGGCGAGCGCTGCATGGCGATCTCGGTCGCGGTGGCGGTCGGCAACGTGGCCGACAAACTGATCGAGAAACTGGCGCCGCGCGTCAAATCGCTCGTGATCAAGAACGGCGAAAATCTCGACGCCGAAATGGGGCCGCTGGTTACCGCCGAACATAAGGCCAAGGTGGCCGGTTATATCGCGTCGGGCGAGGCGGAAGGCGCGAAGCTGATTGTCGACGGCCGCGTGCATCCGGTGGCAGACGAAGAAGGCTTCTTTATCGGCGGTACGCTGTTCGACAATGTCGGCACGGAAATGAAGATCTACAAGGAAGAGATCTTCGGCCCGGTGCTGGCAGTAGTGCGGGTGCCCGATTTCGCGAGCGCCGTGGAGTTGATCAACGCGCACGAGTTCGGTAACGGCGTGTCGCTGTTCACGTCGGATGGCGGGGTGGCGCGGGCGTTCGGCCGGCAGATTCAGGTGGGTATGGTCGGCATCAACGTGCCGATTCCGGTGCCGATGGCATGGCATTCGTTCGGCGGCTGGAAACGTTCGCTGTTCGGCGACCATCACGCTTACGGCGAAGAGGGCGTGCGCTTCTATACGCGCTACAAGAGCATCATGCAGCGCTGGCCGGATAGCATCGCCAAAGGCGCTGAATTTACAATGCCGGTGGCGAAGTAGGCCGGCAGGCAAGTCAGTTGTAATCAGAAAAGCCGCGCCTGAACCAGGCGCGGCTTTTTCACATTCCCCCCGGCAACGGCTCTCTAAACACTCGAAGAGGAATCTTCTTCCACTTCGCTGAGAACGGCGTTCTGCACTGCGACAGCGGGACTGACATAAGCAGGCGCCTGGCGTGGCTCGTCGATGCTGTAGCGCAAACGCCCCGCCTCGATATACACGCGCAACCGCCGGTATTTCACGAGGTAGAGCAAGCCGACAACCGCCGCCGCGAACCCCGATGCCGCGCCCACACCCAGCGCCCAACGCGGACCGAAACGGTCTGCGACCCAACCCACCACCGGCGCGCCGAGCGGCGTACCGCCCAATGCGATGGCCAGCAGAATCGCGATCACCCGCCCGCGCATGACGGGCTCGGTGGAAAGCTGCACGAGACTGTTGGTCGAGGTATTGAAGGTCTGCGTTGCCACGCCGATCACCATCAGCGCAATGCCGAACAGCACGGAGTTCGGCATCAGCGAGGCCGCGGTGCAGCCTACGCCGAACACGGCCGCCGCAATGAGCAGCAGCGCCATGCGCGGTTTCGCCCGACGCGCGGCGAGCAGCGCGCCAGTGACGGAGCCGATCGCCATGGTCGAGCTCAATACACCGTATTCGCCCGCGCCCGCGTGAAACGCGGTAACCGACATCGTCGAGATGAAGATCGGGAAATTCAGGCCGAACGTGCCGATCAGGAACAGCATCAGCAATGCGGCCTTCAGATCGGGACGCGTCCACACGTACTTGAAACCTTCGACGAAACTGCCGCGCGTGCGCACCGCCCGAGGCTTCAGATGCAGTTCGCTCACACGCAGCATGCGCAGCGAACCGAGTACCGCGACGAACGAAAGCGCGTTGATGAGAAACACCCAGCCGGTGCCCACCGAGGCGATCAGCAACCCCGCGACCGCAGGCCCGATCATGCGCGCCGCGTTGAACGAGGTGGAATTCAGCGCGACCGCGTTTGACAGGTCATGCTCGCCGACCAGGTCCGACACGAAAGTCTGACGCGCCGGCGAATCAAAGGCGGTGACGCAGCCGAGCAGTCCCGCGAATACATAGACGTGCCACAACTGCACGAGCCCGGTGACGGTGAGAATGCCCAGGCACAGCGCGAGAGAACCCATGCCCGCCTGGGTCGCGAACAGCAGCTTGCGACGGTTGAAGTGATCGGCGGCATAACCGGTCAGCGGCAACAGCAGCATTTGCGGGCCGAACTGCAACGACATGACGATACCCACCGAGGTCGCATTGTGATGCGTGAGCTCGGTGAGCACGAGCCAATCCTGCGCCGTGCGTTGCATCCACGTACCGACGTTGGAGACGATCGCGCCGCTCGCCCAGACCCGGTAGTTGAAATTGCTCAGCGAACGGAAAGTGCCGATCACCGGACTGTTCCCACCTGGAGGATTCGCGCGGCGCGCAAGCTGCGGCGCATGTGCAAACTCAGGCTCATGCGTGCGAGCGTTCGAGCAGATCGAGGACTTCCTGGGTGGTGCCGGTTTCGCCGAGGCGCGGGAAGATGCGCGTGATGCTGTTGATGTGAGCGTCCGCATTGCGATCGGTCATGGCGTCGACGACGAGCGTCACGTTCAGGCCGAGTTCGTGTGCATAGCGCGCGGTGGATTCGACGCCGATGCTGGTCGCCACGCCCACGAGCACCACTTGCGTGACGCCTTGCTCGCGCAGGTACGCTTCGAGATCGGTATTCGTGAACGCGCCCCAGGTGCGCTTGGTGACCCGATGATCGGACGGTTGCGCGTTCAGTTCGGGCACCAGATCCGCGAATCCGGCGGGGAAGTCGCCCGTGTTGCGCACCTCCTGCGTGCGGCCCGGTGCGCCGCCGGTCACGTTGACGAGCACCACGGGCAGGCCGTGGCGGCGAAACGCCTCCGCGAGAACGGCCGAGCGCTCGACGACTTCGCCGGTGGAATGCGCGGTGGGCAGCGCGACAATGCCTTGCTGCAAATCGACGACGATGAGTGCGGTCTTTGCGTCGAGTGTGGTGAGTGCCATGAAGTACTCCTGGAGTTACGAGTCGATGAGGCGTTTGAGCAGTTCGACGCCGATAACGAGCTGTTTTTGCTCGGCCGCCGAGAAGCGCGTCTGAATGGTGCGAAACAGCCAGTCTTCGCGTGCCGCGCGGCTTGCCTTCACCTTCTTGCGAAAGGCGGGCGTGAGGGAGAGAACCGTTTGCCGGCCGTCGTTCGGATCGGGAGTGCCGCTCACCAGCCCGGCGGCTCTCAGCGCCGAAAGCGTCTCGCCCATGGACTGCGGACGCATGCCATGAGCACGCGCGAGCGCAGTGACCGTTGCCGGACCTTCACGCTCCAGCAAGCCGAGAACCTGCACCTGCGAAGGCGTGAAATCGCCTACGTGCGACTCCTCGCGCAAACGGCGGCGCAGTTTGCCGACCAGCACGCGCAAGTCTTCCGCCACGATATGCAAGGCGTCAGGATCCACCGGTGCATCTTGCTTGGTCATGTCTGGATAACTATGAAGGCTACCTACGAAGGTTACCTTCGTATCAGGTTGACGTCAAGTTGGGGAAGGCGTGATGCCAACGGTTCGGGACGAGGCGAAACGTACCGTCGCCGCCGTATCAATCGAGCATGTAAGCGGCACCATGGTCAGGGTTTTCCCGGAAGATCGCGGGTATGGCGTCATCCGTAATCAAATGTCAGTAGAATGCGGCCCAGCCGATCTTTGACGATTTAAGGCCGGGTTCGCGCATGATCACATTAGACCGGCAGCCATCGGTTAGCGGCAGGTCTAAGCGTGATGCGTTCCCCACAATCAGCGTGGCTGCTATCCTGAGGGACAGGCTTGCCATACTCGCTCACGAACAGCCGTTTCGCACGCTTATGGCCCCGCAGTTCCATTCCGCCTGGCCTTCCTGGCCTCTGGCGACCTGCCGATCCGCCCGCCATGGAAAATAGCCAACGCGCTTCCGCTACAGCGCCCCGCGACGCCGGCTTCTTGCCGGTGCTCGCCGCCTTGATCGCGCTTGCCGTGTTTCTGATCGATGCGCTGACACCGCTCGACGTCGCAGTCGCCGTGTTTTACGTAATAGTGGTGCTGCTGGTTGCTTCAAGCGGCAACCGCTCGTTCACGATCGCCGCCGCGTGGGGATGTGTGGCGCTGACGTTGCTCGGGTTTCTGATTTCCCACGCCGAGTCCTGGCCGGGCGGCGCGGTTGCGCGCTGTGTGGTGAGCCTGCTGGCGATCGCCACCACGTCGGTTCTGGCATTGAGAAACCAGGCCGCGACGACGATGTTGCAGGAGCAGGTCGAACTGCTCAATCTCACGCACGACGCGATCATCGTCCATGACATGAACGACCGGATCACGTTCTGGAATCACGGGGCGCAGGCGCTGTACGGCTGGAGTGCGCAACAGGCGCTCGGCCAGTCGATCGACGACCTGACGCAGACATCGTTTCCTGTCCCGTACGATGAAGTTCGCGGCGAACTGCTGCGCACGAATTACTGGCACGGAGAGTTGCGGCGCGTACGGCACGACGGCAGCGCCGTCGTGATTTCGAGCCGCGCGGCCTTGTGGCGCGATGCAAAGGGCGACCCTCGGGCTGTTCTCGTGACCAACAACGACATTACCGCGCGCAAGGAGATGGAAGCCGAACTCGAGCGTCAGCAGCAGGAGTTGCGCGCAACCATCGACGCGATTCCCGGCATGGTCTGGCATTCGTCGAGCGACGGGCGCCTCACGTTTATCAACCGCCGCTGGAACGACATGGGCGTGACGCTCGGAGATGACGTGGACGTCTGGTCGACGGTCGTGCACCCGTCCGATCTGCCGCGGATGCAGCGCGACTGGCAGGCCGCGATCGCGGCGGGTGTCGCGTTCGAAAACGTATCGCGACTCCGCACCAGTGCCGGCGTGTACCGCTGGATGCACATCGGGGCCGAACCGTTGCGCGACGCCGGGGGCGCGATTCGCCGCTGGTACGGCGTGAATACCGACATCGAGGAGCGCAAGCAGGCGGAGCAGGCGCTCGAGCGCAGCGAGGCGTTCCTGCTCGATGCCCAGCGTTTGAGCCGGACCGGCAGCATGGCCGTACGTTTTCCCGAAGGCATGATGTGGTGGTCCGACGAGTCCTACCGCATTTTCGGATACACGCGGGAGGTCGAGCCGTCGGTCAAGGCTATCCTGGCGCGCACTCATCCCGACGATCTCGCACTCGTTCGTCGGGTCTATGAACGGGCCGCCGCCGGCGAGCCGCAGATCGATGTCGAACACCGGCTCGTGATGCCGGACGGCGGCGTGAAATATCTGCACTGCGTTGCCCACGCGGCAGCGTCGAAGTCTGCCGCCGGCGAGTATGTCGGCGCGCTGATGGATATCACGGATACCCGGCTCGCGCAGGACGCGCTTGCGCGCTCCACCGCCGAACTCGCCCACGTGACGCGGGTTACGATGCTCGGCGAACTGGCCGCGTCGATTGCACACGAGGTGACGCAGCCGATCGCGGCGATCATGACTTGCGGCGGCGCCGCGTTGCGCTGGATGGACCGTGCCCCGCCGGACCTGAACGCAGCGGCGAAGTCGGTCACTCAGATCGTCAGGGACGCGCAGCGCGCGGACGCCGTGATCCAGCGGATCCGTTCAATGGCAAAAAAATGCGACCGTATTCCGGTTAAAGTCGATCTGAACGGGATTGTGGGCGAGACGGTCGAGCTGTTGCGGTACGAACTCGATCGCTACCGCGTTGACGTGCAGATCGACCTTGCGACACCGTCGCCCACTGCGTACTGCGATCGCGTCCAATTGCAGCAGGTCATCATCAACCTTATTATGAACGGCGCGCAGGCCATGACAGAGGTGCCCCAGCCGCGAAGGCTGCGGATTGCCACACGCCGGTTCGACGCAGAACAGGCGCATCTGATCGTGCAGGATTCGGGCACGGGCATCAGCGAGGAAAACGCCAGCCGTCTGTTCGACACGTTCTTTACGACTAAGGCAGGGGGCATCGGCATGGGCTTGTCGATCTGCCGGTCGATCGTCGAGGCGCACGGCGGTCGTATCTGGGCTGAATCGCCGGAAGCGGGCGGCGCGGTAGTGCAGTTCATCCTGCCGGTTGATGAAGGGAGATCTCATGAACAGTCATACGCATGACAACGCCGGTGACGACGAGGAACGCACGATGGTCTATGTCGTGGACGACGACGAGTCGATGCGCGATGCCCTTGGTCTGCTGCTGCAATCGGTCGGACTGGGCGTCGTCACCTTTGCTTCCGCGCACGAATTTCTCTCCTATGAGATGCCGGACGTGCCGAGCTGCCTGATCCTCGATGTTCGTCTCAAAGGACAAAGCGGGTTCGCGGTGCAGGAACAGATCGCCGCGAGCCAACTGGGGCTGCCCATCGTCTTCATGACCGCGCACGGCGACATCGCGATGTCGGTTAAAGCAATGAAGGCCGGTGCCAAGGATTTTCTTGCCAAGCCGTTTCGTGACCAGGACATGCTGGACGCTGTCGCACATGCGCTGGCAGGCGACGCAGAGCGGCGCGATGCCCTCCGGTCCGTGGAGGATCTGCGCCGTTGCTACGAATCGCTGACACCGCGCGAGCGCGAAGTCATGGCGTTTGTCGCGGCCGGGCTGATGAACAAACAGATTGCCGGCGAAATGGGCCTGAGCGAGATCACCGTGAAGATTCACCGCGGCCAGGCAATGCGGAAAATGGCCGCGCGTTCGCTCGCCGACTTCGTGCTGAAGGCGGAAGCGCTGGGCGTCAAGTCGCCACAAAGCACCGCCGCGCCGGCGCGCGGATCGCGTACCTGAACCCAGGGTGCGTGACGAAACGCTGCTGGCGCATCGTTTCCGCAGTCCCGATGGTTATCGGGCCTATACCTGCGTATGAGTGGTCCGCCGCTTCTGCTCAAGAAAGCGCTGCTAGCGCATTCCATTCCACCGATTCGTTCCGGCAAGCTCTGGCGGCCGGCGCCGCCGGTCGCGACCGCAAACCGCCCGCGCACGCCGTGCGCATCGCGCCGATCCCCCTGGCCGTGCCTCTTCGGCTCGCGGCGAAGAACTAAACCTGGAGATGGGTTGATCCAACCATTGGTCACTACGGGCAACCGTATGTAGGGCTGGTTCGACGATTTTCCGTGCGATACCTTGGAGTCATCGCGGCGCCCTGTAACCGGGCACTGCCTCACCACTCCGCTGGATGACCCCGATCATGATCAGCTCGTCGACTTTGCATCCCGAACCCGCTGCGGATGTTATCCCGGATGTCATCCAGCAGACGAGGCGGATCAACCCGATCGGCATGGAGCCTCAATGGCGCGCTCCGCACGAGGAACCCGCGGGTGGACGCCAGCGGAGCCCTATTCTCGTGTCGCGCTGGACCCGCACCGATATTCGGTCGCTGGAGGTCAGCAACCCGGGTAGCGCCGCGCACCACTGCATCGCGATGAACCTCAAGTGCACGTCGCTCTCCTTTGCTCATGCCGGCAGGATGCTCGTTCACGGACGGGTGACCGCGGGAGCCGTACAGATCACGGCACCGGAGGTGCCGTGCAGCGCCGTGTTCGAATCGCCCGGCGACGTGCTGCACCTGTTCGTTGCGCAGCCGGTGCTGGGCGAATGCTTCGAAGACATGTTCGGCCGCCCGCATGCGGGCGACATTCGTATCGACGATCCCAGGCTCGCGCACGATCCCGCGCTCGAACGTCTTGGCCAGGCACTTGCCGTGTCGCAATCGGACGACGCCGCGCTCGGCAAGGTCTTTACCGACAGCGTCAGTCTCGCGATCGTTTCGCGCGTGATCGCGCGGCACTTTACGGCTGGGCAACGGCAGAGCCGTGAAGCGAATGCACTACCGTCCTGGCGCCTCACGCGCGCGATCGAATACGTGGACGCGCATCTGTCCGAACCGATCGGGCTCGAGGACATTGCCAACAGCACGGGTTTGACCCGCATGCATTTCGCGTCGCAGTTCCGCCGGGCCACCGGCATGCGCCCGCACGAATACCTGTTGCGCCGGCGAATCGAACACGCGCAGCACCTTCTGCTTACGTCGAAACATAACGTGCTCGACGTTGCCCTGAGCTGCGGTTTCCTAACCCAGGCTCACTTTACGACGGTCTTCAAGCGCCTGGTTGGAGAGACGCCTCATTGCTGGCGAATGAAGGCGAACGTCGATCGGTAAGCAGATTCATGCGTCTCTGAAAGTGAGCGGAATATGCCTGCGGCGGCCGAAGGCGGCGCACGGTGGTTGTATCCGCAACGTGCAGTGAGAGCTTCTCGCTGATCAACCGGACTATCTGAAAGAGGAGTGCGACCATGTTGGCGGAAACGAATTTTACCGATCCGTGGATACAGACCCTTGATTTGCTCGCCGAGTTGTCCGGAGACAAAGCCTCCAGGATCAAGGAAGCGGCTTTGGCGGACGCACGCAACGCACGCGAGGGTTGCCGCTTGCTGCTCAGGACGCAACGCTTTGGCGCACAGGTGCGCGTGATCGACCACCCGACGCCTTCGACCGCGACCATTGAATGGCGTGATTCGACGCACTGTTGCTATGGCGATCAGGTTTGGCACGCGAGCCGCGCACGTGTGGCAGGTGTCTGTGCAATGAGCGGCCGTGCAATACGGCCGGGGGATGCGATATACAAGCCGCGCCCGTGCCGGCCAGCGCCGCTAAACCTGGGTGCGATGATTCTTGGCGTCGTGCTCGATGATGCTTTTACGCCTGACCGGTAGTTGGCTTGCGGCACTCACGTTACTGTATTCACGCTGGCGCGGCTGCCTGACATACGCTTGGCCATCCGGTCGTATGGGGAAGTCATACCTAAGTGTGATACCCGAATGAAGGCCCGTATTGCGGGCCTTCCGAAGTCCGCCAAAGGTGGTCTTCAACCGCGAGAATGTCAGCGGGGCGAGCGCGGCGGCGGGCACTGCATCCCTATAGATGATGGTTTCGCGGCAAATTCCCGGCTAGTATGGTTCTTGCCTGCTACGGATCCATTTCTGTTCCGGTGGATGCGTCAGGCGCGATGAGCTTCATAAGGCAGTAAATATCGCGCCGGATATTCTTTTCTGTTACTACGTCGGCGCATCTGGAGTATTGGCAGCTATGAGCTTTGTTTGTATCGTCGACGATGACGCCTCTGTACGAAACGGTGTCGGTGACCTTCTCAACGCAGTGGGTTACACGACCGTGGCATTTTCATCGGGAGAGGAATTCCTCGCCTCGTCGGCAGTCGACGAGGCATTGTGTGTTTTGCTCGACCTCAAGATGCAAGGCATGCAAGGCCTCGATGTGCAACGCCAGCTCAATGCGGAACACAGGAGCATTCCCATTGTGCTCATGTCGGCGCATGGCGACGAAGACACGGTTCGGTGGGGAATCCAGCACGGGGCAGTCGCGTTTTTACGCAAACCGTTTGCGGAAGATGTGCTGCTCGATTCGATAGTGCTTGCCATCGGTCGGAAGGGTGGGGCGAATTGAGGGGGCAGGGGATTTCACACACCGGCCTCCGATAGCGTATCGGGCGCTCGTCCTATCATGAACTCTCATGAAAACGCGGCGCTTTAGCGCCGCGTTGTTCCATCATTCGACCGCGGTTCGCGCGGCGCTCATTCAGCTTACGCTTCTTTCCAGCCGCGACCGCACGCGAGCACGCTACTGCTGCGCATGCGTCGCGGCATCTTCGATGACAGCCGCAACTTCTTTCGGACGGGATTCGTAAACCGAATGGCTCGCGCCGGGAATCACGGTGGTGTGGCTATGCGCGCGCGCGTAGTACCAGCGCTCCAGGTCCGGGTTGATGATTTTGTCATTAGCGGCGACGATGCCCCAGCTTGGCTTCGTGGTCCATGCGGCAACGGTCATCGGCGTCGAAAAGACTTTCGCGGCCGTCAGGATCTGCGAATGCGACTCGAATTGGGCTTGCTTGAGCGGCAGATCAGCAGCGAAGTCTTTCGGGAAATCCACCGGGTTCAGATATGTGTAGCCGTCGTCGGTCTTCCTGATTGCGCCCGGCTGCTTCGACGTGTAACTGGGCATGCCTTTGCCCAGCGTGCCTTCATCTTCTCCGACGGCCGGAGCATGCGCCGCGACGTACACCAGCCCTACGACATTCGGATGCACACCGGCTTCCGTGATGATCGAACCGCCATAGCTGTGCGCCACCAGGATCGTCGGACCGTTTTGCAGGTCGAGAACACGTTTGGTCGCGGCCACGTCGTCTTCGAGTGAGGTCAGCGGCTCCTGCACGAGGCTGACGTGGTAGCCGTCTTTGGTCAGGATGTCATAGACCGGTTTCCAACCGGACCCGTCCACCCATGCACCATGCACCAGTACAATATTTTTGACGGGGGTGCTTTGGGGCTGGGCATCCTGCGCCAGCGCGCCGGTCGACGCAAGAAGACAAGCTGACATTGACAAGGCCGACACGACGAAAGGCATAAATCTCATGTGAAACTCCGGTATTCGGTAAAGAGAGAGAAGATGTTGGTGGAATGAGGTTGCGAGAAGGACTTCGGAATGAAGCGGGGTTCCGTGCAGGACAGTGACGGCACGGAACCCGAAATGCTTCGCTTAGCTACCGAAGTAGAGGTTGCAGAAGCTGACGGGACCGACGCAGGTCGAATGCATCGCCGTTCTCGCCGGTGCGCCTGACGACGAGGTGCCGTGCTGCGCCACGCCGCCGTACGCTTGCGTAGCCTGTTGCTGGTTGTCCTGGGCAGCGATTTTTGCTTCGGCAGCCTGAATATCGGCCGGGTAGTCGATGTCGTTGGCTTGCGATGGATCGTAGCCGGCCTTTTCGACCTTGACGAGATCGGCACGAACTTCTGCGCGCGTCACGGGACCATTCGATTGTGCGAAGCTGATAGCCGGAGCGGCCAACGTACCGGCGGCAAGGGCGAGACAAACGAGAACCTTCTTCATGATTGATACTCCTTCGATTGAGTGTAATGACTTGACGGGCAATGGATACGGCTCGACCGCGAGGCGGCGATGCCAAGTGCGCCCATAGCTGCACGGCGCACTGCATTGCTTTGCTGCCGACCGTGTATTACCAGTATCGAGGAGGCGGGTTCGGGCCGTTTCCCGGATCAAACGAAGGTTTCCGGAATGCACGACGGCGCTCTGACGGTGTCAATAGCGGGGCGCGTCGTTGAGAACAACCATCAGCACAAACTGACGAAACGCCCCATGCAATACGCTCCAGCCATCACTTTCCGGTTTGCCGAGCCGCACGACGCGAACGCGATCCGCACGATCGAATTCGAAGCGGGCCAGCGTTTTGTCAGCGTCGGCATGGCGGGAATTGCTGATGCGCCGCCGATGGAACCGGAACTCGTCGCCCGCAAGATAACGGCGCGGGAGATCATCGTTGCCGTAGATACTGACGGAAAGTGCGCTGGCTTCGTGATGTTCGAGCAGCAACCCGCGCGCCTCTACGTGCAGGAGCTCGATGTGCTCACGTCGCACGCCGGGCGGCGTATCGGCGCGGCGCTCATCGAGCAGGTCGCACACCTTGCCCGCGCGCGACGACTCACGCAACTCATCCTGTCGACGTTTCGCGAGGTGCCCTGGAATGCGCCGTACTATCGGCGGATCGGGTTTCGCGATATCGAAGAAGCCGAACTCGACGCGACGTTGCTGGCGCGGCGCGATGCGCATATTGCGCGAGGACTCGATGAATCGAAGCGCGTTTTCATGCGGCGCGATCTGGCATGATGGGTGAGATGTGAGGTGTCCACACTATGTCCAGGCGTAAAAAAACGCGGCAGGTGTGATCGGAACGAATCATTCCTGTCACATCTGCCGCGCGGTTTTTTTCAGCGCACTGCCATGCATTGGCCGCTTTATCCCGCAGCCTAACCTCCGCCGGCTCTCCGCATGGCTTGGCTTTTTTCAGCCTGTTTCGACGCTTACTCCACGCGCTTATTCCACAGTTTCCAGCGTCGGATAATCCACATAGCCGGTTTCACCGCGTGCGTAATAGGTTGCCGGGTTCGGCTTGTTCAACGGCGCATTCGTGGCGAAGCGGCGTACCAGATCCGGATTCGCAATGAACAGCTGACCCCAGGCCACCGCATCTGCGTCACCCGCGTCGAGCACCTGTTGCGCGGTTTCCGTGGTGAACTTTTCGTTGGCGATGTACGGGCCGCCGAATGCTTTCTTCAGTTGCGGGCCGAGACGGTCGTCGCCGAGCGCTTCACGTGCGGCAATGAATGCGATCTTGCGCTTGCCGAGCTCGCGAGCCACATAACTGAAGGTGCCGGCCGGATCGGAATCGCCCATGGTGTGCGCGTCGCGGCGCGGCGCGAGGTGTACGCCGACACGGTTCGCGCCCCACACGTCGATGCAGGCGTCGGTGACTTCGAGCAGCAGACGGGCGCGGTTTTCGATCGGGCCGCCGTAGGCGTCGGTACGTTTGTTGGTGCTGTCCTGCAGGAACTGGTCGAGCAGATAGCCGTTGGCGCCGTGCACTTCGACGCCGTCGAAGCCTGCTGCCTTGGCGTTTTCCGCGCCTTTGCGGAATGCTTCGACCACGCCGGCGATTTCATCGAGTTCCAGTGCGCGCGGCGTCACATAGGCACGCTCCGGACGCACCAGGCTCACGTGGCCTTGTGCGGCGATCGCGCTCGGCGCGACCGGCAGTTCGCCGTTCAGGAACAGCGGGTCGGAAATACGGCCCACGTGCCACAGTTGCAGAAAAATCCTGCCGCCGGCCGCATGCACGGCGCTCGTCACGAGCTTCCAGCCTTCAACCTGCTCCTGCGACCAGATGCCCGGCGTGTCGGCATAGCCCACGCCTTGCGGCGTCACCGAGGTCGCCTCGCTGATGATCAGCCCGGCCGTTGCGCGTTCAGCGTAGTACTTCGCCATCAGCGCGTTCGGCACACGGATTTCTCCGGCGCGCTGGCGTGTGAGCGGCGCCATGACGATGCGGTTCGGCAGCGTGATGTCACCAATTTGCAGCGGATCGAAAAGAGTCGGCATAAGAGTTCACCTTTGACGGCGGGCGCGCGGCCCGAGCCTGAAAAAAGACTGCATGATGAAAGAAGCGCGGCGATGCGGATCAAGCGCCTAGAGCCTGGTATTCATGTGCTCGAGGAACGCCTGGATGACCGGCTCATTGCGTTTGAAAAACACCCATTGACCGACCCGCTTCGACGTGACGAGCCCCGCGCGCTGCAAAGCCGCAAGGTGCGCCGACACGGTTGACTGCGACAGGCCGCAGTGCGCATCGATCCGGCCCGCGCACACACCGTGATCGAGCGGCAGCTCCTGGTCGGCGAAATGCGCGTACGGCTCGCGCAGCCAGCCGAGAATCTCCCGGCGAACCGGGTTGGCAAGCGCTTTGTGAATCGCGTCGATATCGAGCGTCATGGGGTTGGTTTCAAGGTCTTCAACAACAGGCAGGCGTGGCGCCGGTCCGCGCGCTCAAGCCTGCATCGTTACAGGGCGAATTATATATCGTATTTTTACGATATGCGCGAAGGCACTACGGTCTATGAGGGTGATAGATGCAGACGCGCGATTCGAAGCCCCGTCCACCGCCCACGTGCAATCGCGCGGGCCGCGTTCCACTGCACCGCCGTAACAGGGGTTATCTGCCGAGCTTGCTCAGGTAGAGTTGCGCCGCCCGCAGGACGTGCCGTTCCGCGAGCATGGCAGCCAGCGCCGCGTCGCCCGACTGCACTGCGCGCAGAATGGCCGCGTGTTCTTCCCACGTCATGCGTATTTCCTCGTCATTCGAGTTGACGAACAGCATGCGCGTGCGATCGCGCAGCGAACGCATCAGATCGGTGAGCATGGAGTTGGCGCCGGCCGCGTAGAGCAGATCGTGGAAGCGCGCATTGAGGTCGAGCAGCCCGGCGGTTTCGCCCTTGTTCACCCTGGCTTTGCCCTCGTCGAGCACCTGCTCGATTTTTGCGGCCAGCTCCGGCGTGCAGTGCTCCGCGGCGAGGCGGGCGTTCAGGCCTTCCAGCGTGGCGCGGATCTGCACCATTTCGCGCGCGGAAGACGGTTCGAGCGACGCGACCACCGCGCCATGACGCGGCCGCACTTCGACCAGGCCTTCCGCCGCCAGCGCCCGCAGCGCTTCGCGCACCGGCACGCGGGACACGTTCAGGTCTTCGGCAATGCGTCCTTCCACGAGCCGGTCGCCCGGTGCGTAAGCGCCCGACGTGATGGATTCACGGATGCGGACGAGCACGAGTTCAGACAGTTGCTGGTGCTGAATCGGAGCAGATCGCGCCTGCTTGCCTGCGAGGGCCGGCGAATCCGGTTGGCTACTCATTGTTTCTCCATGCACTGGGCGTCGCCGGCGGCGCCAGCGGATAAGGCATTTTAACCCAGGGACGGAACGTTGTAGACAGTACACGTCATACCACTGTCAGGCTGGATGACGCCTCGCGCCATCCGCCGGACGATCCGCGGCGAAAGTCCGCGGCGGATCGATGCCTGTGTGGGCCGCCGAAGTACGGCGCCTCGTCGGCCAACCGGTATCCGACATTGACGGCGACGATGCCCTGATCGGCGACCCAGTGGCACACGTGGTCGTAGATTTTGCCATTCACGCGTCCATCGCTTCGGGCGGTGCGCCGGACGGCTCCACGGCGGAACCGGCCTTCACCATGACACGCTCACGTCGCCCTTGACGAACGTCTGGCACGCCATGCGATAGCCCGCCTCAAGTTCTTCCGCGCTGAGATGGCGTTTTTCTTTGGCTTTTACGGCGTCCGTATTTTCGCGTCCCTGCTCGACCTTGCATTTGCAGGTGCCGCAGAGTCCGCCGCCGCATTTGAACGGAATGCCGCCGTGCTCGCGCAACGACACGCGCAGCAGGTTGCTGTCGGGCGGCGCTTGCACGGTTTTGCCGCCGTTCGTGATGAAAGTGACCTGAATCATGAGGTAAACCTGTTTCAAGAGGCGCTGGCCGGCGCGTCGAGCGGCACGATCTGCGCGTCGGCGTGGCTCGCGCCCGCGAGATCGGACATGGATTGGAAAGCCGCTTCGCGCGTGTCGAAGTGGTCGAAGAATTTGGTCGGCACGAGATTGACGTTGGCGGGCGTGCCTTCGTCGACGATCTTCACGCGCGTCTCGCATTGCAGCGCGGCGATCGTGAAAGTGGCGACGTGGCGACCGTCGTAGCGATAAACGTACGACTCCAGCGGTTGCAGACCGTCAGTGGCTTCGCTGCGGTACTGGCCGGGCTTGCTGGTGAGAATGATGTACATGGGCGATCGTTGAAGTCAGGCGGGTGACGTGCCGTCAGGCGGCGTGTCGTTCTGGGCGAGTTCGATGTCGTGATCGATCCACAACTGGCAGGCGAGGCGATAGCCTTGCGTCAAACGTTCGCCCAGTTGCTTGCGCTCCTTCCAGTTCGGTTCCGGCAGATACTCGCCGCCGCTGATAACGACGCACGCGCACTGCGAGCATTTGCCCATGCCGCACTCGTAACGCAGGTGCGGATAGGGAAACTGCCGGATGCCGGCGCGCACCACCAGATTGGTGTTGTCCTTGACCGAGTCGCGGTACGTCTCGCCGTTCTTGTGAAAGACCACGTTGGGCATTGCTTTCTCCTTGCCCGCGCTACCGCTGTAAGGCGATAGGCGAGGCTTACACATAAAAAGTACATCGTATACAATTAAACCGGCAATCGATGCCTTCGGATCGACAGGTCGCCGCGGTTCGGCCCGCTGGAAGGACGGTCAAACTGCTCAAGGAAGTGACCTACCATCGGCGAACTATCCAAAATAGTATACCGTATACTTTAACTCAGGCGTCAAGTTGCCAGTTTCCACGGGCGTTGTCCAACGGTCGCGGCGGCCGGCGTCCCTTTCATTCTTTCAGGAGTGGTTTCCGATGATTCATCTCACCGACCAGCAGATCGACGCACTGATCGGCTTTGACGAAGCGATCCCCGCGCTCGACACCGCGTTCCGCGCGTTCGCGCGCGGCGACGCCGCGGTGCAGCGGCGCGTGCGCACCGAGGCCGGCGGCGTGAAGCTGTCCACGCTCGGCGCCGTCGTGCCGGAACTAGGCGTGGCGGGCGCCAAGGTGTATTCGACCATTGCGGGGCGCTTCAACTTTTCGATCATCCTTTTTTCCACCGACGACGGCCGGCCGCTCGCTACGCTCGAAGCGAACGCGATCACCCGTTTGCGCACGGCGGCGACGACAGTGCTGGCGCTGCGGGCGCTGGCTAAACCTGGCGCGCGCTCCGTTGCGTTGTTCGGCACCGGCGTGCAAGGGCGCGCCCACGCCCATGCGCTTGCGGCGTTCACGTCGCTCGGGGACTTCCGGATCGTCGGACTGGAGGGAACGGCTGAACTTGCCGCCGAACTGAATCGCACTTATGCGCAGCGCGGCGTCGAAGCGCGTCCCGCCAGCGCGGAGGATGCCCTTGACGGCGCGGACGTCGTCGTCACGGCAACCCGTGCGACCGGCGCGCTGTTCGACGGCCATCTGCTGTCGCCCGGCGCGACGATCGCGGCGATCGGATCGAGTCTGCCGCACACGCGCGAGCTCGACGATACGACGGTGTCACGCGCGTCGCGGATCGTGGTGGAGTTGCGCGAGCAGGCGCGCGAGGAAGCGGGCGATCTGGTGCAGAGCGCAGCGGGCACGTTCGCCTGGGACGATGTGCTGGAACTGGGCGCGGTGCTCGAAGGCTTCGCCGTGGGCCGCCGCGACGACAGCGACATCGTGCTGTACAAGGCGGTCGGCATCGGCTTGCAGGACGTCGCGCTGGCCGCGCTGGCCTACGCGCGCGCGACCGCCCGGAGCGCCGCACCGGGCGTTGCTTCAACGTTGGCGTGACACCTATGAACGTCTCCCGTGAGCTGGCCGTCCCGGCCGTTTCCGGCGCGCCGCGCACGTTCCGGCAGTCGCTGCTCGCCATGCTCGGGCTGTCCACGGTCGTGATGATGGTCGCCATCGACCAGACCGTGGTCGGCACCGCGCTGCCGACCATCGTCGCCGAACTGGATGGTTTTGATCTGTACGCGTGGGTTGCGACAGCCTATCTGCTGACTTCGGTCATCACCGTGCCGATCTTCGGACGGCTGGGCGATCGGCTTGGCCGCAAGCCGCTGGTCGTCACGGCGATCGTGCTGTTCACGCTGGCCTCCGTGCTGTGCGGCGTGGCCGGCAGCATGACGCAGCTCGTGGTGTTTCGCGCGTTGCAAGGCATTGGCGGCGGCATGCTGGTCGGCACCTGCTTTGCGTCGATTCCCGATCTGTTTCCCGATCCGGTGGTGCGCCTGCGCTGGCAGGTTCTGTTCTCGAGCGCATTCGGGGTGGCCAATGCGCTCGGGCCGTCGCTCGGCGGTTTTCTGAGTCAGCACTATGGCTGGCGCTCGGCGTTTCTCGTCAATCTGCCGGTGGGACTGGCGAGCCTGCTGCTGGTGAGCCGCTATCTGCCGCGCATCGTGCCGCCGCGCGGCGCGGCGCTCCGACCCGACTGGCGCGGTGCGCTGCTGATCGCGATTTCGCTGGGCGCCTCGCAGATGCTGGTCGAGTCGTTATCGGACGGTGCATCGCTGTGGCGCATCGCGTTACTCGCGGCAGTCGCGGCGGGCGCGGTCGTGCTGCTTCTGCGCGAGGAAGCGCGCGCCGCGGATCCGGTTTTGCCTCTGCCCCTGCTGCGCGGGCGCGCGATCGGCACCTTGCTCGGTCTGTCCGCGTTGCTGGGCGTCGCCATGTTCGCACTGCTGTTCTACGTGCCGTTGCTGCTGCAAGGCGGCCTCGGGATGTCGGCCAGCGCGGCGGGTGTCTCGATCACGCCGTTCGTCACGTTCATCACCGTGGGTACGATCGCCAATACGCGGATCGTCACCCGGCTCAAGCGGCCGAACGTCATGCTGTATGCCGGCTTTGCGCTGCTCGGCGCGGCATGTGCGGGGCTTTACGCCACCGGCGACCGCCACGGCGCCGGCTTCATCGTATCGATGCTGGCGGCCGGCCTCGGGATCGGCTTCGTGATGCCGAATCTCACTGTGTTCGCGCAGCAGGTAGCGGGCAAGACGCATCTGGGCATTGCCACGGCGATGATCCAGTCGGCGCGCATGGTGGGCGGCATGCTTGGCACGGCGATCGCGGGCAGCGTCGTGCGCGCGCTGTATCGCGCTGACGCGGCGCCGCTGCTCGATGCTGCGTCGCCGGGCGCGCGCGAAGCATGGGGCGCGGCGCTGCTCGATCCGCAGTCGCTGCTCGATCCGGCACAGGGCGCGGCCATCGTCGCGCATGCACACGCGGCCGGCGTCGCCGCCGGGCCGCTCATGCTTGCCGCACGCCATGCGCTCGCTGCATCGGTCGAACATGCATTCATCGTGATTGCGGGATTGATGGTCGTGGCGTGCGTGGTTGTCGCGCGCTTGCCGCTGATCGAACTGGTTGCCAGAGGAGAGAAGGGCGCCGGCAACGGACGTGCCGGTCAAGGCGGATGAATTGCCGGTGCGGCGCGCTCCGCTGAAACCGGCGCGCGCCGCCGCCCGTCAACCTTGTTGCGCCTGCCGCCGCATGAGCAGGTGGCCAAGAAGCGGCACCAGCACGGCGACCGCCACGCTGACCAGAAATCCCGCATCGATGCCGAACTGCGCGACCGCCGTGCCGCCGCCAATCTGCTGCAACGCGTTATCGACGTGGCGATCGGCCTGCACCATGTCGCCCGCGACCCAGCCGAGCAGCGCCGCGCCCACGTAGGTCAGCGCAGGCACACGCTGCAGAAGCACGATCATCGCGTTGCTGCCGAAAGCGATGACAGGTGCGCCGACCGCGAGACCCACGAACACATAGAACAGCCGCGATGCTTCCGGCAGCGTTTGCGCGATGGCTGCCGTGGCGAGCGCGTTGTCGAGACTCATCGCGAAGTCGGCGCAGACGATCGTGAGAACCGCGCGCCACAGCGCCGAGGCGGCGTGCGTGGTCTCCTCGTCGTCCTGATGCCGGAGCATCTGCACGCCGATCCATACCAGCAGCGCGGCGGCGATCACGTGCATGTACGGCACGGCGAGCACCGCGCCGATCACGCCGATCAGCAGCAGCCGCAGCACGATGCCGAGGACCGTGCCGAGCATGATGCCGATGCGCCGCTGGCGCGGCGCCAGCGTGCGGCAGGCCATTGCGATGGCGATTGCGTTGTCGCCGCCTAGCAGCACATTGAAGAACACGATTTGCAGAACGGCCCAGCCGTCGTGAGCGAGCGGGGCCGGCAAGCCGGGGAACGTCATCGGAAAAGTGTTCCTTCAACTGATCGCAATCGCGACGACAGTGGCCGCGATCAGGCCGCAAACGACCGGCAGGAAAAGCGCGCGCACGGCTTCGAGCACGGGAACCCGGGCGAAACCGGTCACCGCGATCAGCGAGGACCACGCGATGAGCGTGCCGCCACCCGTCCACACCGCGCCCATCTGGCCGATCGCCGCGAGCGTGGCCGCGGGCATGTGCGCCATCGGCGCGAGCGCGCCTGCGAGCGAACCCGTGAGCGGCAGTCCCGCGAAACCCGAACCGTCGATGCCGGTCACCATGCCGGTCAGCAATACCCCGAACGACACGAACACCGGGCTTTGCGGAATGAACTGGCTGCATGCCTGGACCAGTTCGAACAGCAGCGAGGGCACATGCTGGCCCGGCGCAATGCCGAGAATCGTGCCCGCCGTGCTGCTGTCGCCCACGAAAAAGAAGCCCGCGATCGGCAGCACCGCGCCCATCGCCTTGAAGGCGAACACGAGGCCGTCGATGATGTGTTCCGCCGTGCGGTCGAGAAAGCCGCGGCGTCCGTTCGACAGCGTGGTCAGCATCATCAGGATCGCGGCCATGCCGCCGATCAGCGCGGCTGCGTCGCCGCCGCGGATCGCGTCCGCGCCGATGATCTGCGGACGGGTCATGACGACCACCACGGCGAGAAACGCGAGCGGCGTGACGATCGAGAAGATTTTGGACCACATTTCCTGGCGCGACATCGCAGCGCCGCTCATCATGCCGGGCATGGCCAGCGCCGCGCCACCGCCTGCCGATGCGAGCGCCGGTTGCGGCTCGTTCAGGAGTCCGCCGCTCGTGCTGCGAGCCAGTTCGGCCTTGGCGAAGCTGCCCTGGTGCAGTTGCGCCTCGGTCTCTGCCGCGCCCGGTTCGCCTTGCGCTTCCCATGCGATCAGATTGGCCGTGCCGGGCTTGCGCACGCTGCGCCGCACGGTCAGGAACCACGTCATGCCGAGCGCCACCACGCCCGCCACGACCGAAAGCAGAAAGGCCATGTTGGCGACAGCCAGCATATCGGTGCCGGCGGCCTTCGCGCTGATGCCGGGCGCGACCTTGATCACGTAATCCGACGAAAGCGCCATGCCCTGGCCGGCAATCGCAATGGCGGCCGCCGCGCCGAGCGGCGAGAGGCCCGCGTAGATCGCGGCGGGAATCAGGATGGCGCCGACCAGCGGCACGGCCGGCGTCGGCCAGAAGAACAGCGAGATCAGGTAGGTGATCAACGCGAGGATAAAGAACGCCACGTGACCATTGACCATGATCCGCTTGAACGGACGGACCATGCGCACGTCGGCGCCGATTTCGCGCAGGCCGTTGAGCAGCGCGGTCATCAGCGCGATCACGAGAAAAATGTTGAACAGTTCGTGCGCGGCCGTCAGGCTGCCCATGAAAATGGCCTGCAGGCCCGTCAGCAGTTTGCCCGACGAGGCGACGGCCACCGCGAAGGTAGCAAGAATCGCGGGGACGACGACATTGGCCCGGAAAATCATTGTCGCGATGATGGCAACCACACCTATCAAATAACAGTAATGGGCCGGCGTAAGTGACGAAAGGAGGTGCATGGGGGGGAACCTCAGTGTGTAAGAGGGATAAGAGTGGTTGTTTCGGTATACTATGTGCAGCTTGATGCGTGTCAAAAAAGCAGGACGTCTTTTTTCGTGGTGCGGAACGGAAAATCATCCGGAATCGGCCGGTAATCGATTTGGATGACTAAATGAATCTGTCCCTGCTTGCTGCCGTTTTCGTGTTTTTCGTGTTGTTATGCCGGCGCGCTACGACAACCCGGCACCGGCCGCCATGCCCGGCGGCCGGTGCCGTTCAGGCCTGCACGTCCGACGTGGCCTGCTGGAACGTGAAGCCGTCGGCGTAGAAATAACGGGCGCTGACGCCGAGTTCGGCGAACGCGCGCTTGGCCGAGGCGATCATGTCGGGCGAACCGCACGCATAGACCGCGTGCTCGGACAGGTCGGGAAACTGCGCACTGACCGCCTGTTGTACGTACCCTCTCGCGCCGGTCCACGAAGCACCCGCTCGCGACAACACCGGCGTGTAGTCGAAATCGTCGTGCTGCGCGGCGAGCGCCGCGAGCGTGTCATGCAGATACAGGTCTTGTGGCGTGCGTCCGCCCCAGAACAGTGCAATCGGCGGACGGTCCGCATCCGCGAGCAGTTCGCCCAGCATCGCGTAGAGCGGTGCGATGCCGGTGCCGGTCGCGATCATCACGATCGGGCGGTAGTCCTCTTCGTGATAGCCGAAGCCGCCGAGCGGCAATTCCACGTCGAGCGTGTCGCCTACCGCGAGCGTTGCGAGGCGCCCGTCGGTGAAATAGCCGCCTTCGATCCTGCGAATGTGGAACGCGACCGTCGCCTCGTTCGGAGACGAGGCCATCGAAAAGCTGCGCACTCCAGCTTCGCCGAGATGCACATGCATGTATTGCCCCGGCCGGAAAGCGATGCGCTCCTGTCCGTCGATGGCAAGCGTGAGCTTGACCACGCGGTCGGCGGCGTGTTCGAGCGCAACGACCGACGCGCTGTGCCTCGCCGCCGGCACCGGCGAGGCGAGCGGCCGGTCCGTGCTGACGACGAGCGCCGAGGCGGCGCGTGCCTGGCACGCCAACGCATAGCCTTCTGCCGTCTCCTGTTCGGAGAGTCCCGGCGGCATCTCGTCGTAGCGCACGGCGCCGCTCAGCAGCTTGACGCGGCAGGTGCCGCACGCGCCGAAACAGCATTCGGAAGGCAACATCACACCGGCGCGCACGGCGGCGTCGAGCACGGTCTCGCCGTCGGCGGCGTCGAACGTGCATCCTTCCTCGAGCCAGGTTACCTGATGATTCACGGCTGCACCTCCGCGCCAGTTACAGCTTGATATCGCTTTGAACGAGAACCTCGCGGCCCGACTCGCGCAGCAGGTCGCGCAGCGCGGCGAGACCGGCGAGGCCCGCGGCGGTGTCCTGCTCGCCGTTGCCGCCGCTCAGACCGATGCCGCCTACCACCTCGTTGTCGACCACGATCGGAAAGCCGCCGACGAACACGGCGAACTTGCCGTCAAAGCTCCATTGAATGCCGAAGGCTTCGTTGCCGGGCAGCGCGGGGCCGTTCGGCGCCGTGTTGAACAGATGTGTCGAGCGCTTGTGGCCCGCCGCGGTGAACGCCTTGTTCCATGCGATTTGCGGACCGGTGACGCGGCCGCCGTCCATGCGTTCCATGGCGAGCGGAAAACCGCCTTCGTCCGTGATGCAGATGGTTTCGAGCACACCGATTTCCTGCGACCGGGCAATGGCCGCGGCGATCATGTGACGCGCTTCGGCCAGTTCGAGTTTGAAGAAAGGTTTCATGAGAGGCAAAGACGAATGAGTGGATCCGGTGGCGTCAGACGCCGCGATAGACGGTCTTGGTTTGCAGATAGAACTCGAGGCCGTCCCGCCCCGACTCGCGGAACGTGGCCGTGCTCGAACGCTTCAGTCCGCCGAACGGCGCGTTCACGAGATTGCCGGTAGTGGTGCGGTTGATCTTCACCGTGCCGGCTTCGATGTCGCCGGCGAAGCGTTCCATCAGCGCGGCGTCGCGCGTGACGAGCGCGGCCGAGAGGCCGTATTCGGTGTCGTTGGCCACGGCGATCGCATCGGCGTAATCGGCTACGTCGATCACCGCGATCACGGGGCCGAAAATTTCCTCGCGTGCGATCCGCGCATGGCGCGGTACGTCGACGAACACGGTGGGCTGAACGTAATAGCCGTGCGCGAATTCGCCGTCGGTCAACTGCCCGCCGCCGGCCGCGAGCTTCGCTTCGCCTTTGCCGGTCTCGATGTACGCGAGCACCGTGCGCAACTGGCCGGCCGTGGCAAGCGGGCCAATCTGCGCGTCCGCCGACATGCCGTTGCCGATTTTCAGCGTGAGAGTCTTCTCGACCAGTTGCGCAACGAACGCCGCCTTGGCCTGCGGTGTGACGAGCACGCGGCTCGTGCCGGTGCATGCCTGGCCGCTCAGCGAAAAGCCGCCTTTGATGGTCAGATCGACCGCGAGAGGCACGTCGCTTTCTTCCAGCACGATCAGCGGATTCTTACCGCCGAGCTCCATCTGCGTGCGCGTGGACAGCGAAGCGGCGCGATGGATCTGCTCGCCCGCGGCGGTCGAGCCGGTGAACGAAATGGCGCGGATTGCCGGCGATTCGATGATCGCCGGGCCGACCTCGCCGGCCTTGCCGGTGACGAAGTTCAGGACGCCTCGCGGCAGGCCGGCTTCGACCAATGCTTCAGTGAGGCGCAACCCGGCAAGCGGCGCGTCCGACGACGGCTTGAATACGACCGTATTGCCGCACACGAGCGCGGGCGCGATCTTGCGCGCGGGAATCGAGACCGGGAAATTCCACGGACTGATCACGGTGACGACGCCGAGCGGTTCGCGCAAGGTGTAGACGCTCATCTTCGGGTCGTCGTTCGGGAAGGTCTCGCCGCCGAACGATTGCGCTTCGATCGCGTAGTAGCGCAGCGTCTGCGCCGCGCGCATGAATTCGTCGCGTGCGAGCGTGCGCGGCTTGCCTTCCTCGCGGGTGAGTTCGTCGCCGAAACGCCCGGCGTGCTGTTCGAGGTAGTCGGCCGCTTTCAGCAGATATTGCGCGCGGGCCGTCACCGACAGCTTTTTCCAGCCCGCGAAAGCGGTCGATGCCGCGTTGACGGCGGCTGTCGCGTCCGCTGCGTTCGACGCCTGAAAGCGGCCGACGAGGTCGCGCGTATCGGCGGGATTGAGGTTGTCGAAGGTGAGGCCGGACAGGCTGGCGCACCATTCGCCGTCGATATGATTGGAATAGATGGGAGCGTTCGTCATGACTGTTGCGTCCTGCAATTGGGAAAACCAGCTCATCTGAAGCGATGCGGCCGTTGCGGTCCGGCGGATGGATTCATCCGCCGGTTGCCCACGGCCCGTGGCCCATGAGAATCGTCCGGACGCGGCCCGCGCCCGGACGATCGAACCCGTCAGGCTGCGAGGCCCAGTTCCGGCAGCGGGATTTCCTTTTCCACGTAGTCGTAATAGAGCGCGGTGGTGTAGAGCAGACGCATCTGCGCTCCCACTTCGCAGATCTTCAGGCAACGCTGCTGCAGTTCCGGCGTCGTCGCGTGTTCGAGCACGATCTGGTAGCCGCGCTCGCCGTGGATCTCGTCGGACACGATGTGCAGGTCGAAGAACTCCACTTCCTCGTCCGTGAATTTGTACTTCTCGCGCAGCGTCGGCGTCTGCTTGCGGTAGATCGACGGCACCTGCGATTCGAGACCCACCACCAGCGCGGCAACCGCGACGACCGGGTCTTCACGCATTGCCACCGAATAGCACCAGCCTTGCAGGCCGCGCGTGGTGGGCGACATGTTGTCCGGATCGGTGACGCGGGCGCGCGTTGTGCCGCATGCTTCCGCGAAGCGGATCAGCAGGTCCGTGTGACGGTCGCCGCCGATCTCTTCTTCGTACATGTTGGCGAGCACGAAGTCTTTCGCCTCGGTCATGTGCTCCGGCATGCGGGCGTACAGATAACCCAGGTAGTCCGCGAACGGACCGACGTAGTGGTAATGGTTCTCGGCCCAGCGCGCCAGATGCGCGCGGCTCAGCTTGCCACTCGCCCAGGCGATGCTGAACGGCGCCTGATTGGCGCTTTTGCCTTTGATCGCTTGTTCCAGTGCGCCGCGGAACGCGTCGCGGCTCATCAGTTCGGCCATGAAAAACTCCTTGTTCGTGAAGATGGGACATTGGTCCAAATGCGCGTGGCGCGCATTTCGGTACACTGTATACTGTTTATATCGCGACGCCAACCCTTTGCAAACGGTTCGCGGCTAGAACGCGTGGCGCAGGCCGATGCCGGCCGCAGCCTGATTCTGCGTGTTCGACGCCGAGATGAACTGCGTGACCTGGGCGACCAGGCCGGCGGTCATTGCGTGCTGATAAGTGGCGAACGCGTAGACCTGCGTGCGCTTGGACAGCGCGTATTGCGCGATCGCGTTGTACTGGATGTAGCGGGGATCGCTGCTGGTGGCGTCGACCGTGCCGTCCGTGTAGGTCACGCCAAGGCCGGCGGAGAGCGCTGGACCGAACGAGTACAGGCCGTTCACTTCGTAGTTCATGAAGTGCACGTTCTGCCCTTCGAAGCCCTGCTTGTAGGTCGTGCTGGTAATGTCCGCGCTGGCCTTCAGTCCGCCGAACCGGTACGACGCGCCGCCGCCGACCGTCAGGAAAGAGTGCGCGGCAAGCGCGTAGGCGCCGTCGGCGGAATTGGTGTCTTTCCAGAACGTGCCCGGCGACAGATTGCCCGGCTGCCGCGCATAGGTGGCGCCGAAGCCGACGTAGAGCGGTCCTTGCGCGTAGCTGCCGCCCACGCTCCACATGCTGTTCTCGCCGAAGCTGCCGGCCACGCCGCCAAAGCTGTACATCGCGCTGCCGGTGAAACCGCCGTAGCTGTTCTGGTAGCGCACCGCGTTGTTGACGCGCACGCCGCGGTTGGTCAGATCCATGTCGCCGGGGTGTTCCATGTACACGGACCAGTCGGCGGCGGTGAGTTGCGCCACGTAGTCGACCATCGACTCGTACTGGCGGCCCATCGTCAACTGACCCCAGCGGTCGTTGGCAAGCCCCACGTACGCCTGGCGGCCGAACAGCAGGCCACCCTGACCGAGCGAGCCGTCGGTCACGTCGAAACCGTTCTCGAGCCGGAAGATGGCCTTGGTGCCGCCGCCCAGGTCTTCCGAGCCGAGAAAGCCGACCCGGCTGCCGCGCGTCGTACCGCTGGAAGCGGCGACGGTGCTGCCGCCGCCTTGATTGTTGACATAGCCGAGGGACGTGTCGATCAGGCCGTACAGTGTGACGCTGCCTTGGGCATGGACTGCACCGGCCCAGGCGAGGCAGCCGAGCGTGGCGGCTGTAGAGAGCGATTTCTTCATCGTAGTCAATTATGTAAGGGCCGGCTGCGGGCGCGGCACGAGTTGGGGAGAGAGATGTTTGATGCGGAACAAAGTATGCGGTATACAAAAATATCGGCAACTTTTTTTTCGTGTCTGTTCCGGGGCGGGTAATGAGTCGCTTTCTCTGCCGCCGCTGCGCGCATCACGCCGCATCTTTTACGAGAACCTCGCACTATTTACGCTGCGTTTACGCGGCTTCTCCTACGATCCAGGGCGCGGAAGTCCGTTGTGGGAGGCACCGTCATGGATCGGGTTTACATCATCGCAATCGTTGCGTTCAGCGCCCTGGCCGCCGCTTTCGTAGCAGGCTGCGACAAGCTTCGCCGCGCGCCCGGAGGCCGTCCATGACTACCTGGATGACGTGGCTCGCGGCCGCCTCGACGCTGATTCTGTTCGTCTACCTCGTGTATGCGTTATTGCGCGCGGAGGCACTCGAATGAACTTCAATAACCTGTTTCAGCCCGGCGTTTATATCGTCGTGCTGATCGCGCTCGCGATTCCGCTCGGCCGTTACATGACGGCGGTACTCGACGGCTCGTCGATCGTGGTGCGCCGCATTGGACGCCCGCTCGAAGCGGTGGTCTACAAGCTCGCCGGTGTGAATTCCGAGGCGGAGATGTCGTGGAAGCACTATGCGCTGGCCGTGCTGATGTTCAACACGCTCGGCGTGCTCGCGGTGTATGGCTTCCTGCGCGTACAGCAATGGCTGCCCGCCAATCCGCAGGGCTTCGGCCCGATGACGCCGGACGCCGCATTCAACACGGCGATCAGTTTCGTGACCAACACGAACTGGCAGGACTACACGCCGGAATCCACCGTCAGCTATCTGACGCAGATGGCCGCGCTGACGGTGCAAAACTTCCTGTCGGCGGCAACCGGCATCGCTGTCGTCGTCGCCTTGATCCGCGGCTTTGCCCGCCATACCACGGCGACGATCGGCAACTTCTATGTCGATCTGACGCGCATCACGCTGTATATCCTCGCGCCGCTCGCGACGGTGATCGCGCTGGTGTTCATCAGCCAGGGCGTGATCCAGAACTTCAAATCATACGAAGACGTGCCGACGCTGCAGGTCACGACCTATCAGACGCCGAACACCGACGCCCAGGGTAATCCCGTCAAGGATGCCAAGGGCAATCCGGTCATGGTGGACAACAAGGCCGACAAACAGACCATCGCAATGGGCCCGGTGGCGTCGCAGGAAGCGATCAAGATGCTCGGCACGAACGGCGGCGGTTTCTTCAACGCCAATTCGGCGCATCCCTATGAGAACCCGACACCGTTCGCCAATTTCGTGCAGATGATTGCGATGCTGGTGATTCCGGCTGCGCTGTGCCTGGTGTTTGGCCGGATGGTGGGCGACCAGCGTCAGGGCTATGCGGTACTGGCCGCGATGACGATTGCGTTCGCGGTGGCGTGTTGGGGCGAGATTTCGTCGGAGCAGAGCGGCAACCCGCTGTATGCGACGCTGCACGTCGATCAAAGCGCGTCGGCCACGCAAACCGGCGGCAACATGGAAGGCAAGGAAACCCGCTTCGGCATCGCGCAATCGGGCATCTTCACGGTCGCGACCACGGCGGCTTCGTGCGGCGCCGTGCTCAATACGCATGATTCGCTCACGCCGATGGGCGGCTTCGTTCCGCTGCTGCTGATCGAGCTCGGTGAAGTGATTTTTGGCGGCGTCGGCTCGGGTCTCTACGGCATGCTCGTGTTCGCCTTGCTGGCGGTGTTCGTGGCCGGCCTGATGATCGGGCGAACGCCGGAATACATCGGCAAGAAGATCGAGTCGTACGAGATGAAGATGGTGTCGATCGCTGTGCTGCTGACACCGCTGCTCGTGCTGGTCGGCGCGTCGGTCGGCGTGCTGAGCGCTGCCGGCACAGCGGGTATCGCCAATCCGGGGCCGCACGGTTTCTCCGAGATTCTGTATGCCTACAGTTCGGCGGCCAACAACAACGGCAGCGCGTTTGCCGGGCTGTCCGTGAATACGCCGTTCTACAACTCCACGCTGGCGATCGCCATGTGGTTCGGCCGTTTCGGCTCGATCGTGCCGGTGCTGGCGATCGCCGGATCGCTTGCCGCCAAGAAGCGTATCTCCGCGACCGCCGGCACCTTGCCAACGCACGGGCCGCTGTTCGTCGTGCTGCTGCTCGGCACGGTCGTACTGGTCGGCGCGCTGACCTACGTGCCGGCGCTCGCGCTCGGCCCGGTCGTCGAGCATCTGATCATGGTCGCGGGACATTGACTGAGAGGACAGCATGAGCAACGGACTTCAACCGCCGGTTCATCAGCCCGGCAACATCGGTCAGGCACGCAATGCCGCACGCTCGATGTTCGACCCCGCGATTGCCCGGCCGGCTCTCGTCGATTCGTTCAGGAAGCTCGCACCGCGGCACCAGTTGCGCAACCCGGTGATGTTTTGCGTCTACGTCGGCAGCATTCTGACGACCGTGCTCTGGATCGCCGCGCTCGGCGGCCAGGCCGAGGCGGCCGCCGGGTTCATTCTCGCCATCGCGTTGTGGCTGTGGTTCACGGTGCTGTTCGCCAACTTCGCGGAAGCGCTGGCCGAGGGGCGCTCGAAAGCGCAGGCGGCGTCGCTGCGCGGCGCGAAGCGCGACGTGATGGCGAAGAAGCTGCAGGACACCCACCCCAAGTCGCCGATCCGCGTCACGACGGCGACCGATCTGCGTAAAGGCGACATCGTGCTGGTGGAAAGCGGCGACGTGATCCCGGCGGACGGCGAAGTGATCGAAGGCGTGGCATCGGTCGACGAATCGGCGATCACGGGCGAATCCGCGCCCGTGATCCGCGAGTCGGGCGGCGACTTTTCGTCGGTGACGGGCGGCACGCGCGTGCTGTCGGACTGGATCGTGGTGCGGGTCAGCGTGAATCCCGGCGAGGCGTTTCTCGACCGGATGATCGCGATGGTGGAAGGCGCGAAGCGTCAGAAGACGCCGAATGAAATCGCCCTGACCATTTTGCTGGTCGCGCTGACGCTCGTGCTGCTGTTCGCCACGGCGACGTTGCTGCCGTTCTCGATGTTCTCGGTCGAAGCCGCGAAAGCGGGCCACGTGGTGACGATTACCGCACTGGTCGCGCTGCTGGTGTGCCTGATCCCGACCACCATCGGCGGCTTGCTGTCGGCGATCGGCGTGGCCGGCATGAGCCGCATGATGCAGGCCAATGTGATCGCCACGTCAGGCCGCGCGGTGGAAGCGGCCGGCGACGTCGACGTGCTGCTGCTCGACAAGACCGGCACTATCACGCTCGGCAACCGTCAGGCGTCGGCTTTCACGCCGGCACCCGGCATTAGCGAGGAAATGCTCGCCGATGCCGCGCAGCTCTCGTCGCTCGCCGACGAAACGCCGGAAGGCCGCAGCATCGTCGTGCTGGCAAAGCAACGCTTCAATATCCGCGAACGCGATATGCACGCGCTGCAGGCCACCTTTCTTGCGTTCAGCGCGCAGTCGCGCATGAGCGGTGTGGATTTGCCCGACCGTCAGATCCGCAAAGGCGCGGCGGATGCGATCAGGAATTACGTCGAAGCGCACGGCGGCCGCTTTCCGCCTGAGTTGACCGCGGCGGTGACGGACATCGCGCGGCGCGGCAGCACGCCGCTCGTGGTCGCGCAGCAAAGCTCGGCCGAGAGCGGGGCGCGCTGCATGGGCGTGATCGAGTTGAAGGACATCGTGAAGGGCGGCATCAAGGAACGTTTCGCCGAACTGCGCAAGATGGGCATCAAGACCATCATGGTGACGGGCGACAACCGGCTGACCGCCGCGGCGATTGCCGCCGAAGCGGGGGTGGACGATTTCCTCGCGGAAGTGACGCCCGAGGCGAAGCTGTCGACGATTCGCACGCACCAGGCCGAAGGGCGCCTCGTGGCGATGACCGGCGACGGCACCAACGACGCCCCGGCGCTCGCCCAGGCCGACGTCGCGGTGGCGATGAACACCGGCACGCAGGCCGCGAAAGAAGCGGGCAACATGGTCGACCTCGATTCGAATCCGACCAAGCTGATCGAGATCGTCGAGATCGGCAAGCAGATGCTGATGACGCGTGGCTCGCTCACCACGTTCTCGATTGCCAACGACGTCGCCAAATATTTCGCCATCATCCCGGCGGCATTTGCGACCACCTATCCGCAACTGCGCGTGCTCGACGTGATGCATCTGAGTTCGCCTTCGTCGGCGATTCTGTCGGCGGTGATTTTCAACGCGCTGATTATCGTGGCGCTGATTCCGCTGGCCCTCAAGGGCGTGAAGTACCGGCCGCTCGGCGCTGCGTCGCTGCTGCGCCGCAATCTGCTGATTTACGGACTCGGCGGAATTCTGCTGCCGTTTCCGTTCATCAAGCTGATCGATCTGGTGCTGAACGTGTTCGGCTGGGTTTGACACTAAACAGAGCACATCATGAAAACGCTGATTCGCCCGGTATTCGTCCTTTTCATCCTGATGACCGTGATTACCGGGGTGGTCTATCCCGTCGTCGTGACGGGCCTGGGTCGCGCCGCCTTCGCGGCGCAGGCCAACGGCAGTCTGATCGAGAAGAATGGCAAGCCGGTCGGCTCCGAACTGATCGGCCAGCAGTTCGACGCGCCGTATTATTTCTGGGGACGCCTGTCGGCCACCAGCCCGATGCCGTACAACGCACAGAGTTCGGGTGGTTCGAACCTCGGTCCGACCAACCCCGCGCTCGCCGACGAAATCAAAGGCCGTCTCGATGCATTGAAAGCCGCGGGCAACGACATGTCGCAACCGGTGCCGGTGGATCTGGTGACGTCCTCGGGCAGCGGACTCGACCCGCAGATCAGCCCGGCCGCCGCAGCCTATCAGGCGGCGCGCGTGGCGAAAGCCCGCAGCTTGCCGTTCGATCAGGTGGCCAATCTGATAGCCGCCAATACGTCGGGGCGGCAGTTCGGTATTTTTGGCGAGGCGCGCGTGAACGTGCTGAAGCTCAACCTCGCGCTGGACGATCTCAAGCCCATGCATTGACGTCTCGCGCTCGCGGTCTTTATGAGCGATCCCACCATAACAGTCGTTGTGATCGACGATGACAAAACCATACGCCGTTTCATTCGCACGCACCTCGAAGCGGACGGGATGAGCGTCTTCGATGCGCAAACCGGTGCGCAAGGCCTCGCGCAAGCCGCAACACGGCTCGCGGATCTCGTCATCATCGATCCTGCCTTGACGGATAGAGAGGGCATCGACGTGATCCGGGAGTTGCGCGGCTGGTCTGCGATGCCGGTGATCGTACTGTCGGCGCGTAGCCGCGAGGAAGACAAGGTCGCCGCGCTCGACGCCGGCGCCGACGACTACCTGACCAAACCGTTTGGATTGCCGGAGCTCGGAGCACGGATTCGAGCCCATTTGCGCAGGCAGATTGCTGGCGGGCGGGTCGGTTCGCCGGAGGTCCGTTTCGGGCTGGTGACGGTCGATCTCGCTGAGCGGCGAGTGGTGCGCGACAGCCGTGTCGTTCATCTCAGTCCTACCGAATACCGGCTCCTCGCGGCGCTGGTGCGTCGCCCGGGGCACGTATTGACGCACGAGCAACTGCTCGGCGAAGTATGGGGCCCGTTGCAAATCAATAACCACCACTATCTGCGGATCTACATGGGGCATCTGCGCCACAAGCTCGAACGCGATCCGGCGCGCCCGGAGCACATCGTTACCGAGTCTGGCGTTGGCTACCGGCTGGTCGGCGTGCGTTGAATTTCACGGAATATTTATGCGGGCTGCTGCAATCGTTTCGCGCTCTTTACGACGTGATCCGTATAGTGGGGGGCTGCTTTTTTACTGACATGCCATGACACCGACAAGATCCGCCCTGATATTCAGGGGACTGTGCAAGGTCGTCGCCATCGTTTTCGTCACCAATCAGGTGCTCACGACGCTCTTCACTTACGCCGCCCAGCAACTCGACTCCGCGCTGCCACCCGAAGCTATCTGGATCTTCAGCTGTTTGACGTGCGGGTTGATCACGCTATGGCTGCAGTCCGACGCGCGGCGCGCATTCGGCTTCGCGCGCGAGAAGGGCTTTGTGACAACGGGCGGCGAGGGCAAGCAGGATTTGCAGATCGCCGGGGACTGCCCCAGGCGCTGGCTCGTGATCCTGCATATCGAACTGAATCCTGCTGCGATAGGGGCCTGAGCGCATCGCCGTGGTCAACGAAAAGGTCTCGTACTTTTTACACGGCGTTAATACGGCATTAGCTAAGCTCAAGGTACAAACTGACCGATACCCAGGATTTCCCGATGATACGAATGCTGATCCCTGTCCTCGACCATAGCGGTGCCGTCGAGGCCGCGCGCTACGCCGCGTTCATGTTTCTCGAGCGCGGCGTAACGGAGGTCGAACTACTGGAAGTCCTCGAACCGGTTGGCGAAGGGCGGGCGGCAGCCTTCCACTCGCGTGGTTTCCTCGTGCGCCACGAGAAGCAGGTCATGCTGAAGGCGTTGATCGACGCCCGCACGATTCTCGAAGAAGCCGGCGTGCCCTACCGCTGGAAACGGGTTTTCGGCCACCGCACGAAAGCGATTGCCGAGTACGCGGCCACGACCCGGCCCGACGTGATGGTGATCGACGCCAGCCATATGGGTTTCTTTCGCAGGCTGGCCATGCTGGCGTCGCTGGCAAGGCGAACGGTCACGCCGGTGACGATGGTTCACTGAGTCGGATGATCCGGCGAACGCACTGAATCAGACGATACCGCCGAGTTTTCCGCCCGCCCGATTCGCGAGTATGTACTGCAGTTTGTCGAGCGATAACGGCTTGGTGAGGTGATAGTCGAAACCCGCGGCCAGGGCCCGCGACTTGTCGGATTCCGCCGCATAGCCGGTCAGCGCCACGAGCATGACGTCGTCGAGCCCGCTGTCGGCTCTCACCGCATGGGCGACGTCGAAGCCGTCCATATCCGGCATGCCCACGTCGATAATGGCGACTTCGGGCAAATTCTCCCTGATCAGCCGGACCGCTTCGCGCCCGCTGTCGCACATCGTGACCTGGTGTCCTTCGAGTTCCATCAGGATACCCAGGGACTGCAACGCGTCCGCATTGTCGTCCACGAGCAGCAGACGTACAGGCCCGAGACCGGCAGACGGCGGAGTCTCGGCCTTTGGCTGCAACTCGTCGCCCGAGCGCAAGATCGGCAACTTCAACGTAACCGACGTGCCTTTGCCGGTTCCTTCGCTGCGCAGGGAAATCGTGCCGTCGTGCAGTTCGACCATTCGCTTGGCGACGGCGAGACCGATTCCCAAGCCGCCCTCGGCCCGGGCATTACCGCGTGCCGACTGGGCGAAGAGGTCGAAGACGCGTGGCTGGATGGAACTGTCGATGCCAATCCCGTTGTCCTTCACCTCGATGACGACTACCTCCTTGCGCTCCGGTTCCTGCCCGTCCCCGGCGACTCTGACGGCGAGTTCGATCGTGCCGCCGATTGGCGTGTACTTCGCGGCATTGGAAAGAAGGTTGCCAAGCACCTGGCTCAGTCTGACGTGATCCGCCCGCACCGGCACCGGCGTCTCGAGGCCGGTCAGCGTGAGCGAATGCCGCCGCGACTGTATGTGATGCTTCACGGCGGTGACGGCATCGAACGCGATCTCGTTGAGCGAAGTATCGCTGTGCTTGATGGCGAGCTTGCCGTGCTTCAACCGCGCGGCGTCGAGCAGGTCGTCGACCAGGGTTCGCAGATGCCGCATCTGCCGCTGCGCGATGGTCAGAACCTCGACCGCCCTCGCGTTGTCCGCGCACAATTGCTTGGCGGCGCCGACCGCGCTGTCGATCGGAGCCATCGGGTTTCGCAGTTCGTGCCCGAGCATGGCGATGAACTCGCTATGCCGGCGCTCGCTTTCCTCGCCCGTGTCCCGGGTATTGACGGTGGTCAGCGCAGCACCCGCGGAGACGGCGAGGTTCGAGAGTAGACGCACGTCTTCGAGATCGAAGCGGCGCGCCGAGGTGTGCGACATTACCCATATCGCGCCCACGAAGCCGTTGTCGGTCGGGATCGGCACGACCAGACCTTCGGCAATCTCCACACCGGGAAACCGCAAGCCGGGAAAGTGGTCTTGCGGCCGAACGAATAATTGCGGTGCTGCAGATTCCAGTGCCAGCCGGCACGGACATTCGTTCCATGCGGTTGTTTTACCTTGCAAGCCGACGCACGAGCCTGCCACCGCCAGCCAGCGAAACTGCCTGTCCGGATCCGCGCCTTCGACGAGACTGATGCCGGAACTGCCCGCATTGCAAAGCGACAGCGCGGCGTCTGCGATTTCCTGCAAAAGCCGTTCGCGCGATCCCGATTGTGCCCGCGCGAGCCTCAGCAGAATGCCGTTTTCAGCGGCATGATCCGCAGGCCTCGCCGGACGCAAGCCGAGTTCGTCCGTGTGGGCGGGTTTGCTATTGCTTTCCATGACATCGAGTCGCGCTGAGAAAGAATGAGGGTGAATTGCTGCAATGAGAGCGGCTGTAGAAAGTCCGTTGGCATGCCGGAAGAGATCTCGCTATAACAGAACCTCGCCGTGTACGGTCTGATGGTTTGCGTGATCGACGCCTTGAAGATTGTACGAGGCTTTAGCGAGGAGTGCGCGTGGGTCCGTATTCAACTCATCGCGGTAGCGGGCGCATAAGCGGCAAAGATTCATTCTTACTGGCAAAAAATGCAAACCCGGTATCCGTTGCCGGTATCTACGCTACGCGGGCCTCGTCGTGGCGGCGCAATCGGTATTGGAACCGTGTGTTGTCCTTGCGGAGCGGGAGACCAACCCGTGGGGCATGGATTTTGCAGAAGGGAACGGGCCAACCTTCTGGAGCCGGTTATGCCTACCAAGTCTGTTGCACCCTCGACAACCGACGAACTCGACACCGTTCCGGACACATCGAGCCCCGCCTATGCAGGTCGTCATCCGGTAACGCAGCTATTCGACAGATTCGCGAGCCTCGTTACGCGGTGGGCCGGTTCGCCCGCGGCGTTCTGTCTTGCCGTGTTGACGGTCATTGCATGGATCGTCACGGGGCCCATTTTTCATTATTCCGACGGATGGCAACTGGTCATCAACACCGGCACCACGATCGTCACTTTTCTGATGGTGTTCCTGATTCAGCAGAGTCAGAACAAGGATAGCGTTGCGTTGCACCTGAAACTCAATGAGCTGCTTTCCTCGCATCGGGCCGCGGACAATCATCTCATCGGCATTGAAGACGCGTCGGAAGAAGAACTGCGCAGGCTGGCGGCGGCTTACCTGCGGCTGTCCACGAAGCCTGACGCCGAGCCTACTTCAGGCATGCCGACTTAAGGCGACACCTGCCGTTGGCCCATCTTCCGAGGGTCGCCAAGCTCGCTGTCGGACCAGCCGCCGCCCAGATCGCCGATCAGCGACGCGGCATCGAGCAGCCGCGTTTGCTGCACGTTCAAGGCCGTCTGCTGAAGATTCAACTGAGTGGCTTGCGCCGTCGCAACGGTCGTGAAGTCGACCGTGCCCGCCTGATATTCATTGCGCGCGATTTCGGTGCCGCGCGTCGCGTCGCGCACCGCGCGCTCCAGAACCTCGGCTTGCTGCGCGAGAATACGCAAGCCGGCGAGGTCGTTCTCCACGCCCTGGAATGCCGTCAGAACCGTGCCGCGATAATTGGCGAGGGCCGCGTCGTAAGAGGCTTTTGCCGCGTCGACCTGCGCGCTGCGCTGCCCGCCGTCGAAAAGCGTCTCGCTCGCCTGGCCGCCCAACGACCAGACATAATTGGCGATGTGCAGCAGGCCCGCCAACGGCGACTGCGTGAAGCCATCCAGCGCCGATAGAGAAATCGTCGGGTAATACGCTGCGACGGCCACGCCGATCGCGGCATTCTGCGCGGCCATCTGGCGCTCGGCGGCGGCAATATCGGGCCGGCGCTGCAATAGCGTGGACGGTAGGCTGACCGGAACGGACGGCAACGTGGGCAGCGTGGTATTCGTGGGTACGTCCAGTGCTTCCGGATTCCTGCCGACCAGCACGGCGATCGCATGAACGTATTGAGCACGCGCGACGCCCAGTGCAATCAGACTCGATTGGGCCGACTCCAGTTGCGTCTGCGCGCTCACCAGATCGGAAGGCGGCACGGTGCCGGCCTTGTCCTGCTCGGCGACCACACGCAACGATTGCTCGAACGCATCCACGGTATGAGTGAGCAGGTCGATATTCGCATCCGTTACGCGCAGATCGATCACCGCGTTCGCCAGCGCGATCTGCTCGGAGAGCGTGGCGTTGGCGAGCGTCGCCTGGCTCGCCTGCGCCGTGGCTGCGCTTTGCTCGATGTCGCGGCGCACGAGACCCCACAAGTCGGGCGCCCAGCTCGCGTTGGCTTCGAGCGAGCCGGCGTTGTTGATGCGCTGGAAGCTGCTCGCGCCCCCTCCGCCGGCCAGCAGGCTGCTGCTCAGATTGCCTGTAGCCGAACGTTCACGGGTGGCCGATCCGTTTATGCCAATGGTCGGGAACAGCGCGCTGCGCGCGAGCCGCACTTCGGCCAGTGCCTGCTGGTAGTTCGCATAGTCCTGGCGCACGGTCTGGTTCGACACCGAGACGAGCGGCTCGAGCTCATCGAGGAGCGGGTCGTTGAAGGCCGTCCACCAGTCTCCTTTCGGGCGCTCGGCGGCGGGCTGCGCCTCGATCCAGCCAGGCAGTTCCTTCCACGCGGCGGGCGTGGCGACGGGCGGGCGATGGTAGTCGGGGCCGACCATGCAGCCGCCCGTCAACACAGCCGATAACGCCAGCAATGCGCCGGCCAGTCTGGTGGGGAAGATCGTCTTCATCATGCGCTCGTGTCCGGTGCGTCGTCGCGGCGATTCCACGGCAGGCGCGCTGACCATCTCGCGAGCCGCGCGCGCAGCCGGTCGAGGTACAGGTAGATCACCGGCGTCGTGTACAACGTGAAAACCTGGCTCACGAGCAGGCCGCCCATGACCGTTACGCCGAGCGGCTGGCGCAGCGACGCGCCCTGGCCGATGCCGATCGCAAGCGGCACCGCGCCCAGCACGGCGGCTGCGGTCGTCATCATGATCGGGCGCAGCCGCACCACCGCGGCCTGGTGAATCGCATCGCGCGCATTCAGGCCTTCCTCGCGTTGCAGCTGGATCGCGACGTCGACCATCATGATGCCGTTTTTCTTGACGATACCGATCAGCAGAATGATGCCGATCATCGCGATCACCGAAAAGGGCGTGCCGAAGATCAGCAACGCGAGCGTCGCGCCGATGCCCGCCGACGGCAGCGTGGACAGGATCGTGAGCGGGTGCACCGTATTCTCGTACAGCACGCCGAGCACGATATAGACGACGACCAGCGCGGCGAGAATCAGCAGCGGCACGGCGCCCATCGACTGCGCATAGGCTTGCGCGGCGCCCGCGAACGCGCCATGCACCGAAGCGGGCATGCCGATGTCGCGCTCGGCCTGCGCAATGAGCTGGCCGGCCTCGCTCAGCGATCCGCCGGCCGGCAGATTGAACGAGATGGTGCCGGCCACGAGCCCGCTCTGATGGTTCACCTGGGTCGCGGTGTGGCTGTTCGAGAAGGTCATCATCGCGGCAAGCGGCACCATCGTTTCGGCTGCGGTGCTATCCGCGCTGCCGCTGGAATTGCCGCCCTTGCTGTTCGAGATGCTGTTGGTCTGCTGGTTCGCTTCGGCGTCGGCGTTCAGGGAGTTCGTATTCGCGCTGGTGCTCGACGCGCTGCTCACGGCCATCGCCTGCTGCACGGCTTTGACGGTGGCGCTGGACATCTGCGTCTGCTGCGTGCCGCTCGGGTTGCCGGCGGACGTGCTGAGGAAAATCTGGTTGAGCGCCTGCGGATATTGCCAGTAGGCGGGTGCAACCTCCATCACGACAAAGTACTGATTGAGCGGGTTGTAGATGGTCGACACGGTGCGCTGTCCGAACGCGTCGTACAGCACGTTGTCGATCTGGTTCGGCTGGAAGCCGTAGCGCGTGGCGGTCGCGCGGTTGAAGTTCACATAGGTCTGCAAGCCGTTCTGCTGCAGATCCGAATTCACGTCCTCCAGTTTTGCACGGTATTTGCCGAGTTCGGTGACGAGTTTCGGCACCCAGGTGAAGAGCGCGTTCGCATCGTCGCTGGAGAGGGTGTACTGGTATTCGGCCGCGGCCTGGCGCCCGCCGATCTGCAGATCCTGCTGCGCCTGCAGGAAGAGCCGGGCGCCCGAGACGGCATTGAGTTTGGGGCGTAGCCGGTTGACCACCTCGGTGGCCGACAGATGGCGTTGCGCGAGCGGTTTCAGTTCGATGAACACATTGGCCGTGTTCAGTGCGCGCCCCCCGGTGAAACCCGCCACCGACGCCACCGCCGGATCCTGCTTCACGATTGCCTGCAATTGCGCGAGCTTCTTTTCCATGGCGTTGAACGAGACGCTCTGGTCGGCGATGATCTGGCCGATCAGGATGCCGGTGTCCTGCTCCGGAAAGAACGTCCCGGGCAGCAGCCGGACCAGGAACACGTTGAGCACGAGCAGGCCGATCAGCAGCAGGACGACCGCGAGCGCATGGTCGAGCGCCGCCGCCAGCGAGCGCGCATAGGCCTGTTTGAAGCGCTCGAACTGAGCCTCGACCCAATACGCCCAGCGCGACTGCAGATGCATCGTGCGCTCGCGGCTGAGCAGGTAGGCGCACATGACCGGCGTGATGGTCAGCGAAATGAGCAGAGACAGCAGGATCGCAATCGAGAGCGTGACAGCGAACTCGTGAAACAGCAGCCCGACAATGCCCGGCATCAGCAGGATTGGCAGAAACACCGCGATCAGCGAGAGGCTCATCGAGATCACCGTGAAGCCGACCTCGGCGCTGCCGCGCAGCGCGGCTTCCTTCGGATCGAGACCGGCTTCGAGATGCCGCACGATGTTCTCCAGCACCACCACGGCGTCGTCGACCACGAAGCCGGTGCCGATCGTCAGCGCCATCAGCGAGAGATTGTCGATGCTATAGCCGAGCAGATACATCGGTCCGAACGAGCCGACGATCGAGAGCGGCAGCGCGACCGCCGGAATCAGCGTGGCGCGCGGCGACAGCAGGAACACGAACACCACGCCCACCACCAGCAGCACCGCGATGAACAGTGTGCGCTCGGTGTCGGCCACCGAAGCGCGCACCGACTCTGAGCGGTCGATGGCAACGTTCACGTGGATCGCGCTCGGCAACGCGGCTTCGATGATCGGCAGGCGCGAGCGGATCTGCTCGACCGTCTGCACCACGTTGCTGCCCGGCGTCGGATAGACGATCACGAGCACCGCCGACTTGCCGTTGTAGAGTCCGGCGTTGCGGATGTTCTCGTTCGAATCGCGCACCTGAGCGACATCGCGCAGCAGGACGGGTGCGCCGTCGCGATAGGCGATCACCACGTCGCGATACGGCGCGGCCTTGCTGATCTGATCGTTCGACGTGACCACATAGCGCTGCTCGCCCTGGTCGATGTGGCCTTTCGCGCTATTCGCGTTCGCCGCGCCGATCGCGGCGCGCACGTCTTCCAGGCCGATGCCGTAGCTGTTCAGCTTGCCCGGTTCCAACTCGACGCGCACCGACGGCAACGCGCCGCCGCCCAGCGTGATCTGCCCGACGCCGTCGACCTGCGACAACTGCTGCTGGATCACCGAATCGGCGGAGTCGTAGAGCTGCGCTTTGGTCAGCGTGTCGGAGGTCAGCGCGAGCACCATGATCGGTGCGCCGGCCGGGTTGTACTGGCGATACGTCGGGTTGCTGCGCAGCGTGGTCGGCAGATCGGCGCGCGCGGCCTGGATGGCGGCCTGTACGTCGCGCGCCGCGCCGTTGATATCGCGGTTCAGACCGAACACGACGATGATCATCGACGAGCCAACGTAACTGATCGAGGTCAGCTGGTTCACGTCGGCGATGGTGGCGAGGCGCCGCTCCAGCGGCTCGGAGACGGTCGCGGCCATGGTTTCCGGGCTCGCGCCCGCCATGTTCGCCTGCAGCGCGATTACCGGAAACGCGATGTTAGGCAGCGGCGCAACCGGCAGCCGGAAATACGCGAGCGCGCCGGAAATCAGGATCGCGATCGCCAGCAGCGCGGTCGCCACCGGGCGTCGGATGAACAGCGCCGAGATGTTCACGGCGTGTTCTCCGGCGGCGCGGCGGCGCCCTCACTCGCGGCGCGGCGCCGGCTGTTCACGCGCTGCGCGAGGCGGTCGAAGAACAGATAGATCACCGGCGTCGTGAACAGCGTCAGCACCTGGCTCACCATCAGCCCGCCGATGATCGCGAGACCGAGCGGCCGGCGCAGTTCAGAGCCGGTGCCGGTGCCGAGCAGCATGGGCAGCGCGCCGAGCATGGCCGCGAGCGTGGTCATCAGGATCGGCCGGAAGCGCAGCAGCGACGCTTCGAAGATCGCTTCGCGCGCCGGCTTGCCGTGCACGCGCTCCGCTTCGAGCGCGAAGTCGACCATCATGATCGCGTTCTTCTTGACGATGCCGATCAGCAGCACGATGCCGATAATGCCGATCACGTCGAGGTCGCTGCCCGCGATCATCAACGCGAGCAGGGCGCCGATGCCGGCCGAGGGCAGCGTCGAGAGGATCGTCACCGGGTGAATGTAGCTTTCGTACAGCACGCCGAGCACGATATACACGGCGACCAGCGCGGCGATCAGCAGATACACCTCGCTCGAGAGCGAGTCTTCGAACGCCTGTGCCGCGCCCTGGAACGAGGTCGTGATCGACGGCGGCAGTTCCACCGCGCGCTCGGCGTCGCGGATCTGCGCGACGGCGGCGCTGAGCGACGCGTCCTGCGCGAGGTTGAACGAGATTGTCACCGACGGGAACTGCGCGAGATGGCTGATCATCAGCGGCGACTGCGTGATGCTGATCTTCGCGATGCCCGACAGCGGCACCTGGCCGCTGCTGCTGGTCTGGCTCGGCAGATACAGATTGCCGATCGACTGCACCGTAGGCAGCGTTTCGGGCTTCGCCACCAGAATCACGCGGTACTGGTCGGACTGCTGGAAGATGGTCGAGACGATGCGCTGGCCGAGCGCGTCGTACAGCGCGTTGTCGATCGTGGCCGCGGTGATGCCGTAGCGCGCGGCAAGCTGGCGGTTGACTTCGACGTTCACGCTCAGGCCGTTGGTGTTCAGGTCGCTCGTGACGTCCGTGATCGACGAAATCTGCTTCATGCGCGCGATCAATGCCGGCACGTACTGGTTGAAGGCCTGCTGGTTCGGCCCGCGCAGCACGAAGTTGTACTGGTTGCGCGAAACCGAGGTGTCGAGCGTCAGATCCTGCTCGGGTTGCAGATACAGGCGAATGCCGGGCACCTCGGCGACTTCCTGCTGGATCCTACGGCCGATTTCCTCGGCGGTGACCGAGCGGTCGTCGCGCGGGCGCAGATTGATCAGGAAGCGGCCGTTGTTCAGCGTCGGATTGGTCCCGTCGATGCCGACATAGGAAGTGAGCGACACCACGTCGGGATCCTTCAGAATCGCGTCGGCGAGGGCGCTTTGACGCCGGACCATCGCCGTGTACGAAACCGAGTTGTCGGCCACGCTGATACCCTGGATCACGCCCACGTCCTGCACCGGGAACAGGCCCTTCGGAATCACGATGTACAGGATCGCCGTGAGCGCGACGGTGATGAGCGCGACCGCCAGCGTCAGCATCTGGTGATCGAGCACCCAGTTCAGACCACGCTCGTAAGCCGCGAGCGTCCTGTCGAACAGGCCTTCGCTGAAGCGCTCGAAACGGCTCGGATGGCGTTGCGCCTGCGCGCGCAACAGACGCGCGCACAGCATCGGCACCACGGTCAGCGAGACCACCGCCGAAATCACGATCGTCACCGCGAGCGTGATCGCGAATTCGCTGAAAAGCCGGCCGATCACGCCGCCCATGAACAGCAGCGGGATCAGCACCGCGATCAGCGAGACCGTCAGCGAGAGGATCGTGAAGCCGATCTGCCCGGCGCCTTCGAGCGCGGCTTCGAGAGGCGTCTTGCCTTCCTCCAGATAGCGCACGATGTTCTCGATCATCACGATCGAATCATCGACGACGAAACCCGTTGCGATGATCAGCGCCATCAGCGAGAGGTTGTCGATCGAATAGTTGAGCTGGTACATCACGGCGAGCGTGCCGATCAGCGACACCGGCACGGAGATGCTCGGAATGATGGTGGCGGGCACGTTGCGCAGGAACACGAAAATTACCAGCACGACCAGCACGACCGAGAGCACCAGTTCGAATGCGGCGTCCGAGACCGACGAGCGGATCACGCCGGTGGTGTTCGCCACGACCGTCACCTGCAGGCCGGCAGGCAGCGTCGATTCGAGCGCCGGCAACTGCTTCATGATCTGATCGACAGTGGCGATCACGTTCGCACCCGGCTGACGCTGCACGTTCAGCACGATAGCCGGCGTGCGGTTGTACCACGCGCCGCGCTCTACATCCTGCGCCGCCTGGCTCACGCGCGCGACGTCGCGCAGATAGACCGGCGCGCCGTTCTGATAGGCGATCACGGTGGCCAGATAGTCTTGCGGGTCTACGATCTGGTCGTTGGCGTTGATCGTGTAGTCGAGCTCCGGACCGTCGAAATTGCCTTTCGGCTGGCTGACGTTGACGTTGGCGAGCAGGGTGCGCAGATCGTCGAGATTCAGGCCGTAGGCTGCGAGCTTCTGCGGATCGGCTTCGACGCGCACGGCCGGCACGTTGCCGCCGGCCGTCGTGACGAGACCGACGCCCGGCACTTCCGAGATCTTGGTGGCGAGACGATTGTTGGCGGCGTCCTGCAACTGCGTCAGCGACATGGACTTCGACGTGACCGCGAGCGTGAGGATCGGCTGATCGGCCGGGTTGACCTTCGCGTAAGTCGGCGGCGCGGGCAGGCCGGTCGGCAGAAAGCTGTTGGCGGCGTTGATCGCCTGCTGCACGTTCTGTTCGGCAATGTCCAGATTCAGCGAGAGATCGAATTGCAGCGTGATTACCGACGCGCCTTCCGAACTGTACGAGACCATCTGCTGCAAGCCCGGAATCTCGCCGAGCTGGACCTCGAGCGGCGCGGTGACGGTGGTCGCCATCACGTTCGGGCTGGCACCGGGGTAGAAGGTCTGGACCTGGATGGTCGGGTAGTCGACGTCGGGCAGCGAAGATACCGGCAGGAAGCGCACCGCGACCAGCCCGACGAGCACGAGCGCGACCATCAGCAGCGACGTCGCCACGGGTCTGAGGATGAACAGACGGGAGAAGTTCATCGACGGGCCGGCGGACTACGAAGCCACGGAAGCCGCGCCGGGCGCGGACGCCGCCCGCGTGGGGCTGGCAGCGGGCTCGGGCGGCGGCGCCAGCGGCGCGGCAGCCGAAGAAGCGCCCGCCGCTCCCGCAGCCGGCCGGGTCGCGGATGCCTTGATCTTCACGCCGTCGCTCAGGCGGTCCATGCCGTCGGTGACGACCACGTTGCCGGCGGCGAGCCCCGACGTGATCACCGTATGCTGGCCGTCGCCCGGTCCCAGCGTGACCTTGCGCACCGACACCGTATTGTCGGCGTTGACCAGATAGACGTAGTCGCCGGGCGCGCCGCTCTGCACCGCGGGAGTCGGCACCAGCACCGCGTTCTGCAGCGTGTCGACCAGCAGCTTGACATTGACGAACTCGTTGGGGAAGAGCGCCTCGTCCTCATTGGCGAAAGTGGCGCGCAACGTGACCGTGCCGGTCGCGGTCGCCATCTGGTTGTTGATCGCGTACAGCGTGCCGGTCGCGAGTTGCCGGGAATTGTCGCTGCTGAACACCGTGACGGGCAGTTGCGCGCCGGAGTTGGTGCGCCTAAGCACTTTGCCGAGAGCGGTTTGCGGCACCGTGAATTCGACCGTGGTCGGTTTCATCGTCGTGATGACCGCAATGCCCGGCTGACTCGACGCGGTGACGTAGTTGCCCGGATCGACGAGGCGCAGCCCGACCCGTCCCGACACCGGCGCGGTGATGTGGCAATAGATCAGATCGAGCTCGAATTGCGCGACGTTGGCTTCGTCGGCCTTGACCGCCGCTTCGTCCTGCTGGACGAGAAACTGCTGATCCGCATAGGTCTGCTCGGCGATCGACTTGCGTTCGTTGAGTTGCGTAAAGCGCGCGAGATCGGCGCGGGCCTGGGCGAGCGCCGCCTTGTCCCTGGCGAGTTGCGCCTCGGCCTGGCGCTTGCTGATTTCAAACTGGCGCGGGTCGATTTGCGCGAGAAATTGCCCTTTCTGGACGTCCTGCCCTTCGCGGTAGCCGACGGCGGTCAGATAGCCGCTCAACTGCGGCAATACCGTCACCGTGGCGACGGGCGTCACCGTGCCCAACTCGCTCAGCGTTTCCGGCATGGGTCCGGTGGTCGCGGCGGCGACCGTCACGACCTGGGGCGCCACGCCGGGCTTGGGCGACTTCGAGCGCAGCAGCCGGAAGGCCACCAGCGCGATCAGCGCCAGCACCACGACCGCCAGCACGACGCGGCCTCGCCGCCCACGCTTGACCGGGATTGACGGCGCTTCGCTCATGAGGGTCTCCCGCCAGCCCGGTTGCGTCCGGCGAGCGTCGTCCATGAACGGCTGGGCCAATTGCTATTGAAGAGCGCCATGCGAACTCCCAGGAGGGGCATCGCCGTTGCCGGCGACAGGAATCCAGACAATCAGTAGCAGAGTCTATCCGACTCTGGCGCTTATTCTCGCGAGATCGGCTGGAGGGGGGTTTCGGTTTGTTACGGCCGACCGGTCCGGCCGCCGCGCCGTGCCGAGGTGTAACGGCGTAATCTCGCGCAACACAATCGTGGGCCTGAATGCCTGGCCGGCGTTGATTCATATTGGATAAGTGGCTGAGGCCGGGTGGTGCTTCCCCCTTTTTCCGCTAGCGCGATACCATATACTTCCAGATTCCAACCGGTCCGGCGGTTGCCTCGGCAAGCCGTTTCTTATCTTCTGCGAAGTGGGCTCCAATCACTTTCGACACGCTGGGAATGCGATGAGTGACACCATGCAGGCGCCGTTTTCCATTCTCTTCGTCGACGACGACGAGATGTCGCGCAACCACTTCGCGCGGGCCATGAACGCCGATTACAACGTGCACGTCGCCCAGTGCGCGGACGAGGCCATGACCGTGCTGGGCAAACACGGCGCGGAGATTGCGGTACTGGTTACGGACTTTCGCATGCCGGGCGGCGATGGCGACGAACTGCTGCGCCAGGTGGCGCTGGAATATCCGCAGATCGTGCGCATTCTCGTGACCGCCTACGCCGACAAGGACATGCTGCTGCAAACGGTCAATACGGGCGACGTGTTCCGCATCCTCGAAAAGCCGCTGCGAACGGACATGGTGCGCGAGGCCCTGCAACTGGCGAGCGCGCGCTACACGGAGCGGGAAACGCGTCAGCAGAGGCTGCTGGCAATGGACGAAACGCTGGCTTTCCTCGCCCACGAACTGAATACGCCGCTCGCAACCATCTCGCTGTTCGCGCGCTCCGTCGAGAACGACGTGGCCGCGCAATACGATCCGGAGCGCCAGCGGGAGATCGGCCTCGCGGCAACCTCGATGCTGAACAACGCGCAGTATTGCCTGACGCTGATCTCGTCTTTCTGGGCAACGGTGCACAAGAGCGGCGGCCAGCAGTCCGCGTCGGGCGGCGCCACGCGCGCGGTCAGAGCCACCCGTTTGATCGCCACGCTGCTCGACACATATCCGTTCGTCGCGTTGCAGCGCGACTGGATCAAGGTCGAGGTGGAAGGAGATTTCGTCGTGCATGCCATGCCCAACTGCGTGGCGCTCGTGCTGTCTTCGCTGCTGTCCAACGCACTGCGCGCGCTCGACGGCAGAAGCGCGCCTTCGTTGCGCCTCGAGGTCGCGGCTTTCCCCGAGCACGAGATCCGCATTCGCGACAATGGGCCGGGGATCGCGCCGGAGATAAGAGCGCGCCTGCTGCAGGATCCGGTTACCACTTACTCCGGCGCCGGCGGCCACGGCATGGGCATGATCTTTTGCAACCGCATCATGCAATCTTTCGGCGGATGCCTGCGGATCGAATCGACGGTCGGCGCGGGCACCACGGTGACGATGGGCTTTCCCGGTTCCAACGGCCGCGTGCACACTGCGGGCGACGAAGAGCCGTCCGACACTCAACTGGCCTCGCGATAAGATCGAATGGCCGTCATGGCCATTCATCGCTCAGGAGATCGCGATGTTCGCGGCGTGCGCTGGCTGAAGCGAAATACGCCTGCAGCGCGTCGGTCGAACGCTCGCTCAAGGTGCCGATGCGCGTGAGCCAGTCGGCTTCCGCGGGCCATTCGTCTTCCACCAGCCGCGCATAAATCTGCCGCACGAACTGATGCAGCGCTCTTGCGCCGATGTTGCCGCTGACGCCGAGCAGAAGGTGCAGCGCGCCTTGCGTCGATTCGAGATCGACGGCCGCGACACTGGCGCCGAGCCGCGTCACCAGCAGGCGAATCTGCTCGATGCCTTTGAGGAACGATTCGTCGAGCAGATCGAGCGACACCAGTTCTTCGAGGTGCTTCTCGTCGAGCAGCGTGCTTTCCGTCATGACGGGAGGCTTGCCGGCCAGCGTGGCCGCCGGCACTGGTAATGAACCGGTCTCCGCCGGAACAATGCCGCCGCGTTGCCGTGCGAACTGCCGCGCGAGGCACGCATAGAGCGAGCCGCCTTGCAGGGGTTTTATCATGACTTCGTTCATGCCCGCGGCGAGACACGTCTGGACTGCCTTGATGTCCGACTGGCTGGTCAAGGCAATGATCGGCACGGTGGCATACGAGTCGGCGCGGGCACGAATCAGCGCGGTCGTTTCCACGCCGCCCATGCCCGGCATATTCATATCCATGATGATGGCGTCGATCACGCCGTCGCCCTGCAGGTGCGCAAGAACAGCCTGCCCATGCTCGGCTTCGACCACGCTCGCGCCGCATCGCTCCAGATAGCCTTTGGCGACCAGTCGGCTGTACGTGTCGTCGTCCGCGACCAGGATCGATTTGCCGGAGAACGCGTCGGATGTCTGGTTCAGATGGTGCCGGTTGCCGCTTTCGAACAGCGTCTGCAAAGACGTGATCAATTCGAGCACGCTGCAGGATTTGCTGATGATTTCATCCATGCCGGCTCGCCGGGCGAGCAACCGCACCACCGTGCCGGGCTCCGCGGTGTAAGCGGCAATCAGCACGTTCCAGCTCGGATCGCCGTGACCGGCGCGAATTCTCTCGGTGGTCCTGTAGCCGTCCAGAACCGGCATGTTGATGTCCATCAACACGAGGTCGTAGGGAACCGACTCGCGCAGCACGGTCAACGCGATCGCGCCGTTTTCCGCCTCGCTCACGTGCGCGCCCACTTGCGCCAATGCACGGGAGGCTCGCGCGCGCTGACCGGCGTCGTCGTCCACGATGAGAATGCGTTTGCCCTTGAAGAAGGGCGCGGCGTGTTCCAGGATACGACGCTCGTAGTCCGCGATTTCGCTCTTCGGAACCACGGGAAATTGCAGCGTGAATTCCGTGAATGTCGCGAGTTCCGAGCGGCAGGTGATGCTGCCGCCGAAGGCGTGCATCGCACGCTGGCAGTAGGCGAGTCCCAGCCCTGTCCCAGCCGAATTGCCCGTCGTCCGGAAGGGCTCGAACAGGTGCGGTAGCATGTCGGGCGCGATGCCGGGACCGGTGTCGCGAACCACGACCGACTGTTGTTCGATCGTCAGCGTGAGCGTGGCCGCCGGGTGCGTGGCGATGTGATGCAGCGCGTTCTTGATCAGGTTGAACAGGGTGAACAGATAGACGGTTTCATCCACCTTGAAGGTGAAGTCTTCCCGTACCACAAGCCTGACCTTGTCGCGTTCTTTTTCGTCGCCGAAGCCGTATTCTTCCAGCGCCTTGCGCGTGGTGCCCGCCGCGCTCAGATAGCTCAGGCAATCCGGGCGAATGGGTTTCGCACTGACCTCGTCCAGCGTCATGGCAATGATGCGCAGGCCGCGCTCGATCGACAATTGCCCATGCGCGAGATGTCGATAGAGCGCCGCGGCGTCTTCGCGCGGCAACGCCGGCGACTGGTTGGACTCCCCTGTCGAAGGCAGTACTTCTTCCACGCGGTCCAGCACATACCGCAACTGGCTGAGCGGATTGCGCATTTCATGGGCGATCGAACCCGCGAGCGCCTGCAACGCGCGGTTCTTTTCCACGAAGATGCGTCCTTTGCTGATCGCATGGCTGAAGGCCATGCTGCACAGAACGACGACCGGCAGCAAGGCCAGATTCGACTGATCGGCCGCAGTCACGACAATCGGAACCGGGGAGCTGAGCACCGCGGCCAGGGCGCCGGAAAACACGCCAATGCCGATGCAGCCCATCAGTAAAAGCGGATTGTCGATGCACAGCGCCAGAATGAAAATCATCATGACCTCGGTCATCATCCACATGGTGGAGAATGAATTTCTGATCGCGAGGAAAGTGCAAACGAATGGCAATACGTAGATCAGGCAGCAATGCCAGTAAATCAGCAGGTAATGGTTGAACCGCTTTGGCCAATGCGCCTGGAAAATCAATGGAATGCAGACGAGCGCCGCACTCAATCGAAGGGCGAGGTTGTCGTAAGGCTGTGGCAGGACATAGGTCCACACTACATAGTAGATGGGGTGGCACAGGAGGCCCAGTGCGCCGCCCCAACGTATTGCAAACCGGCTTCGTTCCAGCACGTCCCGCATGCTCTCGCGCGGCATTCCCATCGGGCCTCCAGTGACATCTACGAACTCATCAATTCCTGCTTGCCGCGAAGTTGCGCATCCAGCGTGATCGGCGAGCCGTTTTTCCCATGAAATGGGCCGACCGCAAAACCGTACTTTTTCAGCAAACTGTGCGTGTAGGAGACGGACCACACGGGCGGACTGCCGATGATGAAGTCGGACGCAATGCCTTCCTGCCAGGCGGAGTAACCTTCGGCGAAACAGGTGTAGCAATCGCGTGTGGTCGGCAGCCGGAACGGGAAGGTGGTGTTGAGTCCGGCAGGGCCACGGGCGAAGCACTCAATATATAGCGTATGACCGCGCGACGCGAGTTCAGCCTCGACGCTCGCGGCCCGGGGATGCGAGTCGTCGATCCAGAACTGCGCGCGCCTGAGGTCGGCCGCCGTGAGGTAGGGCACGCTGGTGCTGCTCGCCAGAATGGCGCCATCGAAGTCCGGCAATGGGGTGTTCGGACTGAACGTGTGTACCGAAACCCGGGTTTTGCCGAGCAGATCCGACGCCATCAACTCTTTGGCTTGCTCCGTGAGCAGGTTCACCTTGTCCGGCAGATCGATCAGAACGAGCTCGCGCGGTGCGTCCTTGTAGAGCGCGTATTTGGCCACCGTCGTGCCGAGCCGGCCGGCGGCGCCGAATAACGCCAGTTTTGTCTTGCCGAATTCGAGGTCGAGTTCATTGCAGCAGTGCATGGCCCAGTCTTTCAGCATGGCGGCGGTGGCGGCATGGCCCGTGGTGATATGCGGCGGCCTGGTGTCGCGCGGCAGCGCCCCGTAGTTGCACGCATAAGGCGTGGAGGCGCCCATTGCCACCATGTTCAAACCCGCCTGCCTTGCCAGCTCCAGGGCCGGGAAGAATTGCGTTTCGCGGAATCGCTTGATGCCGCGCGGGCTTCCAAGCCACAACTCGAGAGGAACCGGACAGGCAATATTGGCCCCGATGATCTGGGATCCCGAATAGATCGGCGATGCAATGAAAGGCTTCGTTCTCCAAAGCTCTTCTTCAAATGACGCGTTTCTATGCTTCACATTATGAAATGAAAACGAAAGCGTATCCCAGTCGGTAGCGTGAAATAAAAACCCGACTCCGCCTTGACCGGTGGGCAGATTATCCCGGATCTCTTCCGGGCTGATGGTGTGTTTGAGTGCCAAAGGGGCACTATTTTGAAGGTGGCCAACGCTGATTTGCTCGTCGGCATAGGTCAATACTTCGGCGTGAATAGAAGTTCTCATTTGATTTCCCTTAGGTTGAGCTCGCGCCGGAGAATCAGCGCGACAGTCGACCGACACGATTGATGGCCAACCCTTCAACTCTAGAGAAAACTGGTGCTGTGTGCCCGTCTGTTGGTTCGCATTGCCTGGAATGACGTTTTTTAACCAGGCGTGTTAGCAGATTAAAATCTTTCCAGTGGAATCATTTGATGGTGGAATTCCCGCCCTCTGTGCGGGAATTCGATGCCGGCGTTATGCCTGCCCGGCGGTGTATTGCGCCGGATACCACGATGTGAATTTGATCGCGGCGATCAGCGCGATCACTGATGCAATGACGCCCGTTGAATGGAGCGGCGCCGGCGCATAGGCCATTGCGATATCGGCCAGTACCAGGATGGCGAATGCGCCAGCCCATGCCGCACTGATCACGTAGTTGACATGGAGGAAATGCGCGCTGTTCCAATGCTCGCGATCGACGGTTTCGCGTGCGTATTGCAGCGTGAATGGCTGGCGCAATGCGATCGTGGCGAGAACGATCAGCGTGAGCCCCGTGTCGACACGCAGGCGCACCGCGGCGATGGACCATTGCACGTCGCTCGTCAGCGCATAGACGGCCAACGCGCCGAATAGCAGAACGGTGCCGACTTCCAGCAGCTTGACGTGGCGAGTCGGGCTCACGAAGTCGCGCAGCAGCAGTACGGCGGCGACGAGCGCACCGGCAATCAGTCCTGCCGGCGAACCGGCAACGCGTTCAATCACTGCAAAGGCGATGAACGGGGCAAATGTCAGCAAGAAATTCATTGTGAACTCCAGAGTGGTGAGATCTTCGCCTCGGGTTGGATGCTGAGCGCGCGCTTCGCGAAAGGCGGAGACGGAGGCGTTCATGTGAGGTGAAAACGTCAATATGTTTACAGTGGAAAGATTGTGCTTAAATTTTGGGCGCGAGTCAAGCGGAAATATCGAAGTGGGTCGGCGTGGCGGCGCATACGGTGATCCGCGCAGCGGCCCGGTCCGGATTGATAAATGCCCGCCGCGCCGGCTCGGCTTATCCACAGAAATTGTTCATATCCTTGTGGACAAGTCCTGGCCAAGCGGGCTAACTGATTGAGCGCAGAGCGATTTCTTCGTCGTAACAGCGAATGCGCTCACTCCACCGGCGAGGCAAGCAGCGACACCGGCACACCGTGGCAACTCACCCGGGCGACGATCGCCGCGTCGAGGCCGGCACTGGATCTGGCGTGTGCATCGAACGAGGTCATCTCCCGGTCGACCCGCAGAATGTTGATCGGCCACGATGCCCGGGACAGCCGTTCGCGCGCGAAAGCGCCCACCCACAGCGGTTGGGTGGAGGTGCCTGTCTCCACCGCGTAACCGCTGGGCCAGAAGCGCAGCACGTCGCGCTCATCGCGTGTGCTGCCCGGACGCATGAAGACCAGCGACGACGGCACGCCGTTGTTCAGCTTCGGCAACACCGGCAGCGACACCGCCGCGACGTTGGGCGAGGCGAGCGAGAGCAGGCTGTGCGCCGATACGTCCGTTCCCTCGACCCAGCCCTGAGCGCGCAACTGGCCGCGGATCGAATCGAGGTTCGACGCCCACTGCAGCGTGAGCGGCTCCTTGCGGTCGCCGCCCATATCCGAGCGGTAGCAGGGCAGACGCTTCCACGTGGAGAGCGTCCATTGCGCCTGCGTGACCAGCACGGGCGGTGGGCGCAGCGCGGTATCCGGCAGCGGCGCGGGCATGGCGACGGCGAGTTGCACGCCCACACTGACCAGCATGACCAGCAGCACCACCACGGGCATGAACGTGCGCTCGGGCGGCGCCTCCGGGTGCCGCCAGATGGCTGTCAACGCAACGATCGCCACCCAGATGTACGCGAGCGCGGCGCCGCCGATCGCATCGGACACCCAGTACCTGCCGAAGTACAGTCCCGCGAGCGCGACCACGATCACCACGATCGTGCTCGCGGCCGCCACCAGCACACCTTCGAGCATGCCGACCCGGCGCGCCAGCAGGAACGCGAGGAAGCCGTACACGATGACGGTCGCGGCGACGTGATTGCTTGGAAACACATAGGCGCCGACCATCAGCTCGTTAGGCGGCGCGCGGTGCATCGCGAATTGCAGCACGAAGATCAGCAATTGGGAGAACACGACCGCGGCGAGCCAGTAACCGATGGTGCGCCAGCGCCGTTCGAGCAGCATCCACACGACGACCGTCACGATCAGCGCCATGAGCGTCATGTTGCTGCCGAGCGTCGACAGACCCGCGAGAACCGTATCGCTCCAGGGCGTGCGTACCGAGCGCAGGAAGTGATAGACGGAGAGGTCCACTTGCGTCAGCGGATCGCCGCTGATGACGTCGTCGAGTACGCCGAAAAACAGCGCGCCGGATACGAGCACGACCAGCGACGTCAGCAGGATGCTGCTGGCGTCCGGCGTCTGCGGGTCGAGCATCTTGCGCGCGAAACGGCCGAACGGCCCAGGGTGGCGGCAGGCCCAGCTTCCCACTTGGCGGCCGGCGGCGCTCGACCACGCATTGGCGTGCGAGAGCAGAACCCGCGCGGCGCGAAAACTCAACCAGACAATGCCCACCAGCAGCGCGATGATGACGACGAGCCGGAACGACACCGCGCCCGCCAGCAACACCGAGGCGCCGAATATCATGCCCGGCAGGATATGGGCGGGCGCCCAGATCAGCGCCGACAGCACGTTCATGCCGTAGAAACGCAGCGGCGGCATGCCGAGCATACCCGCCACCACCGGCACGATGGCCCGCAACGGACCGATGAAGCGCGCCAGAACGACGCTCTTGGCGCCATGTTTGCGGAAGAAGCGGTGGCCTGCTTCGAGCACTTCGGGATGTTTGCAGAACGGCCAGAACTGGATGATCCGGTGCTTGTAGCGGCTGCCGAGCCAGAAGCTCATGCCGTCGCCGGCGATTGCCCCCGCGATTGCCCACACGAATACCCAGCCGAGGCTGAGCGAGCCGGTGCCGGTCAGCGCGCCGGCAAGGAACATCGCGGTGCTGCCCGGAATGAAGGTGCCGATAACGGCGATGGCCTCCAGAAAGGCCGCAAGGAAAATGACCGTGAGTGTCCAGCCCGGGTGGCCGGCCAGCAGATGCAGGAGGTGAACGTAGACGTGCTCCATCGTGCGCGATCGGCCGCTTCTGGCGTAACGATTGATCATAACGCGCACGGCAGCCGTCTTATTCCTTTTTGGAAACCGGCATGTGGTGAAACCGGCCGCGGATTCGCGAAGCGCTCAGCGAATCGCCGGAGGTATCGCGCCGCGGTCGTCGAGCCCTGATTTTCGGTGCTGAACGAAGCGGGGCGGGCGTCGTCATACTGTTCGAGTGGCCCGCAATGTTGAGATCGCGGCCGCGCAATTCGACGGTGTAACGGAGTGGAATATGACGACAGTAAAGGGCGGTATCGTAGCGACGGCACTGATGCTCGGCTTCGCCGCGGCGGCGCACGCGCAGTTGGTCGCCCGACCAGGCAATGCGGGAGCCGGCGGCATGAGTGGCCTGCAATCCAGCGGGATCGGCAACATGAGCGGGGCGCCGGCAACGGGCCTCGGCACGAGTCCGGCACCGGCCGTGGGAAGAGTAGGCGGCGCGGGAACCGGCCCCGCACTCAGTAACATGAGGGCAAACGGCACCAGCCTGAACATGAACCCGGACCCGCGTGCGCCGAATCTCGCCGGCAAGGCGTTGCCGCAGAATTAGTCAGCAAAAATGCGCGCGTCCATCGCATGATGGCGGCGTATAAAATGCACGCCTCAGGCAAGCTGATCCGGTTCGAAACAGGGAGGTTGGCATGGCGTATGGCGAGCACGAATACAAGGTATCGGTGCAGTGGACCGGCAATCGCGGAAGCGGCACTTCGGGATACCGCGACTACGGGCGCGATCATGTGATTGCCGCAGGCAGCAAACCCGAGCTTGCCGGTTCATCGGACGCGGTCTTTCTCGGCGACGCGAAGCGTTGGAATCCGGAGGATCTGCTGGTCGCCTCGGCCAGCGCCTGCCATCAACTCTGGTATCTGCATCTGTGCGCGGATGCCGGCATCGCCGTGACCGCATATCGCGACAACGCCGAAGGCACCCTGCTCGACGATCCGAAGCAGGGCCGTTTTTCACAGATCGTTCTGCGCCCGCATGTTGTCATTCGCGCGGGCGGCGATGTCGAACTCGCCGCGCACCTGCATCATGTTGCGCACGAGAAGTGCTATATCGCGAACTCGGTCAACTTTCCGATTCTCTGCGAACCGGTGATCGAAACGGACGGGCATTGAGCGGGGCGCGTCCGTTTTGATCTTCCGGATAGGGCATGCGCTGAAGTATGAAACCGCGCGGCGTCCGGCTGATTGGCGGGTAGGCCGAGACTGGCGCGGGCACGAGCAACGGTTTCAACGGCCACGACGCCACGGCGTGTTTTCGAAACACGCGCTTATGCAGCGGTGAAACATAGGCGGCGTCGTTTTGGATGGCTTTTCAACGATTGCCGTCGAGCAGATCGCCAAGCAGTTCGTCAAATGCGGCTTGCGCATCTTCGAGTTCCTGCAGCGCGGCGTCGAACGTTTGCAACGCGAACTGCGAAGGGTTGCCGCTTCCGGCCGGCGGAAATTGCGACTGCAGCGACGCGAAGGCCGACTGCACCCGCTGCGTCGCGGTCAGTACACGCGCCATCGCGGCGGTTTCTTCGGCTCGCGCCTGTTCGTGATCCATGAAAAACTCCGAATTCGTCTGGTCGGCTCGCGCCGTTTCAAAGGCGTGACTATGCCACGTCCGCGCTCAGGATAGCGGCAGGCCGCCGTTGGCCTTTACCTCTCGCAACGACAGCGCCGATTCCACCGATGTCACGCCGGGCAGACTGCGCATCTCGTCGCGCATGAACGTGCCGTAGTCGTCGAGGTCGCGTGCCACCACCTGCAGGATGTAGTCGGCGCTGCCCGACACGTTGTGACACGCCAGAATCCGCGGGATGGCCTGCACCTCGCGCTCGAAGCGCGTCGCCACCGCGCGGTCGTGCACGGCAAAGCGTACATAAACGAAGGCCACCACGCCGAAGCCGAGCGCGGAGCGCGACAGCATCGCGCGGTACTGGTCGATATAGCCGTCGTTTTCGAGGCGCTTGAGACGGCGCGCGCACGGCGTTTCGCTCAGGCCGACCGTTTCGGCCAGCCGCGCATTCGACATGCGGCCGTCCGTCTGCAACGCGGCGAGGATTGCGCGGTCGGTTTTATCGAGGTCGGTTGTCATGGCGTTGGCAATGCTGATGGCGGATTGGAGGAAAAGATAGGCGTAAGTCAGAATGTTAGCGTATTCCCCCAAACTCAAAGCGGACCGGCCGGTAAATCGCCAACAAACTCTCCGTCGGCGATAGCAAGATAGAGGCCTGAAAAACAGGAGGCTTCGATGATTTCCGCACACCTGCTCGCCGTCTATATCGCAGCGCTTTTTGTCGTCTACGCCGTGCCTGGACCGGACATGGCGCTGCTGCTGCAAACCGGCATCGGACGCGGCGCGCGCAGCGGTTTCGCGGCTGCCGGGGGACTCGGTCTCGCGCGCGCAACCCACGTGACGCTGTCGGCATGCGGAGTGGCCGCGCTGTTGCGCAGCGCACCGTGGCTATACGACGTGGTGCGCTATGGCGGCGCGGTTTATCTCGCGTGGGTGGGCATCCAGATTTTTCGTTCGCCGGTGTTCGCGCTGCCTGATGCCGCCACTGCAAGCGGCGAGTCGCGCCCGCTGCGGGCTGCTTTTGTCAAAGGTCTGCTGACCAATTTGCTGAATCCGAAAGCGCTGTTGTTCTGTTCGGTGCTGCTGCCGCAGTTCGTGCGTCCGGAGGCGGGGCCGGTGGCTTTGCAGATGGTCGAACTCGGCCTCGTGTTGCTCGCCATAGGCGCGTGTTTCGACGCGATGTATGCGATCGGCGCCGCCCGCATCGCCACCTGGATGCGGGCTCATCCGCTGGCGCAAACGCTGCAGCGCTGGACCTTCTCGGCGGCGCTGATCGGGTTTGCCGTGCGGCTTTCGCTGGACTGACTTTCGCTGGACCGATATGGCGCGACGGGCCTGACGCGGATCGTCGCTGCACGGGGAGGGCCGAGGCCGCTCACCGGCTCAGCTTATGCTCGCGCCGCGAGCGGTCCTCGATGATTTTCCTGCGATGTTTGTCTTTCATCTTCTTCCAGCTTTTGCATTCGTCGCGGGTGCGCAGGCAGCCGACGCAGAAACCGGTTTTGCTGTCGAACTTGCAGATGTCGATGCAGGGTGACGCAATACTCATGGCGAAGGGCAATTAAAGAGAGAACCCGCAGACTCTCGCATGCGCCATGCCCGCGCGCAAAGTGATTGTGTTAATAAAGCCGATAGAGTGCCGCGCATTCTCTGTGGCATCACCATCACTTACTGCACCCATCAATGAAGACTTTTCTGCTTTATGCCGTGACCGCCGTTGCTGAAATTGTCGGCTGCTATTTGCCGTGGCGGTGGCTGAAAGAGGACGGTCCGATCTGGCTGCTTGTACCGGGCGCGCTCAGCCTCGCGTTGTTCGCCTGGTTGCTGACCTTGCATGGCACCGCCGCAGGCCGCGTGTATGCGGCTTACGGCGGTGTGTATGTGGCGGTGGCGATTGTCTGGCTATGGTGCGTCGACAAAGTGCGGCCCACGCTGTGGGACGCGGCAGGTGTCGTCTTTACGCTGGCCGGCATGGCGATCATTGCGTTCCAGCCGCGTATGTGAAATTGCCGGGGCGTGGCCCACGCCTTTTTTGCCGCCTCACGCAAGCGCGGCTCGTCAACGCTCATACCGCATATGCACAAGCCGCGAGGTCATGCAGACGCGTGCTTTACTTGATACCTACTTGATACCGCCGAGATAGTCGAGCTTGCCGAGTTCCACACCGTTGTGACGCAGAATGTCGTACGCCGTCGTGATGTGAAAAAAGAAGTTCGGCAGCACGAAACCGAGCAGATACGACAGGCCCGTGAACTCGATCGGGCCCGTGCGCATTTTCAGCGTGATCTCGCGCTCTTCCGAGCCGTCGATCTGTGCCGGCTTGAATTCCTTCAGATAATCGATCGTCTTTTGAAGGCGGGCATGCAGTTCTTCGAAAGTCTGTTCGACGTCTTCGTACTTCGGCGCTTCGACGCCGGCCAGACGCGCGGCGCAGCCCTTCGCGGTGTCGCTCGCGATATAGACCTGGCGCGTCAGCGGCAGCATATCCGGCGCGAGCCGGCCGGTGGTGAACACCGAGGGCTCGATCTGTTTCGCGGCGGCGTGCGCTTCGGCCTTGCCCAGAATGACCTGCAGGTTCGTCAGGCCGCGGATCATCACGGGCAATGATGCTTGATACATCGAAATTGACATGGGGCTTCCTCTGATTCTTTGATCGTGCGCGCGGCTGGCGCGCGAGGCAATGTAACGGCTGGATTGCCGCTGCAGCATCATAGCGCGAGCGGCGAAGTACCCGTATGGATGCGACTCGCCGTTAGCCATCCGGACAACTGCCGCGCACGCCGGAACTGTGTTCGAATGGATTGGTCGGACGGTTTGACGCAGTCCCTGAAACAGTAACTTGCCGCCGGCTTCAGGCAATGAGGTTGTGCAGGCGCGTGGCGTGCTGGGTCCACTGTGTGGAGCGTACCGTCACGCTAACTGGAGAGTCGACATCATGGTCAACAAGCACCCGCTGCCAGGCAGTGAACGAACCGTGGAACAGGGTTCGAAAGTCGTGGGGCAATGCGATCCGGCGGAGCGGATCGAGGTGTTCGTCATGTTGCGCCGTCAGCAGCAGGCGCAGTTCGACGCGCTGATGAGCAGGATCGAAACCGGCGATCCGGGCGTCAAGCCGATCTCGCGCGAGGCACTCGCAAAAGACTACGGCGCCGCGCCGGACGACATCGCCAAGGTCAAGGCCTTTGCCACCGAACACGGCTTGACGGTGGTGCGCGAGGATCCGGCCGCGCGCTCGGTCGTGCTGGGCGGCACGATCGCCCAGTTCCAGAACGCGTTCGCCGTCAAGCTGGAGCATTACGAACATCACACGGCCGGCCAGTTCCGTGGCCGCACCGGAGCGATCAGCGTGCCGGACGATCTGCACGGCGTGGTGGAAGCCGTGATGGGCCTCGACAACCGCCCGCAGGCACACCCGCACTTTCGCATCCGGCCGCCGTTCCAGCCGGCGCGGGGTCGTCAGGTTTCCTTCACTCCGCCGCAACTCGCGTCGCTCTACCATTTTCCGCAGGGCGACGGCGGCGGCGAGTGCGTCGGCATCATCGAACTGGGCGGCGGGTATAACACCGCCGATCTCAAGTCCTACTTCGCGAGTCTCGGCGTTGCGTCGCCCACGGTGAAGTCGGTCGGCGTCGATCAGGGCAGCAATCAGCCGAGCGGCGATCCGAACGGGCCGGACGGCGAGGTCACGCTCGATATCGAGATCGTCGGCGCGATCGCGCCCGGCGCGAAGATCGCGGTGTATTTCACGCAGAACAGCGACGCCGGTTTCATCGACGCGGTGAGCCGCGCGGTACACGATGCGACCAACAAGCCGTCGGTGATATCCATCAGTTGGGGCGCACCGGAGTCGAACTGGACCAGCCAGTCGTTGCAGGCCTTCAACGGCGTGCTGCAGTCTGCGGCGGCGCTCGGCGTCACAGTGTGCGCGGCGTCGGGCGACAGCGGTTCGAGCGACGGCGCGAGCGGCGGCGACCAGGTGGACTTCCCGGCGTCGAGCCCGTATGTATTGGCCTGCGGCGGCACGAACCTCACCGCGTCGGGCACCTCGATCTCGCATGAGGCAGTGTGGAACGACGGCGCGGATGGCGGGGCGACCGGCGGCGGGGTGAGCCATGCCTTCTCCGTGCCGGCGTGGCAGAAGGGCTTGTCCGCCACGGCGTCTGGCGGCGGCAAGAAGGCGCTCAGCGGACGCGGCGTGCCGGACGTCGCGGGCGACGCGTCTCCGGTGACCGGTTACAGCGTATTGATCGACGGTACGCAGACGGTGGTCGGCGGCACCAGTGCGGTCGCGCCGCTGTGGGCCGCGCTGATCGCGCGCATCAATGCGGTGAAAGGGCAGCCGGCCGGTTTTATCAACCCCAAGCTGTACAAGACGCCGGGCGTATGCAACGACATCACGCAAGGCAATAACGGCAGCTTCGCGGCATCGGCGGGCTGGGATGCCTGCACGGGCCTCGGCAGTCCCAATGGTCAGAAGGTGGCGGCCGCACTATAGTCTGCAACACACGCCCCGAAGCAGGTCCGCCTGCGGGTTCACTTGCAGGTCCGCTTTGGGGGCGACGTACAAGACGTGAACGAACCCATGGAGCGATCATGACGAATACCGAGTCAGCTTCCGTTAGTCCGCAGTCGTCGCACAATTCTCATGCTTCGGCCGCACCGGCTGCCGCCAGCACGCCGCACAAAGCCGGCGATCAGCCGTTCTTCGATCCGGTCGCCTACGGCAATGGGCCGGACGATTCCGTCACCGATACAACCGAAACTGCCGCGATCACGCATCATTCCGTGACCATCGGCGGCCACAAGATCAACTACACGGCGACAGCGGGTCATCTCGTCATCGTCGATCCGAGCAGTTCGCAGCCGGAAGCCCGGATGTTCTATGTGGCGTTCACGCAGGACAGCCAGAAGGAGGAGGCCCGCCCGGTAACGTTCTTCTACAACGGCGGGCCGGGGTCGTCGTCGGTGTTCGTGCTGCTGGGCTCGTTCGCGCCGCGCCGCATCAAGACGTCGATGCCGAGCTTCACGCCGCCCGCACCGTATTCGATGGAAGACAATCCGGACAGCCTGCTGGACAAGAGCGATCTCGTCTTCATCAACCCGGTCGGCACCGGCTACTCGGCGGCGATCGCCCCGAAGAAGAACCGCGACTTCTGGGGCGTCGATCAGGACGCCGACTCGATCAAGCAGTTCATCAAGCGCTTTCTGACAAAGAATAACCGCTGGAATTCGCCCAAGTACCTGTTCGGCGAGTCGTACGGCACGGCGCGCAGTTGCGTGCTGGCGTACCGCTTGCACGAAGACGGCGTCGATCTGAACGGCATTACGCTGCAATCGTCGATTCTCGATTACACGCAGTCCGGCAACCCGGTCGGCGCACTGCCCACGGCGGCCGCGGACGCCTGGTATCACAAGAAGCTCGGCATCGCGCCGCGGCCGACCGATCTCGGCACGTTCGCCGAAGAAGTGGCGCAGTTCGCGCGCACCGACTATCTGGCCGCGCTGCGCAAATTTCCGGCCACGGACTCGGCAACGGTCGAAAAACTCAGCGAATACACCGGCATCGATAAAACGACCCTGCTTGCCTGGAGTCTGGATATCGCGTCGTATGACAGCCGGGGTAATTCGCTCTTCCTGACTACGCTGCTGAAGTCCAAAGGTCTCGCGCTCGGCGAGTATGACGGCCGGGTGACGGCGATCGGCACGGGCATTGCCGGCAAGATCGACCCGAATTCGGGCGGCAACGACCCGACCATGACGGCGGTCACCGGCGTCTATACGACGATGTGGAACGTGTATCTGAACGAGCAGTTGAAGTACACGTCGAATTCGTCTTTCACCGACCTGAACGATCAGGCCTTCCAGTACTGGGACTTTGGCCACATCGACCCGACGGGCGCGCAGAAGGGCGTCGACGCGAAGGGCAACATCATCCTGTACACGGCAGGCGACCTGGCGGCGGTGATGGCGCTCAATCCCGATCTGAAGGTGCTGTCGGCAAACGGCTTCTTCGACTACGTCACGCCGTTTTATCAGACCGTGCTCGATCTGCAGCAAATGCCGCTGCTGAGCCAGCAGGTCCGGCAGAATCTGTCGGCGCGCTTTTATCCGTCGGGGCATATGGTTTATCTCGACGGCGGGTCGCGCACCGCACTCAAGGCAGACCTCGCGAAGATGTACGACACGACGGTGTCCGACACGCAGGCGCTGACGCGTATCCGCGCGCTGCAGGCGCGGGTGCCGAGGTAGCGGCATATTGACGTAGGCGCGACGTGTCGTGGGCATCACGCCCGGGGCGACGAACGCAGCGGTATTGGCAGGCGGCTCTGGCCCGGCGGCGCATCCGGATTGGGGGTGCGGGCGTGCTGGCACGGTGGTGGCGTCGCCGGTTTCGACCGCTTCTGAAATCCGCAATGTTCGCCCGCAGGTTGCGGAAATGGCCTGCTGTTGTTACTTATTCATATTGAATGTGTTTTAATTGGTCTGCGAATTGAACTATTGCGTGCCGCTCCCGGTGCGCCGACGAATGAACGCAGGCATTGCAGACAGGCGTCGCACTCACCACTTCCGCGACCCGACCGGCAGTACATATGAAACGGCTCCGCCGGCGCCCATCCGTCGGCGCGGCGTGGCGCGTCCTCTGCGCGGCGCGCGCATTGCGCTCGGACTCGCACTCGGCTCTGCGGCATTGCTTGCGCTGTGCATGGGCGAAGCCCGCGCGCAAGATGCCGGGATGCTCGACGAACGTGTCACACAGCAATCGGTGGGCGAGACGATTTGCCGCCCCGGCTATGCCGACACGGTTGCGCCGCCGTTCGACGAACTGATGGCGCGCAAAGACCGCCTGCTTGCCGCGCGCGGCATCGACGCGGACAACGGCGTGGCCTTTGCGCTCGACCGGCGTGTGCCGATCGTGCTCGGCGGCTCGCCGGACGCACCTTCGAATCTCGATCTCCTGCCGTGGGCGGGCCAGCAGGGCGAGCGCCGCAAGGCGCGCGCGGCGGTCATGCTCAAGCGCTGCGTTTGCGAAGGCAAATTGAGCCTCGCCGAAGCGCAGGCCGCGATTGTCGGCAACTGGTCGGTGGTTTACTCGGGTTTCAGTCAGACGTCTTGCGACATCAGCCGGCTCGACGTCGCCACCGGCGGCGACAATGGCCGCAGCGGCGGACACGACAATCCGCCATGAGGATGGGCGCGGCCGGTTAGGGCGGCCGGTTCGCCCGGGTCGCACGCTTTCGTTCATTCGCACGGCTTGCGGTTGCAAGCCGTGGCCCCATTCCGTTTTCGGAGAATCATCATGATCCATTCACGTCTTGCCGTCATGGCGCTTTCTTTGGGCTGTCTGTTCGGCAGCACCGCCGTGTTCGCCGCGGAGCCGGTGCGCTGCGGCGAGGCCGACACGCTGCACATTCGCGGCGACGTGCCGGCGGCAATCAGCTTTGACGTGTATCGTCAGCTGCGACCGTTGAGCGCGCAACGTATCGCGCTGTTCCAGTCGGCCGGCGAGGTGAAACGCCTGCCTGACGGTCTCGCAGTATGCGAAGTAGCCGACGACGGCGTCGACGATCCGTCCGCGGTGCTGGTTCAGTTGCCGCAGGGCAAGAACGCGTGGTGGGTGAGTTCGGCCAATGTGCAAGCGGCGGACTGATCACGACGATCAGCCCGCCTTTTGCGCACGTTCCCCGTAGGATGCCGCAGCAAAGCGTGAGCGCGGCCCGGTTTTTGCGCTCAGCGTTTACCACGTTCGGCGCGTTTGCCGGGCCAGTACCGGAAAATGAACAGCTGTATTGCTATTTTTGACGCCGCTTATTCAGGTACAGTGCATTAATGGCGGTTTTAGATCTGAGTTTGACGCCGCCGTCTCACATCGCTTTTGCTGCCGATTGTGGCTATCCTGAAAACAGGACGAAATTCGCAGGGGAGAATTAAATGGTTGCCTTCTATTTGTCATTGGCCGCCTTGGGTGCCGCCGGCACCGCATTGATCCGCCAACTCGCCGCCGCGCAGGCAAAACAGCGTGCCGCATTGCGCCCGGTGCGGGTGCAGGCCGCTGATCGCGGCACAGGGCGCAGCGCGCGCCGAGGGTAGGCTGCATGAACCTGATCGTTCGCAACATCGCGGAGTCGTGCAGCGAGCAGGAAGTGCGGGAGTTCCTCAAGCACGAACTCGGGCATTACGCGAAAAACATCGAGGTGGTCGACGCCGGCAAGCCGGGCGCCTACGCCACGGTCGAACTGGACGCCGAAGTGCCCTACGTGGGCGAAGTGATCGCGCGGCAGATTCACGGCAAGCAGTTGGGCGGCCTGACGCTGGAGGCCAGCGCCGACCTGTTCACCGACGAACCGCCAGCGTCTCACTGAAGAGGCGCGGTCGCGCGTACCCAAATGTGGCGCGCGACGAGCGCGCCTCGGCGGCCGCATTGCAGACGCGCCAACGCGCTCGTAAGGCAACGTCGCCGGCATATTGGCGTATCGCCTGCAACCCCCATCGCTTTTTTCAATCTTCGCTTGCCTGCACCGGCCAATCGAACGGCGTGTACGGCAACGCCCGCTTGTGACGCGTGACGTCGTAATAGCGCAAGATAGTCGCGCGCGCCGCATCGCTCACGGGTTTGCCCTCCAGAAAGTCATCGATAGCATCGTACGGAATGCCGTAAGCATCCTCGTCGGGCCGTTGCGGACGCAACATTTCGAGGTCGGCTGTCGGAACCTTGTGCGCCAGCTCTTCCGGTGCGCCGAGCGCCTTGGCCACCGCGCGCACGCGACGCTTGTTGAGTCCGGCGAGCGGCAGCACATCGGCACCGCCGTCGCCGAACTTCGTGAAGAAGCCCATCACCGACTCGGCCGCGTGATCCGTGCCGATCACCACGCCGGCCCGCGCACTGGCCACCGCGTATTGCGCGATCATGCGCTGGCGCGCCTTGATATTGCCGTGCACGAAATCCTGTTGCGATTCGTCGTTGAATAGCACGCCGCTCTTATCCAGCGCGGCGAGCATGGCATCGGCCGCGGGTTTGATGTCGATGGCGAGATTGTGGTCCGCGCGAATAAAGCGCAATGCCTGTTGCGCGTCGGCTTCGTCTTTCTGTTCACCGTAAGGCAGACGTATTGCGATGAATTGCGCTTCGTAATGTTCGGCACGCAACCGCTCGACCGCGAGTTGCGCAAGCCGGCCGGCAGTGGTCGAATCCACGCCGCCGCTAATCCCGAGCACATACGTTTTCAGGCCGTTGCTGCGCAGGTAATTCGCGAGAAAAGCAAGCCGGCGCTCGATTTCATATTCCGCGTCGAACGTGGGGCCGATATGCATTTCTTCAGAGATGCGCGCCTGGCATGCGACTGGATCGTGTGGCGTCATGATTCTCTTTGCTCCTTGCGCGCTCGCGCACAGGTCGAACGGTTAAACGTTGCGCGCGCAACAGCCGGATCAGGCGAAGCAGCGCGCTGCTTGTGATGAGGCAGTTCCTGTTTATGCGCCGTGACACATCCGTTCTTCGCGGTTTATCGCTGCTAATCGGCTTTAATTTGCCTTTGCGGCGCTTTTAATTCGCTGCTTTGTCCGGCAAATATGCCCGATTATTACGGCTATATGGCTGAGTCGTCGAATCTTTATCGACAGATCGCAATGTGCTTAGTAACATCCTCGTTCCGAGAGCGCCGCATAAGCCGGCGAGCAGACAATAATAATCAGGTTTTGCTCAACTACGCGATGAACTACCCCAACTGGCCTGGCCAGCCTGCACTGGACCGTGTGAGCTTCGCGTCGGTGGATCATGCGCGCGATGTTTCGTGTATGTCGTATCGACCTTCTGTGCGGAGCAGCGCGCGCGCATTGCCTTCTTTCCGCCGTCTGGCGGGGGCGTTACGGTTTGCATTGGGCGCCGTTTTTTGTGCGTTGTCCTGCGGCGTGGCGATCGCAGCCTCGGCACCCGTTGCAGCCTCGGCGCCGGGCGCGGCGAGTCGTCCGTCGGCGCTCGTTAATGCGTCCGCTGTCGCCGCGCCCGATGCCGCCGGCGTGGTCGACCCGCGTCGCGCGTTCATGCTGCGGGACGTGTTCGCGCAGAGCGTCACACGCAAGCTGAAAGTGCCGGCGGCGGATCAGCGAGCCTATGCCGACCGGTTGCAAGCTGCGCTCGGCGCGCACATGCTGGGCGACCTGTCGGGCGAGTATGTGGTGCTGGTCGATCGCAACGCCAACGTGCAGGCGCTCTTCATCTACTTTCGCGCCACGCCGGCCGACACCTGGCAGATGATCGGCGCGTCGCCGGTTTCGACTGGACGGCCGGGCGAGTACGACCACTTCGTCACGCCGCTCGGTGTGTTCGAGCATACCCCCGCCAACATGGATTTCCGCTCGGAAGGCACGCAGAACGAAAACCATATTCGCGGCTACGGCAAGCGCGACATGCGGATCTTCGACCTCGGCTGGGCGCAGGGCGAGCGCGGCTGGGGCAAAGGCGGTATGTCGCAGATGCGCTTCCAGATGCATGCCACCGACCCCGACCGGCTCGAACCGCTGCTCGGCATCCGTCATTCGAAGGGCTGCGTGCGGATTCCCGCATCGCTCAATACGTTTCTCGATCACTACGGCATTCTCGACGCCGAATATGCGGCGCTCGTCGAATCCGGTAAATCGCTGTGGGTGTTGAAGAGCGATCGCCAGGTGACGCCGTGGGCCGGGCGTTACATCGTCGTGGTGGATTCGGAGCGCAAGAGCCGCCCCGCGTGGGCGCCCGCGCCCGGCAGCAAGGCGCGCGCGAATGTGCCGGCCGGCGCGGACACGGCGGACTGATTCCGGCGGACTGATTCGCGGCCGCGCGATTCAGCGTGAGCGCGTCAGCAATACGCCGATCAGCGCTACGGCAAAGCCGGCGATCTGCACCGGCAGCAGCGTCTCGCCGAAGCCCGCATAACCTTCGAGCGCGGCGAGCGGCGGAGCGAGAAACATCAACGCGGTCGCACGCGCCGCGTCGCCGCGTCTGACCATCCACACGAGCAACGTGACGCTGATGCCGGAGAGCATCACGATCCCCCACGCGAGCGACGCCCACAACGTAGGCGACGCAATCCAGCGGTGCTCGCCGAGCGCCAGCACGAACACGCCCGCGACGAGCGCCGCGCCGAAGTTCTGCACCGCGCTCGCGCTGCGAATGTCGGCCCTGGCAAGCGAAGTTTTCTGAAACAGCGTGCCCGCTGTAATCGCGCCGACCGCGGCGATGGAGATCAGCACGACCAGCCAGCCGGGCGCGTTGCCGTGCGGTGTCGGTGCCGCGCTCGACGCCAGCTTCGGTTCGAGCACGAGCACGACGCCGGAGAGACCGAGCGCCATGCCGGTCCAGCCGCGCCGCGACAGCCTTTCGCCGAAGAGCGGCGCCGCGACGGCGGCCGTCGCCAGCGGTTGAAGCGCGCCGAGCAGCGCCATCACGCCCGCGCTCTGGCCTTGGGCGACGGCCCAGTAGCCGGCGCCGAGATACACGCCTTGCAACAGCGCGCCCGCCAGCAGATGTTTGCCGATGTCGCGGCCGCCCGGCCAGGCGGCGCGTGCAGCCAGCGCGGCCAGCGCGAAGATCAGCGCCGCGCCGCCGAAGCGCGCGAGCAGGAAGAGATTGGGATCAGCGTAAGGCGTGATCGCGCGGGCGACCACGAAACCGGTCGACCACGACACGACGAAGACGGCGGCGATGAAAGAAGCGAGCATCGGGAAAAATGGCTGGTGCGAAAAGGTGCGAAAAGGTGTGAAAAGCGGTGTGCAAAGCCGCCATCTTGTCGGAACGGTGCCATGCGCGTCTTGTTCGAAGCTGCAACCGGCGAGGCGGATCGGTGCGGGGTGGCTCGAACGGCGCGATACCGCCGTCACCATATCAGCAGCACAGTCCCTGCGCCGAGCGCGCCGCCGCACACCGCGCACGCCCACAGCAGCACGCGCGTGCGCCGGTACTCCCGGCCGATTTCCGCCACGAGCCGCGCATTCTGCTGCGGCGTGCGCGCGCGATCATGCTCATGCTGCAGATAGCGCACCGCGAGTTGCGGCATGCGCGGCAGCATATGCGCGAGGTGCGGCAACTCGTGGGTAATCCGCTTGATCCAGCCGCGGTGATCGATGTCGCGCCGTGCGATATCCGCCAGCACGCCGCGCGTGATATTCCACGTATCGACGCCGGGATGCAGCGCGCGCGCTAGCATTTCGGCTTGCTGAAACGAGCGCTGCGCGGTCGCGAGCCGCGCGGGCACCGCGCCTTCGAACGGCTGCACCGCGTGCAGCAGGTGATGAAACAGCGGACCCGCCGAACGGTTTGCCGGCTCGGCGGCGAAATGCGCTTCGGCGCGCGTGCGCAACTCGGCTTCGAGCATCTCGGCGCGCGTATCCTGCGGCACGTGCCCGGCATCGCGATGCATGTCGGCGAGCCGCGCGTAGTCCTGGTCGAACAGCGCGCTCGCGCCGTGCACGAAGAACTCGCGTTCGTCCGTCGAGAGGCTCGACATGATCGAAAATTCCGCCAGGACGAGCCGCCCCAGCGTGTCCGGTTCGACGCTCACCCGCACGCGGCGCGCGTCGAGCGTAGCGTGAAAGAAGCCATGCTCGAACGCCTGCTCGGCGACCACTTCGACGATATGCGCGGCGAGCGGCGCGAGTTTGATGTGATGCGCATGCAGACCGGTCAGGTCGCTCGCCGGCAAGGTGCTGACGCGTTGCATCGTCAGCGTGTGGCTGGTGCAGAGATCCCAGATCACGTCCGGCACGACGATGCGCGCGTCGCCGTCGAAATGATGGCCGGTCTGGCTCAGATTGGCCGCTTCGGCTCGCAGATCGAAGCGGCGCAGGATGTCGTCCGTGAAGCTCTGCGCCTGCGCACGCAGGTGCAGGCGGCGCGCGGTGCCGGAAAGGTTCTCCAGCCAGCGCGCGACCCAGCGCAGCAGCGCGAGTTCGTCGCCGATCTGCTGCAACTGGTCGGCGCGCACCAGCTTGATCGCCACTTCGTAGTGGCCGTTCACCGGCGCCACCAGCCGTGCAAGATGCGTCTGTTCGGCGAAGCCGCCACGCACCGGCACCAGATCCACGGCGCTGAACAGCGTGGCGAGCGGCCTGCCGAACGCGCGCGCGAGCGCCTGTTCGGACTCGTGCGGCGGCAGCGGCGCTTCCATGTGATCGATTGCGTCGATCGCGTCGTGCAGGGTGCCGCTCGCGAGTTCGGGCCGTTCGGCCAGGGTTTGCGCGAATCGTCCCGCCAGCGGCCCGAGTGCCGGCAGCACGCGGCTCAGGCTCTGGCCGCTGCGCCCCGCCGCGTGCAGGCGGCCGGCCAGCTCGATTGTCCAGTGCAGTTTGTGATCTGCCGGCGCGGCAAGCCAGACGAGGCGCGCCCCGTAACGCAGCGCGTGGAACAGCAGCAGTAGACGGCGAAACAGTGGCGGCATTGGTAGTTCGGTTTGCCGGCCGCGTGGCGTCCACAGCTATCGAGGGACATTCGCGCGCGGCCTGGGCGTTCAGGTTAGCAGGTAAGCGCGCCGGGAGGAGCATCGGCGCGCGACGCGTAATACAATACGCCGGCCTTCTCCAACCGTGGCGAAACCCAAGCGTGCCGGCTTCCGGCCTTTCATCGATGCTCGCAGAACAACGTCACCAATACATCCTGGCGCAAGTCGCCAAAACCGGCGCGCTCTCGGTCGCGGAGCTGGTGCGCGAACTGAACGTGTCGCGCGAGACCATTCGCCGTGACCTGAACGCGCTGGCCGGGCGCGGCCTGCTGGTCACCACTCACGGCGGCGCGCTGTCGAGCGACCGGCGCGAGCCCGACCTCGATACCCGTGAAGCCGCGAATGCCGGTGCGAAGCGCGCCATCGGCGAGCGCGCGGCGGAGTTCGTGCCGGACGGCGCGTCGCTGATCATCGATTCGGGCAGTACCACGCAAGCGGTGGCGCGGGCGTTGCTCGACCGGCATCGTTTGGCCGTGTACACGAACGACTGGCGGATCGCGCTGCTGCTAGGCCGCCGCAACGACAACCGCGTCACGCTGCTGGGCGGCGAGCTGTCGGATATCGAAGACGCCACCTTCGGGCTCGATACCGTCCATCAACTGACGCAGTACCACGCGGATTTTGCCTTCATCGGCGCGGGCGGGATCTCGCCGGACGGCTATCTGACCGACTACAGCCGCATGGCCGCCGAGGTGCGCAGCCGCATGATCGCCGCTGCCGACATGGTGGTGGTCGTCGCCGATCATTCGAAGTTCGGCCGCGTGACGCCGGTGCGCATCAACGGTATCGAGTCGGCGCGTTATCTGGTGACCGAGCTGGCGCCGGAGCGCGCTCTCGGCAAGGCGATCACGGCGCATGGTCCGGAAATCCTGATCGCCTGAGCGCCGCGGCTGTTCCCTCTACTTCACCCGGATGCCGAGCCGTTCGAGCGCGCGGCCGATCGCGGCCACCGCGTTGAGCAGTTCGTTCGCGTCGATCGCGCCGATGCAACCCACGCGGAACGTTTCCACTTGAGTGAGCTTGCCCGGATACAGCACGTAACCGGCCTCGCGGACTGCCGCGTAGAAGGCCGCGAAATGCCACGCGGGGTCGCGCGGCGCGTGGAAGGTGACGATCACGGGCGCCTGCACTTCGGGCTTCAGAAACGGCTCGAAACCGAGCGCTTTCATGGCGCCGACCAGCGCCGCGCAGTTGCGCGCGTAACGCGCACCGCGCGCCAGCTGGCCGCCCTCGGCGCCGAACTGGTTGAGCGCCTCGCGCAACGCAGCCACCACGTGAGTTGGCGGCGTGAAGCGCCACTGCGTCGTCTTCTGCATGTAGACGTATTGGTCGTGCAGATCCAGCACGAGCGAAGGCGAACGGCCTTCGCTGTCCTCCAGCACGCTGCGCCGCACAATCACGAATCCCATGCCCGGCACGCCTTCGAGACACTTGCCGCTCGCCGAGATCAACGCGTCGATGCCGCCGCGCCGCAGGTCGATAGGCAACGCGCCGAACGAACTCATCGCATCCACGATCAGGCTTTTGCCGTGCCGCTGACATACCGCGGCGATATCGTCGAGCGGATTGAGCAGGCCGGCGCTCGTTTCCAGATGCACTTGCGCGACGTGGCTGATGCGCGAGTCGCGGTTGAAGGCGTCTTCAATGGCGGCGGCGCTGACCGGTTCGTCCTCGCGCAGCGCCAATTCGATATAAGCGATGCCCATCCGCTGCAATATTCCGATCAGCCGGGCACAATACGCGCCGTTGTTCGGAACCAGCACGCAGCCCTGGCGCGGCACCAGCGTGCCGAGGGCCGCTTCGACCGCGAAGGTTCCGCTGCCTTGAAGCGGGACGCATACATAGTTGTTTTCCCCATGTACGATCTTCAGGAGGTCGGCGCATACGCTGTGGGTCATGCGGTTGAACGCGGCATCCCACGAACCCCAGTCGCGCAGCATTGCTTCGCGCGTCCGCGAGGAAGTGGTGAGCGGGCCTGGGGTCAACAGGATCGGGTCGTTTCCAAGGATCACACAAGCCTCCGTCATCATCCGAAACAGGCGCCGCCCGGACCGGGCGACGAAAAGATTCATTTGGATATTATTGGCGAATTGTGTCATTTTTTGGAATTCAGCAGAATCGTCATGGCGTTGTCATGCAAACCTGTGATCCTTGCCGTGCCCTTTCAGGCATGGCTGGCAGCGCGAGTGTCGTAGGTGGGCTGTAAGTCGGGCTGGAAAGGTGGGAACAAAGTTGTTGGCAATCTGCAATCCGCATGAATCTGCACACAGCTTGATGCGGGCAACACGTAAGCGGCGCGGCGCTACCGCCGTTCAATCACAACAGGTATCGGGATATCCCGACCGTCTGGTTTTTTGCCTTTCGGAGAAAGCGACATGACAAAGACGAATTCCCTTCACGCCAAGGCGGGTCTCGCACGCAAGCTGCTGCCGGCGCTGGTCGCCGCAGCGGCATTCGGCGCCACGGCAATGCAGGCGCACGCGGCCGACGCCGTGGTGCTGTACACCGCCGACGGCCTCGAAAACCTTTATAAGGACGTGCTGCCGGCCTTCGAAAAGAAGGAAGGCGTGAAGGTCAACATCGTCACGGCGGGTAGCGGCGAAGTGGTGAACCGCGCCACCATCGAAAAGGATCAGCCGAAGGCCGACGTGCTCGTCACGCTGCCGCCGTTCATCCAGCAAGCCGACCAGAGCGGCCTGCTGCAGGCTTATCAGAGCGCCAACTACAAGAACGTGCCGGCGATTGCCAAAGCGTCGAACGGGGCATGGGCGACTTTCGTGAACAACTACTTCTCGTTCGCGATCAACCCGGAAGTCACCAAGACCCAGCCGAAGACCTTCGCGGATCTGCTGCATCCGGACTTCAGCGGCAAGATCGCCTACTCGAACCCGGCCACGGCGGGCGACGGCATGGCGGTGATCATCCTGACCTCGTCGCTGATGGGCGAAGACAAGGCGTTCGACTATCTGAAGAAGCTCGAAAGCAGCGCCAAGTTCCACACCAAGGGCACGGGCTATCTCGACGTGCTGCTTTCGCGTAACGAAATCGCGGTCGCCAACGGCGATCTGCAAATGGATCTGGACGACGCCGCCAACGGCGGCCTGTCGCTCAAGCCGGTGTTCCTCGCGGCCGCGCCCGGCGGCCAGCCGACCACGTTCCAGTTGCCGTACGCGATCGGCCTGATCAAGAACGGTCCGAACCAGGCGGAAGGCAAGAAGCTGATCGACTACCTGATGTCGACGGAAGTGCAGGCCAAGGTGCCGGACATCTTCGGTATTCCGGGCCGTACCGACGTGCCGCTCGCCGGCAAGAACGGTGAAGCCGTCAAGCAGGCCATCGCCGGCGTGAAGCTGATTCCGGTGGACTGGAATCAGGTGATGGCGAAGAAGGCCGACTGGACCGCGCGCTGGAAGAACGACGTGATCGGTTCATCGGGCAAGCAGATCGAAGTGGTCAAGCCGAAGTAAGCGGTTGTTCGTAGCGTCATCGGCGTCACCCGGTCACGTAACCGGGTGACGTCACAGAATCAGGCGGCGCTCGCGGGAATCCCGAGGCGCTGCATCTGTATTAATCCAGTTGGAGGATGAACCCGGTGAATACCGCCAGTCTTGCTCAACCAGGCGCGCTCGGCGCCGCCCCGGACGCGCTCGATGCCGCGAGTTCGACTACGCCGGGCGGCGTGCAGATCGACCATCTGACCGTGCGTTTCGGTTCGCGCACGGTGCTCGACGATCTGTCGCTGACCATCCAGCGCGGCGAACTGCTTACCGTGCTCGGCCGCAGCGGTTGCGGCAAGACCACCCTGTTGCGCTTCATCGCCGGGTTTATCGAGGCGGACGGCCTGTCCGGCACGCTGACCGTGGCCGGTCACGATCTCACCCACGTGCCGCCGCACAAGCGCAATCTCGGCCTGCTGTTCCAGAGTTATGCGCTGTTCCCGCATCTGTCGGTGTTCGAGAACGTGGCCTTCGGCTTGCGCGCGCGCCGCACGCCGTCCAAAGATATCGCCCGGCGTGTGGCCGATGCATTGAAGCTGGTGCAACTGGGCGAGGCCGGTCACGTGATGCCCGCGCAGCTGTCGGGCGGCATGCAGCAGCGCGTGGCGCTCGCTCGCGCGCTCGTGATCGAGCCCGACGTACTGCTGCTCGACGAACCGCTTTCCGCACTCGACGCCAATCTGCGCGCGTCGGTGCGTTCCGAGCTGAAGGCGCTGCATGAGCGTCTGCCGAATCTGACGATTGTCTGCGTGACGCACGATCAGGACGACGCCCTGGTGCTATCCGACCGCACGCTGCTGATGCGCGAAGGCCGCATCGCGCAACTCGGCACGCCGCAGCAGTTGTACGACACGCCCGCCGACGGTTTTGTCGCGCGTTATCTGGGCGCGGCCAATCTGCTGCCGCCGCAGGTGGCGTTCAGCATGAGCGACGTACGCCACAACGAGCGCGAACGCGTGGCCTGCCTGCGTCCTGAGGCGCTGCGTATCGTGCCGCTCGGCGAAGGGCACTTGCACGGCGCGATCGCCTCGGTCGAATGGTATGGCGCGGTGTTGTCGGTTTCCGTCGTACTGGACGCGATGCCCAACGAGCCGGTGCTCGTCACCATGCAGCGCGGCCACGGCATGATGCCGGAGAAGGGCGCGCGTGTTTCCCTGCGTTACGAGGCTGACGATGTCGTCCTTATCAACCCCTGATACGCCGAACCCGCTCGGCACAGCCGCCGCCGACGCGCGCCGCAGCGCCAGCGCCGCCTCACATACGGCCGCGGTGAAGCGCCGCGAACGCGCTGCGCAATGGCACCTGCTGTTCATCGCCGTGGTGGTGCTCGGGCCGCTGGTCATCTATCCGCTCGTGCGTCTGGTGCTGCTCAGTCTGACCGGCCCGCATGGCTTGAGCCTGCAGGCTTATTCGGCGTTCTTCAGCAATCCCGAAACGAGTGGCGTGATCGGCACCACGCTGTGGATCCTGTTCGCCAGTGCCGGGCTCGCGTCGCTGCTCGGCGTCGCGCTCGCGTCGATGCTGTTCTTCAAGCCGTTCCCCGGCGCGCGCATGATCACGCGCTTTCTCGAACTGTTCGTCGCGTTCCCGTCGTTTCTGGTCGCCTTCACGCTGATCTTTCTGTACGGCTCGCAGGGTTCGGTCAGCATCGGCTTGCAGCGGCTCTTTCATCTGCAGGCGCCGCCGCTCGATTTCCTGTTCGGCGTAGGCGGCGTGATTCTCGCGGAGGTGGTGTTCTACGCGCCGTTCGTAGTGCGTCCCACGCTGGCTTCGTTCGCCACGCTCGATATGCGTCTGATCGAAGCCGCCCGCAGCCTCGGCGCGAGCGGCTGGATGGTCGCGGCCAGGGTGATCCTGCCGCTCGCGTGGCCGGGCATCGCCGCCGGCACCATCCTGTGCTTTCTGCTGACGCTCAACGAGTTCGGCATTCTGCTCGTGCTCGGCAGCGCGCATCTGATCACGCTGCCGGTGGCGATCTACAGCTCCGCCACCGTCGATCTCGATCTGCCGACCGCCGCCGCCGGCGCGGTCGTGATGCTGATCATGTCTTTGTCGCTGTATGCGTTGTACCGCCAGGTCAACCGTCGCAAGGTAAAAGGAGCGGGTCATGGCCGTTGAACTCGATCCGACCGTCTTGCCGGTCATGCATAAGAAAGCGCGACCGGTGCGCCGCAGTCTGCCGGTACGCATGCTCGGCGGCCTGTTTCTCGGTTTTGCCGCGCTGTTGTGCTTCTGGCTGTTCGTGTTGCCGGTGCTGGTCGTCGCGCTCTCGAGCGTGGCCGCGCACTGGTCCGGCACGATCCTGCCCGACGGCTTCAGCACGCGCTGGTTCGAGCGCCTCGGCTCGAGCGACTTCGACGCGCTCACCACCAGCCTCGAAATCGGCATGGGCGTCGCCGTGCTCGGCACGATTCTCGGCCTGTGGCTCGCGCTGGCGCTCGAAGGGCGCGACCGCCGCGGCCTCGGCGCCTTCGTCGACACCATTGCGATGATGCCCAACGGCGTGCCGAGCGTGGTGCTCGGGCTCGCGGTGCTGATCGCGTATCACAAGCGTCCGCTCGATCTGTCGAGCTCCGCGGCGATCGTCGTGTTCGTGCAGCTCGCGCTCGTGTTGCCGTTCTGCTACCGGTGCGCCGCCGCCGCGTTGCGCCCGGAGCTCACGATTCTGCGCGAAGCGGCGGCGAGTCTCGGCGCGCCGCCTTCGATGGTGTTGCGCCGCGTCGTGCTGCCGCAACTGGTGCCGGCGATCCGCGCGAGTCTCGCGCTGGGGTTCGCGCTCTCGCTCGGCGAACTCGGCGCCACGCTGACCGTGTATCCGCCGGGCTTCGCGACGGTGCCGATCGTGGTCGTCGGTCAGGTGGAACGCGGCTATTACCTGCCGGCTTCCGCGCTGTCGCTGATTCTTCTGCTGGTCTCGCTGGCTGCGCTGCTGCTGATCGCGGCGCGCGTGCCGCGCCGTCGGGCGGACTGACGAGCAACTTCTGATGCATGTGCAGGCGTGCCATGACGGCGCGTCTACACATATCGATGTGGCAAAATTTGTCAAAATGACCGAATATATGCAAACTGCTTCTGTCGATCCGATTGAGGTTGTGCGCAGGCATTCGCTGACGACGCTGGTTCGCGACGAAATCGAACGGCACATCATCGAGGGGGCGCTCGCGCCCGGCGACAAGCTCAACGAAGCCGACTGGGCCACGCGTCTGCAAGTGTCGCGCGGTCCGGTGCGCGAGGCGTTTCGCGCGCTGGAGCAGGCCGGCCTCGTGCGTACCGAGAAGAATCGCGGCGTATTCGTGCGGACGGTCTCGCTGGCGGAAGCGGACGAGATTTACGCGGTGCGTGCGGTGCTCGAAGAGGCGGCGTGCAGGATGCTGGCGGCGAGTATCGATGCCGGCAAGCTCGCGGTATTGCGCGATTGGCTCGACGCCATGCGCGCGGCGCGCGACGCGCGGGACCACGACGCCTACGCGCGCGCCAACGTGGCGTTTCACGACGCGCTCGTGGCGGCGTCGGGCAATCTGAAGCTGTATGAGACGTACCGCAGGCTGGTGTGCGAGTTGAGCCTGTTTCGACGTGCCGCGCTGGTGGTACATGCCGATGCGATGGAGCGCTCGCTGGCCGAGCATCGCGCGATTCTCACGGCGCTCGCTTCGCGTGACGCCGGGCGTGCCGCGGCGCTGATGCATGCGCATGTGAACGGCGGCTTGCAGCGCGCTCATGCGGCGTGCGAACCGGCCGGGCCGTTGGGCATGGTGCGCATGCCGCCGGCATCGAACGGTTGAGGTAGTGGCAACGGACTGACTACAACACGCGTGCCCGGCACGCATGGAAGGCGACGATGGCAAATACGAGCACGAGCACGAGCGGACGCACGATCGAAGTCAACGGCCGCAGCTACCGGCTACCTTCGCAACCGACAGTCGTGGTGTGCGTCGACGGCTGCGAATTCGACTATCTCGAAGCCGCGGTCGCGGCGGGCGTCGCGCCGTTCATCGGCAAGATGCTCAAGGGCGGCAGCGCCTTCAAGGGCGACTGCGTGATTCCGTCGTTCACCAACCCGAACAATCTCTCGATCGTGTGCGGCGTGCCGCCTTCGGTGCACGGCATCTGCGGCAATTACTTCTGGGATCCGCACGCGAACGGCGGCGAGGGCGCGGAAGTGATGATGAACGATCCCGCCTATTTGCGCGCGGGCACCTTGCTGGCCGCCGCCGCCGAAGCGGGCGCCGCGGTGGCCGTGGTCACGGCGAAAGACAAACTGCGCCGGCTGCTCGGCTGGCAGTTGAAGGGCATCTGCTTCTCGGCGGAAAAAGCCGACAAGGTGAAGCTCGAAGAAAACGGCATTGGCGAAGTACTCGATCTGGTCGGCTTGCCGGTGCCCGATGTGTATAGCGCGGGGTTGTCCGAATTCGTGTTCGCCGCCGGCGTGCGGCTCGCGCAAACCCGCAAGCTCGACCTGATGTATCTGTCGACCACCGATTACATCCAGCACAAATTCGCGCCGGGCACCGAGGGCGCCAACGCGTTCTACGCGATGGTGGACAGCTACCTCGCGAAGCTCGACGCGCTCGGCTGGGTGATCGGCCTGACCGCCGATCACGGCATGAACGCGAAGCACGATCCGCAGACCGGCGAGCCGAATGTGATCTATCTGCAGGACGTGCTGGACGAGTGGCTCGGTGCCGGCCGTGCGCGCGTCATTCTGCCGATCACGGATCCTTACGTGGTGCATCACGGCGCGCTCGGCTCGTTCGCGACGATCTATCTGCCGCGCGACGTCAGCGTCGCGCAGGTGATCGAACGGATCGGCGGCTTGCAGGGGATCGAAACCGTGCTCGATAACAGTGCGGCGTGCGAACGCTTCGAACTGCCGAGCGATCGCGTCGGCGATATCGTCGTGGTCAGCACGAAGCATGTGGTGCTCGGCACACGGCGCGATGAGCATGATCTTTCCGGGTTGACCGTACCGTTGCGCTCGCATGGCGGTGTTTCCGAACAGGAAGTGCCGCTGCTGTTCAACCGGCGTGTCGAAGCGTTGCCGTCCAGCGGCGGCAGCGGCGGCAGGAGACTGCGCAACTTCGATATCTTCGACATCGCCTTGAATCGCGTGTCGGCATCATGAACGCCACGCTGCGGGACCATCCGGCTTTTCGGGCGGAAGCGCTGCGGCTCAAAGGCGAGCGCGTGACGCGCTCGCGCACGCTCGACGTGTTCGATCCGTATACGGGAACGCGCGTGGGCACGGTGCCGTTGGCGAGTGTCGACGACGTGCGTGCTGCGTTCGAGTACGCGGCAGCCTATCAGGCACAGCTCACGCGTTACGAACGCTCGCAGATTCTGGAGCGGGCGGCGGCGCTGATACGCGAGCGGACTGAAGAGGCGTCGGATCTGATTTCGCGCGAGTCGGGCTTGTCGAAGCAGGATTCACGTTACGAGATCGGCCGCGTGGCGGACGTGTTGAAGTTTGCTTCGATCGAGGCAGTGCGTGACGACGGGCAGAGCTTTTCCTGCGATCTGACGCCGCACGGCAAGAAACGCCGTGTGTTTTCGCAGCGCGAGCCGCTGGCGGGTGTGATCGTGGCGATTACGCCGTTCAACCATCCGATGAACCAGGTTGCGCACAAGATCGCGCCGGCTATCGCGACCAATAATCGGGTGGTGCTGAAGCCGTCGGAAAAGGTGCCGCTGTCGGCGCTCTATCTCGCCGATATTCTGTACGAAGCCGGCTTGCCCGCGCCGATGCTGCAGGTGCTGACTGGCGATCCGCGAGAAATCGCCGATGAACTGATCACGCATCCGTTGGCGGAACTCGTCACGTTCACGGGCGGCGTGGCGATCGGCAAATACATTGCGGCGAGAGCGGCGTACCGGCGTGTGGTGCTGGAGTTGGGCGGCAACGATCCGCTGATCGTGCTCGACGACGCCGATCTCGAACGTGCGGCGACGCTTGCCGTGCAGGGCTCCTATAAGAACTCCGGGCAGCGCTGCACCGCGGTCAAGCGGATGCTGGTGCAAAAGAGCGTGGCCGCGGATTTCACCGATCTGGTCGTCGAGAAGACGCGCGCCTGGAGTTTCGGCGACCCGTTCGATGCATCCAGTCAGATGGGCACTGTGATCGATGTTGCCGCGGCGCAGCTTTTCGAAGCGCGCGTGAACGAGGCGGTGGCGAGCGGGGCGCGTCTCCTGACCGGCAATCAGCGCAACGGCGCGTTGTATGCGCCGACGGTGCTGGACGGCGTCGATCCGTCGATGACGCTGGTGCGGGAGGAAACCTTCGGCCCCGTGTCGCCGATCATCACCTTCGACACGCTCGACGACGCCATCCGCATCAGCAACGGCACGGCGTTCGGGTTGTCGTCAGGTGTGTGCACGAACCGGCAGGATGCGATCACGCGTTTCATCAACGAATTGCGCGTGGGGACGGTCAATGTGTGGGAAGTGCCCGGCTACCGGATCGAGTTGACGCCGTTCGGCGGCATCAAGGACTCCGGACTTGGCTATAAGGAAGGTGTTCAGGAAGCCATGAAGAGCTTCACCAATCTGAAGACTTTTTCATTACCGTGGGAGTGATAACGTGGCATTGAGTGTGAAGGACATCCGTTCCCTGTTCGAGCAATACGGCAAGATGGCTTATAGCGGCGAGCCGGTCACGCAACTGGAACATGCACTGCAGAGCGGCTTACTGGCGCAAGAGGCTGGCGCTGACGACGACCTGGTCGCCGCGGCGTTTCTGCACGACCTCGGGCACCTGCTCAATCTGCAGGGTGAGACGCCGACGGAGCGGGGTATCGACGATCTGCATCAGTATTTCGCGCTGCCGTTTCTACGGCCGGTGTTGTCGGACGCGGTGCTGGAGCCGATACGCCTGCACGTCGACGCGAAGCGCTGCCTGTGCGCGATCGACGACACGTATTTCGGCCGGCTTTCCGCCGATTCGGTGAGGAGTCTGGAACTGCAGGGCGGCATTTTCCGCAAGGAGGAAGCGGACGCGTTTCTGCAGAAGCCCTACGCGGAAGATGCATTGCGCCTGCGCAGGTGGGACGATCTCGCCAAAGAAGAGAACCGCGCGACGCCGGATATCGAGCACTATCTGGGCGTTGTCGAGAGGGTGATGCTTAAGCACGCGGCTGCCTGATTGGCTGTCGGTTGGCCTTCGGAGAGATGTTTGGATCAGGCTGTTTCTGTCTGTTTCGCGCTTGCTGATTCTCTGACTTTGTCGCGATCCTCTTGCCGTTTCTGGCGCAATCCATGCAGATCAAAATAACGCTTGCAAGGCGGAGTCTGTCTCGCTAGAATCTCGCTCTTTCGTGCTTCGGACAACGGAGTGCGGGAGGCGGGAGAGCCAGTAGTGGCAAGGCTTTCAGCGAAGTGGGCGGGTTAGGCAAGTTGGAAAAACCTGTTGACGACGTAGCGAAAGTTCTTCATAATCTCGTTTCTCTGCTGCTGATGCAGCGACGCAGAACGAAGCGGTGCCGGGTGGTTGTGAGGTTGGCAATTGCGGTGGTGGCGGTTCGGTGGTGAATGCGTAACCGATCTTTAAAAATTAACAGCCGATAAGTGTGGGCGCTTGATGCGCGATGCGAGGCGGATCCTTCGGGGTCTGCCGAGAAGCGAAAGTATCAAGTCTCACACAGTAATGAAAGGAAGGTTTGACT